>NZ_LR733429.1:1026250-1368333 GCF_902506255.1 Exiguobacterium sp. 8H | reverse complement strand
GTCCCGCTGCATCATCAGATGCCTTGTTGATGCGAATCCCACTTGAGAGGCGATCCATCGTTTTTTTCATTGACGCTTGATTCAGGGAAAGAGATGTATACGCTTTTAATGCTTGGACGTTATTCGTAATTTTCATAACGGTTTCCTCCAGTCGTGACAGGTTGGGTCTTGGCACGCTCCATTGCTTCACCCCATGTTTGGTCGAGGTCACTTGCGAGCGTATGTAGTTCGGCGATTTTTTCCTTATCCTGGTCGATGATTGCTTCGACGCTTGCGTTTGCCATATATAGATAAATTTCATCCAGTTGAGCCGCGATAATCCCGCCGCCGTCATGGAGTCCTTGGTGAAGTTTGACTAAAAGTTCACGGGCTTGGCGAAGATGACGGTTTCGTTCGGCAATCGTCGAATCTTGCGCATGTTTATAGTGATAGACGAGTGCGTGAAGCATCGCCTGAGTCAGCTCTTCCGGCCTCATTTCATATAATTGGGTTGAATTCATCTTTGTTCTCCTTTGATCGAATCAAGTTCCTCTATCAACAACAACACTTCTGCCATCACATCATAAAGTTGGGGTGGGATGGCGTCTCCTAGGTCAAGGTCGAGCAAATGGCCAAGCAAGGAATGGTCGTTCTCGACCGCTACTCCTCGGGCACGTGCTTCCTGTAAAATCTTTTCAGCGACGGCTCCGGTCCCGCGGGCGACGATGACGGGCGCTTTATCCGTCGTTTCATCATAGCGGACGACCGCGGCCGTCTTACGTTTCGTCAAATCCATGCGTTGGTACATCGGGACCTCCTAAATTCTAAAGTCATATCCTGTCGTCGGTGCTATCGTAGGCTCTTCGATGACACGATCAGCTTTCGTGAGCGGTTTGAACTGGGTCGTCACACTCTTATATCCAATCGTCTCGAGCGTTTGTTCGATTTTCCCGAGAAGGGGACGAGCGAGTCGCTCGACCGTCGAATCGTCGTGCTCGAGTGTGAGTCGGAGGTTTCGATCTTTCGCTTCGAGTTTGACACCAATTTCTCCAAGACGTGGGGTCTCTAAACGAATGTAGAGGACACTGTTCTCCCAGTCGACAACGTCCCCGGCCTCCCGGTTTTGGATATGAACATGGATTCCGGTGTCGATCTCTTGCACTTTTGCCGGTAGGGCGAACAAGAGTTGATGGAGCTGACCGCCATCAAGGCGGTTGAGAGTCTGTTGGACTTGGAAGAACGAGGCGAGGCGTTGCGCCTCGGGGTTCGTCGTATCTCCACGTACCGATAAAGCTGATGTCGGCGTATTGGACGTCGCTTGGGCGAGCTGTGCCTGTGTCTGCACACGTTGCGCTACTTCCTGGATGTGTCGTCCAGATAATGTCGAATCGAGCTTGAGTGGCGCGACGGTCGGCATCTCGCCGGCACGTGTCGCCCCGTTTGGGATATATTCGATGCGTGTCTGATTCGGCGCATAACGGAAATCATTCAGTGCCGCTCGGACCTCTTTGACGAGTGTCGCACTCTCTTGTGGTTTCGTCGCAAGCAACGACAACGCGACGTCGAGTTTGGCCGTCATGGCGACTAGTTGCTTCTCTTGAGTCACGTCGGTATGAAGCAAGGCGTCCGTCTTTTGGACGAGTTGTGTCAGACGGGTCGAGACGGTCTCGAGGGCAGGGCGTGCCGCATGCGGGTTCGTCTCGATCAACGCAGCGACTTGTCCGAGTTGTTTCGTCACGGTCGCCTGCTCGTTTCGGAACGTGTTCGTGACGGTCGCTAGATGTGACGTCACTTCCTTCACCATCACTTGCTTCCCGTTGATTGGAGGAAGCGGCATCGCTTGGCGCGATTCAGATTCAATCGGACGCGGTGATGTCGGTGTCGTCGGCGTGAGGTCACGGATGACCCGATCAATCGTTTCCGGTGTCGGCGTGACGCGTTCACTCACGGGACGTGACAGATTGACGAGTTCGACATACCGCTCTTTTTGTGGGTAAGGAGCGTTCGGCGCCGGCGGTGTGATCTGTTGTTTCGCTTCGTTCAAAGAGAGGACAGCGATCTCTCGAGCCATCTCACGAGGAACGGTCGGAGTGTCGAGCGTCTTCAAATGTAGGATGACGTCCCGCATGTCCCCTTTGAACGCCGTCTCGAGAAGGCGTACCGTATCTTCGTTCATCGGCAAGCGTCCGGATTGTAGCAGGCGGCTGACCGCGCTTCGTACTTCAGGTGGAAGGGAAGCGAGGAGCGTCTGAATCTTCGCATCAAGCTTTGACGACGCGGACGCAGGTGGTGCGGATTCAAGTGTCTCTTCCTTTGGAGGAACGACGGTCGCCATCAAGATGCCGTCCTGTTCGGCGAGCGTCACTTGGAACGGGTTCGTTTTCGGAAGCCCGTCTTTAAATGTGACCTCGACTTCTTCACCGTTGATCTTGACGATCGCGGAGTCGGGTCCTGTTTGTTTGACGAGTTCGGCCTTGTACGTCCGGTTCGTCTGGATGCCTGGTAAGACCGAACTGACGGCGGTCGCTTGGGCTTGAATTTGCATGTTTGTCACCTCGACCATAATATCGACCTCTTTTTAAAAAAATGAAGCGATACAATAGAAAAAAACCTTCCGTCTTTTCGACGGAAGGCGTGTCAGGACTCGAGCACGGGGCTCGCGTTCAATTGTTGGAACCGGGCGACAAGTTCACCTGTCGCTTTGAGCTGGTTCCGGAGGACGTACGGTGTTGCGTTCGTTTGGATTTGATGTCCATCAGTCGTGAGGACAAGCCCGTTCGGCTCACCCTCAATGTTCAGTATGTCTCGAATATGGGACCAGGCATACCATTCACAATCGTCTCGTTTTGGAGACTTCGTCGGGAAGAAGACGAGTCCAGTTGTCGGTTCAATCACGACAGGGACTTTCCCTTTTACGCCGGCGACGCGTTTGGCGATGAAGATTCTTTCCTCGATCGAGCTGTTGTACTGGCGGCAAGAAAGTTGCAACAACTGGTACGGCCGGAGCGGGGTTGAAATCTCGGTGCCATCCTCGAGAATGATCCGTGACTGCTTCATGATGTCAAAGCAAGGGAGAATCGCCACGGTTCGCTTTGTGATGCGATATTTTTCCTCAGAATAGTAGGAGCGCATACGCTGCACCATCCTCCTCGTATTAGATTTTCAGGATCGGCTAAAGACAAACGGCACAAACCTAAATCATCCCTTCAATGATATATCACAAAAAATGTAAATTCAACAAGACAATATGAAAAGTAGGGAAATATAATTCCAATGAAAGCCAAATGGCGAAACGTTTACAAATATTTGAGAAAGTATTTGTCACGCTTACAAGAAGGTGGTAAGATTAGCCGTAGAGGACAATCCTCTGTATTCTCCAATGGTGAAAGGAATGGATTTACACATGGTAGGTAAAGTAAAATGGTTTAACTCAGAAAAAGGTTTTGGATTCATCGAAGTTGAAGGCGGCAAAGACGTGTTCGTACACTTCTCAGCAATCCAATCTGAAGGCTACAAATCACTTGACGAAGGTCAAGATGTAGAGTTTGAAATCGTTGATGGCGAGCGTGGCCCACAAGCGGCTAACGTTGTAAAATTATAATTTCAAACCACGAAGCCGGCTCCCTTGGGAGTCGGCTTTTATTTTTTCTACATAATAAAAAAAGGCGTTTAAAAATGAGTGGAATGGGTATTTTCTTTCTATACCTTTCGCTCGTTCTAGGAAATGTTGAATTCGGAACAAAATTGTCATTATTTTCTGATGATAACGTTTTCAATCGCAGCGTTTTCGGGGTATAATATGAGTGAGCCACCTGGTTCCCCTTTCTTTTTTAAGAAATGAAGCAGGAGATTCCGTCTCGTTCGACGAATCATTGGTTCAAGCGGTTATTTCTAAGGAGGAGTTCAGATGATTTATAACATTCGCGGCGAAAACATTGAGGTCACACCAGCAATCAAAGACTATGTCGAGAAAAAGCTGGAGAAGTTGACTCGGTATTTCACAACTCCTACGGATGCACAGACGGCTTACGTCAACTTGAAAGTGTATAACGAGAAACAAAAAGTGGAAGTGACGATCCCGATGCCGAACTTGTTGCTCCGTGCTGAGGACATCAACCTCGACATGTATGCGGCAATCGACCTCGTCGTCGATAAATTGGAACGTCAAATCCGTAAACACAAAACGAAACTCAACCGTAAAGGACGCGGGAAAGAAGGTGGCGTCGGCGAGTACTTCAAGTCTTTAGAAGGACCTGATGATACACCGGCCGTCTACGATGAGGACGAGGCAGAACTCGAACTCGTGCGGACGAAACGCTTCACGTTGAAACCGATGGACACGGAAGAGGCGATTCTTCAAATGGATATGCTCGGTCACAGCTTCTTCGTCTTCTCAGACGCAGAAACGGGCAACACGAACGTCGTCTACCGTCGTAAAGATGGGAAGTACGGCTTGATCGAACCTGAATAATAAACTTGACACTACACGACCTCCCGGCTTCGGGGGGTCGTTTCCTTTTGCCTTTCCTTGAAAGGTGGCACCACTTCGGTTAAACTGTACATTAGGGAAAAAACATGCATTTTTTAGTGAGTGCAGAGGAGATATGAGTATGGCGAACTTTTTGAAAGAGTTATTTGCTCCACAGAAACGAATGTTGAAAAAAGCAGAGAAAGCGGCCGACTTGATCGAGTCGTTCGCCGAACCAATCAAAGCATTGTCCGACGAACAGCTTCAGGCGAAGACGGAAGAGTTCCGGGAACGTCTGGCAAAAGGCGAGACACTTGACGACCTCTTGCCGGAGGCGTTCGCGGTCTGTCGTGAGGCATCGGAGCGTGTGCTCGGGATGCGTCATTACCGTGTCCAGCTCATCGGGGGCTATGTGCTCCATAACGGCGACATCGCCGAAATGAAAACCGGTGAAGGGAAGACGCTCGTCGCGACACTTCCTGTCTACTTGAACGCGCTCACTGGCCGTGGCGTACACGTCGTAACGGTCAACGAATATTTGGCGAAACGAGATAAAGAACTCATGGAGCCGCTCTACTTCGCACTCGGTCTTTCAGTCGGCCTCAACGTGTCGAACATGGACCGTGTCGAGAAACAAGCGGCCTATAACTGTGATATCACGTACTCGACGAACAACGAGCTCGGATTCGACTACCTCCGTGACAACATGGTCCTTTATAAAGAAGACCGTGTTCAACGTGAGCTCTACTACACGATTGTCGATGAAGTCGACTCAATCCTCGTCGATGAGGCGCGTACTCCGCTCATCATCTCAGGATCGGCTCAAAAGTCGACTGAACTCTACACCCGCGCGGATGCGTTCGTCCGTACGTTGAAAGAGGAAGACGATTACACGGTCGACGTGAAGACGAAGTCGGTCCTCTTGACGGACCAAGGGGTCGACCTCGCCGAGAAGTTCTTCGGCATCGACAACCTGTTCGCAATCGAGCACGTCGCCGTCAACCACCACGTCGGGCTCGCCCTTCGTGCAAACGCGGTCATGCATCACGATATCGACTATATGGTACGTGAGGGGCAAGTCATGATCATCGACCAATTCACGGGTCGTGTCATGGACGGACGCCGCTACTCGGAAGGTCTTCACCAGGCAATCGAGGCGAAAGAAGGCGTCGAGATTCAACGCGAATCGATGACGCTCGCCACAATCACGTATCAGAACTACTTCCGGATGTACGAGAAACTTGCCGGGATGACCGGTACAGCGAAGACAGAGGAAGAAGAGTTCCGTAACATCTACAACATGCAAGTAGTGACGATTCCGACGAACAAACCGATTCTCAGGGACGACAAGGCAGACCTCATCTTCAAATCGATGGAAGGCAAGTTCAAAGCCGTCGTGGAAGAGATTTCGGCAGTTCACGCGACGGGACAACCGATTCTCGTCGGTACGGTCGCCGTCGAGACATCTGAATACTTGAGCAAGCTTTTGACGAAGAAGAAGATTCGTCACGATGTCTTAAACGCGAAGAACCACGCCCGTGAGGCGGAAATCATCGAGAACGCCGGTCAAAAAGGTTCCGTCACGATTGCGACGAACATGGCCGGTCGTGGTACCGACATCAAGCTCGGAGAAGGTGTCATCGACCTCGGTGGTCTTTACATCATCGGGACAGAGCGTCACGAATCACGCCGAATCGATAACCAGCTACGTGGTCGTGCGGGCCGTCAAGGGGACCCGGGTAAATCCCAGTTCTACTTGTCACTCGAAGATGAGCTCATGCGTCGTTTCGGAACGGATAGCCTCCAAAGCATGATGGAGCGTCTCGGGATGGATGACACGCAACCGATTGAGAGCCGCATGGTCTCGAAAGCGGTCGAGTCAGCGCAAAAACGTGTCGAAGGAAACAACTACGATGCGCGGAAGCAGCTTCTCGGTTACGACAACGTCATGGCGGACCAACGGAAGGTCATGTACAAGGACCGCTCGAGCATCCTCGAGAACGAGTCGGTCACGGATATCGTCCGTTCGATGATGGCACAGACGGTCGAACTCGGTGTCGGTCAATACACGCCGATCGAACTCGTACCGGAAGAATGGAACATCGACGAGCTCGCGCACTGGGCCAACCAGACGCTCGCGCTCGAGAAGACGGTCGAAGGCAAAGACTTCTACGGCAAAGAGCGTGAAGAAATCATTGAGCTTCTCATGGAGCGCGTGAACGAGCAGTACGAGGCGAAACGTGAACTCGCGCCACCGGAACGCTTCAACGAGTTCGAGAAGATCATCGTGCTCCGTGCCGTCGACTCGCACTGGATGTCCCATATCGACCATATGGACCAGTTGCGCCAAGGGATTCATCTCCGCGCCTATGGACAGAACGATCCGCTTCGTGAGTACCAAGCGGAAGGGATTAACATGTTCGACGCGATGAACGCGGCGATCTCAGAAGAAGTGACAGGCTTCGTCCTTCGTGCCGAAGTCGGGGACAACCTCCGACGCGAGAAAGTCGTCGAAGAGGAAGTCGCTGTCTCAGGCAAGAGCGATGCACCGGTCAAAAAGAAGCCGGTCCGTCGTTCGAAAGAAGACAGCATCGGCCGGAACGACCCGTGCTGGTGCGGTTCTGGTAAGAAGTTCAAGAACTGTCACGGTAGACAACAGGCTTAATTATTGAAGAGGCGGGTCCGCTCGCCTCTTTCCTACGGAAAGGTGAATCACACTATGGAAATTTCAGATATTCGGAACGAACTAGAGGCGATGGCGAAACGCCTCGAGAATTACAGAGCGTCTCTCAACTTGACAGAGAAGGAGGCACGCATCGCCGAGCTCGAGAACGAGATGACGTATCCAGACTTCTGGGACAACCAGGAGAAGGCACAAAAAGTCATCGACGAGTCAAACGGTCTCAAGGCGATGGTCGACAAGTATCAAGACCTCGCGAACCAACATGAGGACGGCGAAGTGACGCTCGAACTCATCAAGGAAGAGCCGGACGCCGAGATGCAAGAAGAGCTCGGGGAATCGATTCAAGCGCTCAAGAAGGAGTTTGATGACTTCGAACTCGAGATCCTCTTGAACGGACCATACGATGCGAACAACGCCATCCTCGAATTGCACCCGGGTGCGGGCGGTACCGAGTCACAGGACTGGGCATCGATGCTCCTTCGGATGTATCAACGCTTCGCTGACAAACAAGGCTGGAAAGTCGAGACGGTCGATTACCTCCCGGGTGAAGAGGCGGGCGTCAAGTCGGTCACGCTCCGCATCGTCGGTCATAACGCATACGGCTACTTGAAGGCGGAGAAAGGGATTCACCGCTTGGTCCGCATCTCGCCATTCGACTCGTCTGGCCGTCGTCATACGTCGTTCGTGTCATGTGACGTCATGCCGGAATTCGATGACGACATCGAGATCGAAGTACGGACAGAAGACCTCCGTATCGACACGTACCGTGCATCAGGTGCCGGCGGTCAGCACATCAACACGACGGACTCTGCCGTCCGGATCACGCACGTGCCGACGGGCGTCGTCGTTTCGTGTCAGACCGAGCGCTCACAGATCAAGAACCGTGAGTCGGCGATGAAGATGTTGAAAGCGAAATTGTACCAACGCGAACTCGACGAGCAGCAACGAAAACTCGACGAGATCCGTGGGGAGAAGACGGACATCGGTTGGGGTAGCCAAATCCGTTCGTATGTCTTCCACCCGTATTCGATGGTCAAAGACCACCGGACGAACCATGAAGTCGGGAACACGAGTGGCGTCATGGACGGCGACGTCATGCCGTTCATCGATGCCTACCTTCGTAAAACAAATATGTGATGCATGTGGCTCAAAGACACCTGTCTTTGGGCCATGTTGTGTGTAAAGGAGACTTTCTTTAATGAAGCAAATCGTCAAAGACTATCTGTATTTGTTGACCGGCTCAGTGTTCGTCGCCTCAGCCTTCAGTCTTTTTCTGTTGCCAAACAATCTGGCATCAGGCGGGGTGAGCGGGATCTCGGTCATCACTTATGAACTGTTCGGCATCTCGCCGGGGGCGTTCCAGCTCGTGGCGAACGTGTTACTTCTGATTATCGGGTGGGCCATCCTCGGCCTCGGGTTCGGTGTGAAGTCGCTCGTCGGCTCCATCTTTTTACCGGGTGTCATTCTTTTCTATGAGGCGATCGATGCCGGTGCGGCTGTGGACGATACGCTCCTCGCGGCCATCTTCGGTGGTGTCGGCGTCGGTGTCGGACTCGGACTCATCTTCCGTGGACGCGCCTCGACAGGGGGAATGGACTTGATCGCTCAGATCTTACATAAGTTCACGCACATCCCGCTCTATCTCTGTATCGCCATCCTCGATGGCATGGTCGTCTTGACCGCGGCCTTGACGTTCTCGTTCACGACCGGACTCTATGCACTCATCGCATTATTCATCACGGTTAAGATGATCGACTTCGTCCAGCTCGGGTTCACACAGGACAAGATGGCTTACGTCATCTCGGAGAAGCGAGACTTCATCGTCCGGGCCGTCTTCGAGGAACTTGACCGTGGTGCGACAGAGATCCAAGCAATCGGAGCATACTCACGTCTCGACCGTCCGATGCTCATGATTGTTGTCCGTCAGAGCGAAGTGAGTCGATTGAAGGAAATAATCCGTCGGATCGACCCGGAGGCATTCCTTGTCTTCAGTGAGGCACATGAGGTGCTAGGACAAGGTTTTACGTCCGATAAGCGTTACATCAACGTACCGTAAGTTGTGGAATCTTTGTGTACTTTTCGTGAGATTAGGTTAGAAAGCATACGTTAACGGCTATAATGGTAAATGTAGGTCATTTCTACAACTTAGGAGGGGAACGTGGTTATGAAAAAATGGATGATGGCCATCGGCCTCGGCGCCATGCTGACACTCGGCGCATGTGGCGGCGGTGAAGAAGAGGATACATCGAGCAACGGGGATTCGGGCTCGAACACGGCATCGGTTGACGCGGAAGCGGTATACGCACAAAACTGTGCGGCATGTCACGGTGCGAACCTTGAAGGAATGAGTGGTCCGTCACTCGAGCAAGTCGGTGCTCGTCTGTCGGCAGAAGAGATTGAAAACGTCATTCGAAACGGTCAAGGCGCGATGCCTGCGAACGTCATTGAAAAAGACGAAGAAATCACAGCGGTCGCCGCTTGGCTCGCTGAGAAAAAATAAGATTCGACAGCATGAGGTGGAACACACCTCATGCTTTTTTGTTTTGGGTGTTAGGGCTTGGGGAATTATTGTTAAGGTAACGGGAGACATAGTGGAAATGGAGTGATGACAATTGAAGACGAAACTGATTGACTGGCCGACTTTTATCGGCTCGTTTGTATTACTGTTAGGGGTGACGTTACCGCTCATCTTCTTCCCAGAGACCGGTAAAGCGTGGGTCGGTGCGGCGAACGAATACATGACCTCTAACTTCGGCATGTTGTACTTAGCAATGGGCTTAGGTGCGTTCGGATTTTTGATTTTCATTGCCTTCAGTAAGAATGGTCATATCAAATTAGGTCGTGAAGATGAAGAACCCGAATTTAGTACATTCTCTTGGGCGGCGATGTTATTTGCTGCCGGCATCGGGTCCAGCATCCTCTATTGGTCCGTCATCGAATGGGTCTATTACTATGAAGGTCCGCCGTTCGGGCTGACACCGGAGTCACCGGAAGCGATTCAATGGTCGACAGCATATGGCATGTTCCACTGGGGACCGATCGCTTGGGCAATCTACACGTTACCGGCACTGCCGATCGCTTATTTCTTTTACGTCCGTAAGAAATCCGTCTTAAAGGTAAGTGAAGCGGTACGTCCCGTTATCGGAAAATGGGCAGATGGACCCCTCGGTAAATTGATTGATATCTTATTTATCTTTGGATTATTAGGTGGTGCCGGGACGACGCTCGCCCTCGGTACCCCGATGATTGCCGAAGGGGTCAACGAACTAACAGGGATTCCCGTCACGCTCGGGATGCAGGCCGTCATCATGTTGATTTGTACGGTCATCTTCGCCATCAGTTCTTACATTGGACTGAAGGGTGGCATCAAAGTACTCAGTGACTTGAACATCTGGCTCGCCCTTGGGATTTTGACGTTCGTGCTTATCTTTGGTCCGACTCGATTCATTATGGAGACGACGTTCAATGGAGTCGGAATCGTCATGGATAACTTTTTCCGGATGGCAACGTGGATGGAACCGTTCGGTGACTTCGGTGGCTTCACATCGACCGGGTTCCCGGAATCGTGGACGGTGTTCTATTGGGCATGGTGGCTTGTCTATGCACCATTCGTCGGATTGTTCGTCGCCCGTATCTCACGCGGTCGTACGATTCGGAATATGATCTTTGGGACGATGGTGTACGGAACGCTCGGATGCATCTTGTTCTTTGGGATTCTCGGAAACTACGGGCTCTACCTCCATCTAAGTGGGACGTTCGATGTTGTCGGGTACATGGCGGCGAATGGCCCGGCACCTACAATCATCGCCATCATCGGCCAATTGCCTTTCGGGAAAGTCGTCATCGGCGTCTTTACGCTTCTTGCCATTATCTTTTTGGCGACAACGTTCGATTCATCATCTTACATCTTGGCATCGGTCACGCAAAAACATGTCGAGGATGAGCCGATTGTCTGGAACCGTCTCTTTTGGGCGTTCGCGCTTGCAATCATGCCGCTCACGCTCATGTTCCTCGGCGGACTAGAGACGCTCCAGACAGCGAGTATCGTCGGTGGATTCCCGCTTATCTTCATCATGTTCCTTCTTGCTTGGTCATTCGTCCGCGTATCGAGTCGGGATATCCGGGCTTCCGATGACTATGAATCCTCAACGATTCATATCAAGTATCGGAAACGGAAAAAGTCGCCGTTTGATGCATTGAAAGAAAAACCACACGATTAAATGTGGCGTATTGGTGAAGGGTGTTCCTTAGGGAGCACCCTTTTGAAGTGCGGTTTCAACATTCTCTTGGGGAATAAGAAAGCGAGTTTCTTCGCGACATTTTCACATCGAACTCAATCGAACTGAAACAATCCTGTAATGGTGTTTTAAAAGTCGGATTGATATAATTGTAGTCGCTTCAACATATGCCCTAGATGATTTTTTGACCAGGCTAACATAAAAAAGCGACACCTTGACAGAGGGAGCCGTTTCCTGTAAAAAAGACTCTAGGCGAAATATACAGTAACTAAAACAATTGATTCAAATTCGTCATAGATGCTTAAAAATAATTTAAAAAGGGTAGGGAATACGTTATGATCTCGATGCAAAAAGTCAGTAAAGTATATCCGAACGGCGTCGTCGCCATGGATGACCTCGATCTAGAGATTCGCGACGGCGAGTTCCTTTATGTCGTCGGGCCTTCCGGTGCCGGAAAGTCGACGTTCATGAAGATGATTTATCGTGAGGAGAAGCCGACAGCCGGTCAATTGTTGATTGACGGACTCGATGTCGGGAAAATTAAAGACCGACACGTACCGAAGCTACGCCGTCAACTCGGCGTTATCTTCCAAGACTTCAAATTGTTGCCGTCACTTACGGTATATGAGAACGTAGCGTTCGCATTAGAAGTTGTAGGAGCGGACACGTCTTCGATTCGGAAACAAGTCATGGATGTGTTGAACCTTGTCGGATTGAAGAACAAGGCGCGCAACTATCCCGACGAACTATCAGGTGGAGAACAACAACGTGTCTCGATTGCTCGCGCAATCGTCAATAAGCCAAAATTGATTATCGCCGATGAGCCGACAGGGAACTTAGACCCGGAAACAGCATGGGGTATCATGGAAGTGTTTGAAGAGATTCACCGCCGCGGAGCGACAATCGTCATGGCGACACACAACCGTGACATCGTCGATAAGATTCGTCACCGCGTCATCGCGATTGAGAACGGGAAAGTCGTGCGCGATGAAGAGAAAGGAGCATATGGCTATGATATTTAAGACTGGATTGCGCCATTTGCGTGAAGGGTTCAAAGGAACACTTCGGAATGGATGGATGTCGTTCGCGGCCATTAGTGCCGTGACCATTACGTTGCTACTTGTCGGTGTATTCGCACTCGTCATGTTCAACATCAATGAAATTTCAGATAACGTCGAAAATGATGTCGAGATTCAAGTGTTCATCACTCGTACAGCGGATGAGAACTCGGTTGAGAAACTCGGGGAGAACATTGAACAGGTGCCGGGTGTCTCGACGGTCACGTTCAGTTCAAAAGAAGATGAGCTAGCGAAGTTCCAAGACCAGCTCGGCGATGATGCGGCTGCATACGGAACGGTCGAAAAAGACAACCCGCTCCACGCCCGCTATATCGTCAAAGCACAAGACCCGACAGAACTAGAGGAAGTGGCCAAATCGGTCGGTTCACTCGATAATGTGGACGATGTGAAATACGGAAAAGACTACATCGATAAAATGTTTGCCTTCTTCAACGGGATTCGCATCGGCGGACTCGCGTTGATTGTCGGTTTGACATTGATGGCGATGTTCTTGATCTCAAATACGATTAAAATGACAATCTTCTCGCGTCGCCGTGAGATTGAAATCATGCGACTCGTAGGAGCGAAAAATAGCTTTATTCGCTGGCCGTTCTTTATCGAAGGATTGCTCCTCGGAATGCTTGGGGCTCTCGTCCCGATTCTTGTCATTTATTTCGGATATGACGTTGCATATAGTGCTTTACAACCATCGCTTGATCAATTGAATAGTGATATATTTAAGTTGATTGATCCATCGACGCTAACAGTCCAAGTATCGCTTGTTTTACTTGCACTCGGTGCGTTCATCGGAATCTGGGGATCGACGACATCGCTCGGTCGTTTCTTGAAAATCTAACTTAAATAAGGAGGAGTTGGCGGATGAAACGTTCGCTTGCGCTAGGGTTGTGTGTATCGTTACTTGCCATGCCGGTCATGGCGACAGAGAAAGACACGTTGAAAGCTCGACAAGATCGACTGTCCAATGAGTTGGAGGAGTCGAAAAAAGCGCAGGCCGAGACGGATGACGAACTCGAGATCACCGAGGCAGAGCGTGATGCCGTGAAGACGGAAATACACGTCGTCGACGACCGGTTGAATGAATTGAGCGAACAAATCGCCATTCAGCAGCATGAGGTCGATACAGCCCGGGCAGAACTCGAGTCGACCCGCCAACAACTTTCCGTTCAGGAAGAATACTTGGAAAGCCAGAAGGAACTCGTGAACGAGCGCCTTCGCGTTTTGCAAGTACATGAAGACACTTCCTATTTACAAGTCATTTTTGAGTCCCGTTCCTTCGGCGACTTCGTGACACGGGCTATGACGGCCCGCACGATCGCTGAACAGGACCGGGAGCTCATACATAATTATATGAGTGAGATGGAACGTTTGGAGTCGCTCGAGTCGACACAACGTACCCAGCTCTCTTTCATCAAGCAAAAAGAGCGCGAGCTCGTCATCACCAAGCAAGACCTTGACCGGACGGCCGAGAAGAAACGTGACCTGTTGGTTGAACTGAACGAACAAGTAGAGCAGCTCGAGCTCGAAAAGATGACGCGCAGTGAAGAGCAGGCGGTCATGGCTGAACAGAACCGCATCATCAGTGAACAACTAGAGGCGATTGCGACTGCCGAACGAGAAGCCGCAGAGGCAGCGGAACGTGCCAAACGTGAAGCTGAGGCGCGTGCCGCTGAAGAGCGAGCACAAGCAGAAGCGGAAGCCCGTGAGTCGGAGGTCGAGGAGGCACCAGAAGTGACCGCACCAACCGAAACACCGACGAATGTGTCCACGTCCACCGGATTCGTTCGTCCTGTGTCCGGTTATGTGTCTAGTCCGTTCGGTCCACGAGACAACCCGTTGACAGGTGTGCCGGAGATTCACAAGGGCATCGACCTCGTCAATGCGTCTGGAACACCAATCGTGTCAAGCGCACCAGGTGTCGTCATCAAGGCGGCACCGGCGACCGGATATGGAAATGTCGTCTTCGTTTCGCATGTCATCAACGGTGAGATTTGGACGACCGTCTATGCCCATTTAAATGCGATCACAGTCGGAGCCGGTCAACAAGTGGCGGCGGGACAGACGGTCGGAACGCTTGGCAATACCGGCTGGTCGACCGGACCCCATCTTCATTTTGAGTTACACCGAGGGAAATGGGCACCGGGACAGCCGAACGCGATTGACCCGGCCCCGTATATTGGATACTGACAGAAGCGGACGCGTCCCAAATATGTGGAACGCGTCCGCTTTTCCTCTAGTTTTTGCTATACTAATGAAAAGACTTACAAAGAGAAATGAGGGACCAACCCGTGAAAAATTCAACCGCAGGACTACTCGCTGGCACAACGTTCGTGGCTGGGGCCGGTGCAGGCCTTGCGACGATGGCGTTTACAGACACATCGCTTCCCATTCAAACGAATGCGGAAGGCTGGGATAAAGTCGACCAAGTACGTGATTTGATTGAAGAACATTCGTTACAGGACATCTCAGAAGACGATTTATTGACCGGTGCGCTCGACGGGATGACCGCAGCGCTGAACGACCCGTATTCGGATTTCTTGGATGCGGAAGAAACGTCACAATTTACGGACTCGATTGAATCGAGTTTTGAAGGAATCGGCGCGACTTTGGAGAAGAAAGGAGAGGACATCTTAATTGTCGCTCCGATCAAAGGCGCTCCGGCCGAAGAGGCTGGACTTCGTCCTGGTGACATCATCACAGCGGTCGACGGGGAGTCGATTGAAGGGATGGATGTACAGGAGGCCGTCCAATTGATTCGAGGAGAAAAAGGGACGACCGTCACATTGACGATTCGCCGTGGCAGTCAGACGGCGGACTACGAGATCATACGTGACACGATTCCAATCGAGACGGTCTTCTCTGAAGTGAAAGAGAAAGACGGTAAAAAGATTGGGTATCTCCAAGTCACCCAATTCTCAGAACCGACGGCTGATGAATTCCTCGAACAACTCGAGCAACTCGAGTCAGAAGAAATCGATAGCTTGATCATCGATGTTCGTGGAAATCCGGGAGGTCTCTTGCCTGCCGTCATCGAGATGTCGGAAGGGTTCGTCCCGACATCAAAACCGGTCGTCCAAATCGAGAATGCGGACGGTGACCGTGATGCACAAAACGGTCGCGCTCGTGAAGCGAAACCGTATGACCTGTTTGTCTTGACGGATGAGGGTTCTGCCTCGGCATCTGAGATTTTGACTGGTGCGATGAAAGAAGGAGCAGGCGCGACCATCATCGGGACGAAGACGTTCGGAAAAGGTGTCGTCCAGACGGCGTTCGACTTAGAGGACGGCAGTAACTTGAAATTGACGACGAGCAAATGGCTCACACCGGACGGAAATTGGATTAACAAGAAGGGCATCGAGCCGGACATTGAAGTGGAGCAACCGGACTTCTTCAACGTGACCCGTGTCCTGACAGAAGAAGAGTCGCTCCAAGTCGGAGATTACGGTGACGCCGTCTCGAACTTGCATAAAATTTTAACGGGAATCGGCTATGAGCCAGGCGGTCAGCCGGGATATTACGGGGACACGATGGCGAACGCCGTGAAAGCATTCCAGACAGACAATGGTCTCGAGGCTTCTGGAACTGTCGATGAAGAGACAGCCTCTGCACTCGAAGCGAAATTGCTCGAAGCGATTCAAGATGAGGCGAATGACGCCCAATTGAATCGTGCGCTTGAAGAAGCCGCAAAATAACGTTGTATGAAAGAAAGGGTTGGACCGCGTGGAAGTTGTACGAATGGGTGTTACGGCTTTATTGACGTTGTTAGGTAGTCCGCTGTTTTGGGTGACACTCGTCGCCCTTACATACATATCGCTGACACGGGTCAAGCGAGAACGGGCCATGTTCCGTTCGAGACGTCGCTCACCGAAGTCGGAATGGAGACATTTCATCTGGCCGAGTCTTCTGTTAGCGGTCCTCTCATCGGCCGTGACGATTTTACTCGAGACGACCATCACGTTTGAGTGGGCCGTCTCGTTCACGATTCTCTATACGCTCGTCGTCTTGACGATGCATCCGCGATTCTTTAATCCGGTGCTGCCTCTTCTCGTGTTGTTCGGGGTCGTCTTGTTACGCGATGTTGTCGCATATGGGGCGCTTCGTGATTGGGTAGCAGCACTCGCTCAGGTCGATTGGACGGTCTATGCGCTCACATTCGGCCTCGTCACCCTTGCGGAAGCGATTCTCTTGCGCTGGAACGGACCAAAAGAGACATCCCCGACCTTGATCTTGTCGAAACGGGGGCAGTTTATCGGAGGGCATGTCGTCAAACGGATTTGGTTTTTCCCGCTCGTCGTCTTCGTGCCACCGATGTTCGGTCTCGACTGGCCGATGGTGCCCATCATTCTTCCGATTCCCATCGGGGTCAGTTTATTGTCGACCGGCGCCTTACCAGGAACGCTTCTCGCACGATTGAGCAATTATCGTGCCGTACTCGCTTTGATCGCTCTCGGTTTATTCGCCCTCTCATATGCGTTTAAGATTCCATATGTCGACTATGTAGTATTGACGATATTCGTCCTCTATGAGCTCGGCTTACAATGGATCAAACGCGAGAATCGGGGAACGACACCCGTTTTCATCAATGGAAACCGTGGGGCGGTCATCGTCGACACGTTACCGAACTCACCTGGGGAGACGATGCAGCTCATCCCGGGTGAATCGATCTATAAAGTCAACGGGACGGTCATCACAGGAGGGCATAGTTTTTATGAGGCGCTCCAGCAACATAAGCCGTACATCAAACTGGAAGTATTGAATCTGAACGGGGATATCCGATTTGTTCAACGAGCGATGTATGAGACCGATCCACATGAGCTCGGAATTTTGTTCGTTGGGGAACCGACGAGCCCGAGAGTCCGCTTACGTAAACTGTAAGAGTATCCGTCATGGGTACTCTTTTTTGCATACAAAAAGGACACCCGCAAGGATGCCCTTTCGTCTTATACTTCAAGTTTTGAAGGTTTGAATGCCATTGTGGCTTCGACTGCGTGTTGCCATCCTTTGTAGAGAGCCTCACGATGAGACTCGTCCATGTTCGGATCGAATTTCTTGTCGAGCTTCCACTGGTCTTTGACTTCGGCTTGGTCTTTCCAGAATCCAACGGCGAGACCTGCCAAGTAGGCAGCACCGAGTGCAGTCGTTTCACTCACTTCAGGACGTTCGACCGGAACGTTGAGAATGTCCGATTGGAACTGCATGAGGAAGTTGTTGCTGACGGCCCCACCATCGACGCGGAGCGTCTTCAAGTTGATGCCTGAATCACTCTCCATCGACGTGAGGACGTCACGTGTCTGGTAAGCGAGTGACTCGATTGTCGCACGGACCAACTGTTCTTTCTCTGTCCCACGCGTGAGACCGAAGATGGCACCACGGACGTCAGAGTTCCAATACGGGGCACCGAGACCGACGAAGGCCGGAACGACGTAGACACCGTCAGTTGATTCGATCCGTGTCGCATACTGTTCCGAGTCTTTCGCTGATTTCAACATCCGCAATCCGTCACGGAGCCACTGGATCGCCGAACCGGCGACGAAGATCGAACCTTCGAGCGCGTATTCTACTTTCCCGTTATAGCCCCAAGCGATTGTCGTCAAGAGACCGTGATCAGATTTGACGGCTTCTTCTCCCGTGTTCATGAGCATGAAACAACCTGTTCCATACGTGTTTTTCGCCTCACCTTTTTCGAAGCAAGTTTGTCCGAACAAGGCGGCCTGTTGGTCACCTGCAGCTCCGGCAATCGGGACTTCGAATCCGAAGAAGTGGTATGGAATCGTGTTCGCATAGACTTCACTTGACGGTTTGACTTCAGGAAGCATTGATTTAGGCACTGTCAAGATGTCGAGTAACTCGTCATCCCACTTCTGCTCGTAGATGTTGTACATGAGTGTACGCGATGCGTTCGAGTAATCGGTTACGTGTGCTTTTCCACCAGAGAGTTTCCAGATGAGCCACGTGTCGATTGTCCCGAAGAGGAGTTCGCCGTTCTCAGCTTTTTCACGTGCACCCTCGACGTTGTCAAGAATCCATTTGACTTTCGTTCCTGAGAAGTAGGCATCGATGAGGAGACCTGTTTTGTCGCGGACCATATCGGAATGACCGGCTGCTTTCAGCTCTTCACAGATGTCAGCGGTTTGACGGGATTGCCAGACAACGGCGTTATAGACAGGGCGTCCTGTTTCCTTTTCCCAAACGACAGCTGTTTCACGTTGGTTTGTGATCCCGATTCCAGCAATCTCATTCGGGTCGATATCAGCAGAACCGAACGCTTCCGCCATAACAGCGAGGACAGAGCCCCAAATCTCATTGGCGTTGTGCTCGACCCAGCCTGGTTTTGGGAAGTATTGTTTGAATTCGCGCTGTGCGACTGTGACAATTTTTCCATCATGATCAAAGATGATTGCCCGTGAACTTGTCGTTCCTTGGTCCAATGCTAAAATATAACGTTTTTCTTTCGCCATATGTGATTTCCTCCTTCAAAATTATGTGTTAAGGGACGAGAATACCGTAGATGAGTGCGGCAATAATCGCACCGATAATCGGACCGACGACAGGGATCCATGAATAACCCCAATCTGAGGACCCTTTTCCTTTAATTGGAAGGAATGCGTGTGCGATACGTGGCCCAAGGTCACGTGCCGGGTTGATCGCATATCCCGTCGTACCACCGAGCGAAAGACCAATCGATACAATCAAGAAACCAACGATGAGTGGATTGAGTCCGTCTGCAAATGTGTTTGCCCCGAATGACAACAATGCAAAGACAAGGACGAATGTTCCGATAATCTCACCAATCAAGTTGTACGGCGTGCTTCGAATACCTGGAGCTGTCGAGAACGTCGCCAGTTTTAAACCAGGATCGTCTGTCGCATCATAGTGCGGCTTGTAGTGGACATAAACCAAACATGCCCCGATGATGGCTCCAATAAACTGAGCGAGGATATAAAGTGGGACATCAGCCCATGGGAATTCGCCTGCTGTCGCAAGACCAATCGTGACGGCAGGGTTGATGTGAGCGCCTCCGTAAATTCCGGCTGCGTAGACCCCGACCATAACGGCAAGACCCCAACCCATTGTGATGACAATCCAGCCAGAGTTTTCCGCTTTGGAATGGCGGAGGACGACGCCGGCGACGACACCGTTACCGAGCAGAATCAATAGCATCGTACCAATAATTTCACTGACAAATGCTGACATGTGATACTCCCCTTTCTCCCTTATGCAATTTGACTTACCACTTCATTATATGCCCAAAATGTAAGCGTTTTAAAACAGTGTTTTTAAAAAATCCTACTTTTTTCCTACAAATGTTCACATTTACAGCTGTAAACTTCACAAAAGAGTTAAGAAGCAGAGCGAAACGTTCACGAAGTGGATGTTTTTTTCGGATATTTCAAGCATTCCAATTTACTAGGGACATAGTCCAATCTGAAAAGTGTAATGCTTTATGCCACAAAAGTGATTCTGTTGAAATCTTGATGTGATGATTTGGATGGAACAAGATGTTTCTTTTGACACAGTAAAGGAAAAAGAAATGAACAATGGATTGAATGAAAAAAAGAAATAAAATGAATTAACCTACAAGCTAATAAGCGAATATTTGTTCGTGTCTATGGTATAATCAAGACACTTATGAAATGAGAAGGTGAGGAGTATCTTATGGAATCGATTCCGTTTGCATTACAATCTGAATTTCAACCAGGAGGCGACCAGCCTGAAGCGATTCGACAGCTTGTCGAAGGTGTAAATCGAGGTGACCGGTATCAGACGCTCCTCGGTGCAACGGGTACGGGTAAAACGTTTACCGTCTCGAACGTCATTCAAGAAGTAAAGAAGCCGACACTCGTTCTCGCCCATAACAAGACGCTCGCCGGTCAGCTCTACTCGGAGTTCAAAGAGTTCTTCCCGAACAACGCGGTCGAGTACTTCGTCAGTTACTATGACTACTATCAACCGGAAGCGTACGTGCCGTCGACGGATACGTTCATTGAGAAGGATGCTTCAATCAATGATGAAATCGATAAGCTGCGTCACTCAGCGACGTCGGCTCTCTTTGAGCGCGATGACGTCATCATCGTCGCATCTGTCTCCTGTATTTATGGTCTCGGTAACCCGGAAGAATATCGGAGCCTCGTCTTGAGCCTTCGCGTCGGGAAAGAGATGGGACGTGACGAGATGTTACGTAAACTCATCGACATTCAATATGAACGAAACGATATCGATTTCCAGCGTGGACGTTTCCGTGTCCGCGGGGACGTCGTCGAGATCTTTCCAGCATCGCGTGACGAACACTGCATGCGCATCGAGTTCTTCGGAGACGAGATCGACCGCATCCGTGAGATGGATCCGTTGACGGGTGAAATCATCGCAGACCGTGATCACGTCGCCATCTTCCCGGCATCCCACTTCGTCACACGCGACGAAAAATTGCAAAAGGCAATCGTCAACATCGAAGCGGAACTTGAGGAACAACTTGAGAAGTTCCGCGAAGAAGGGAAGCTCTTAGAAGCGCAACGACTCGAGCAACGAACGCATTACGATTTGGAAATGATGCGTGAGATGGGGTATTGTTCAGGAATCGAGAACTATTCGCGACACTTGAACTTGATGCCTGAAGGTTCAACCCCGTACACGTTAATCGATTACTTCCCGGAAGATTTTTTACTCGTTGCCGATGAGTCGCACGTGACGCTCCCGCAAGTACGCGGGATGTACAACGGGGATCAGGCACGGAAACAAGTGCTCGTTGACCATGGTTTCCGTCTCCCTTCGGCGAAGGATAACCGTCCGCTCAAGTTCGATGAGTTCGAGAAGAAAGTCTCACAAGCGATTTTCATCTCGGCGACACCAGGTCCGTACGAACTCGAACATACGCCGAACATGATTGAGCAGATCATCCGTCCGACCGGGTTACTTGATCCGACAATCGAGATTCATCCGATCAAAGGTCAGATTGACTACTTGATGGATCAGATTCGCGAACGCATCAAGCGCGACGAGCGCGTGCTCGTGACGACGCTCACGAAGAAGATGGCAGAGGACCTATCCGATTACTTACGCGAAGCGGGAATCAAGGTCAACTATATGCACTCCGAAATCAAGACGCTCGAGCGAATCGAAATCATTCGTGACCTTCGTCTCGGTAAATATGACGTGCTCGTCGGAATCAACTTGTTGCGGGAGGGTCTCGATATTCCAGAGGTCAGTCTCGTGACGATTCTCGATGCCGATAAGGAAGGATTCCTTCGTTCAGATCGTTCGCTCATCCAGACGATTGGACGAGCGGCGCGTAACGCGAACGGACATGTCATCCTGTTCGCGGACAAGATGACCGACTCGATGGCGCGTGCCATCGAAGAGACGGATCGTCGTCGGTCGATTCAACAGGCTTATAATGAAGAACATGGCATCACCCCGCAGACGATTCGAAAGGACGTCCGAGGGGTCATTCGGGCGACGGTCGAGGCGGAAGAGGAAGCACTCGAATCGCTCAGTACGATGAAGCCGGCCGAACGCGAGGCGGCGATTGCCAAGTTGGAAGAAGAAATGAAGCAAGCGGCACGCGATCTCCAGTTCGAACGCGCGGCCGAATTGCGTGACTTAATCTTGGAGTTGAAGGTAGGGAATTAAATGGCTGAAAAGAAAAATGCGATTGTCATCAAAGGGGCACGCGTCAACAATTTAAAAAATATTGACATCGATATCCCACGTGACCAGCTCGTCGTCTTGACGGGCTTGTCCGGCTCCGGGAAATCGTCACTTGCGTTCGATACGATTTATGCGGAAGGACAGCGTCGCTACGTCGAGAGCTTATCCGCCTATGCCCGTCAGTTCCTTGGACAGATGGATAAGCCAGACGTCGATACGATTGAAGGACTTAGCCCGGCCATCTCGATTGACCAGAAGACGACGAGTCGTAACCCGCGTTCGACGGTCGGGACGGTGACCGAGATTTATGATTACCTTCGTCTATTGTTTGCACGAATCGGGAAACCGGTCTGTCCGAACCACGGCATCGAGATCTCGAGTCAAACGATTTCACAGATGGTCGACCAGGTGATGGAGTTGCCGGAGCGGACACGACTCCAGATTTTGGCGCCAATCGTGTCAGGTCGGAAAGGGACGCACGTGAAAGTATTCGACTCGTTAAAGAAAGAGGGATTCGTCCGTGTCCGTGTCAATGGTGAAACGATTGAATTGACGGATGAGATTGAGCTCGATAAAAACAAGAAGCATTCGATTGAAGTCGTCGTCGACCGCCTCGTCGTCCGACCTGACGTCGAAGGGCGCCTCGCCGACTCACTCGAGACGGCATTACGTCTTGCGGACGGCCGTGTCATTATCGATAAGATGGATGGCACCGAGCTTCTCTTCAGTGAGCATCACGCCTGTCCGATCTGCGGGTTCTCCATCGGCGAACTCGAACCTCGGATGTTCTCATTCAACTCGCCATTCGGTGCATGTCCGACGTGTGATGGTCTTGGGACGAAACTAGACGTCGACCCAGAACTCGTCATCCCGGACCCGTCGAAGACGTTGAAAGAGGGGGCGATTGCCGCATGGCAACCGACAAGTTCCCAGTACTATCCACAACTTTTGGCTGCGATGTGCCAGCATTTCAACATCGACATGGACGTGCCGTTCGAGCGCCTATCAAAACGTGATCAGGACCTCGTCTTGAACGGATCTTCGGAGGAATCGTTCCTCTTCCGCTACGAGAACGACTTCGGTCAAGTGCGGACGAATACCATTTTCTTTGAAGGGGTGCTCCGTAACATCGAGCGCCGTTACCGGGAGACGACATCCGACTATATCCGTGAGCAGATGGAAATGTACATGGCGACACATGCGTGTCCGACATGTCACGGCTATCGCTTGAAAGAAGAGTCGCTCGCCGTCAAGATCACGGGTCAGCACGTCGGGCAAGTGACGGAGAAATCGGTCGTGAACGCACTCGCGTTCTTTGAAGGACTCAACGAGCAGTTGAGCGAGAAAGAGATCGCCATCGCCCGTCTCATCCTCCAAGAGATTCGGGAACGACTCAGTTTTTTGAATAACGTCGGTCTCGACTACTTGACGCTCTCTCGTGCCGCTGGAACACTCTCGGGTGGGGAGGCGCAGCGGATTCGTCTCGCGACACAAATTGGGTCTCGTCTCACGGGTGTTTTGTATGTCCTTGACGAACCATCCATCGGTCTTCATCAACGTGATAACGACCGGTTGATTTCGACCCTCAAACAGATGCGGGACATCGGCAACACGCTCATCGTCGTCGAGCATGACGAGGACACGATGATGGAAGCCGACTACTTGATCGATATCGGACCAGGCGCAGGAGAACATGGCGGACAGGTCATTGCGGCCGGGACGCCGAAACAACTGATGAAAAATAAAAACTCGCTCACCGGTCAATATCTTGCTGGGAAGAAGTTCATCCCACTTCCGGCTGAACGGAAGATGCCAGACGAACGTTTCTTAAAGATCGTCAAAGCAGAAGAGAACAACCTAAAAGACGTCGACGTTTCCATTCCACTCGGGATGTTCGTTGCCGTAACAGGGGTCTCGGGATCGGGTAAATCGACCCTCATCAATGAGATTCTCTATAAATCGCTCGCGCACAATATGAACCGGGCCAAAGCGAAGCCAGGCAAGCACAAGAAGATTGAAGGACTTGAGCATATCGATAAGGTCATCGATATCGACCAATCCCCGATCGGACGGACCCCTCGTTCGAACCCGGCCACGTATACGGGTGTCTTTGATGATATTCGTGACGTCTTCGCCTCGACGAATGAAGCGAAGATGCGCGGCTACAAGAAGGGACGTTTCAGTTTCAACGTTAAAGGTGGGCGCTGTGAAGCATGTCGTGGGGATGGGATCATCAAAATCGAGATGCACTTCCTTCCTGACGTCTACGTTCCGTGTGAGGTCTGTCACGGGAAACGCTATAATCGTGAAACGCTCGAAGTGAAGTACAAAGGGAAGACGATCGCAGACGTCCTTGATATGACGATTGAGGAAGGACTCGAATTCTTTGACAAGATTCCGAAAATCAAGCGGAAGATTCAAACGATTTATGACGTCGGTCTTGGCTATATGAAACTCGGTCAGCCGGCGACGGAACTTTCGGGTGGGGAAGCCCAGCGTGTCAAACTCGCTTCGGAACTTCATAAACGGTCGACCGGGAAAACGATTTATATTCTGGACGAACCGACGACCGGTCTTCACGTCGACGACATCGCGCGCTTGTTGAAAGTGTTGCAACGTCTTGTCGAGAACGGGGACACGGTGCTTGTCATCGAGCATAACCTCGATGTCATCAAGTCGGCCGATTATTTGATTGACCTCGGACCAGAGGGTGGAGATGGTGGCGGACTCATCGTCGCAACGGGGACACCAGAAGAAGTCGCGGAAGTGTCAGGCTCGTATACCGGTAAGTATTTGAAGCCGGTTCTCGAACGAGATGCAGCCCGAGTGAAACCGAAAGCAGGAAAAAAGAAATAAGTATAGAAATGGTGAGAAACGGGAAGGTAATTGACGTGCAACCAAATTGAAGGGGGAAAACGAACGTGAAACAAGAAATGCGTGAACTGATTCTCCAGCAAGTGAAGGAAGGCAAGATGACGATCGAGGAGGCGATGACGCAACTCGAACGTCTCGAGCGACTTGAACCGGAACAGGTTCAAGCGCTTGAAGAGCGACAGGATACAGAAAAGGTCGATGCCTATTCGGTTGAATCGCTCACAACGAAACTGACATCTGCAGTGGAAGGGCTCGTGACGAAACTTCGCGACAGCGACTTTTCATTCAGCTCGAACTTTGGTCCGGAAGTGACTTATTCGAAGTCGTTCCCGTTCACAGGTAGCGATATCTCGCTCGACCTGTTCAACGCGTCGGCGACAATTGTTTCGTCTGATGCCGAAGATTGTGAACTGATTGTCACGGGTCGTCCGCTTCGCCAACAAGACGCGGATAAGGCGCTCGAACAGTTACAGTCTGCGGTTAAGCACTCTGTCATTGGTGATCGTCTCGTCGTTTCGCTCCGTGATAAACTCGTCCGGGCCCACGTGGAACTGTACGTCCCGCACCACCATTTCAACCATCTTCTTGTTCAAACGTTGAACGGTGAAGTCCGTGCCGATGGTCTCGATGTCGAGAACGTTCGTGTGCAAACCGCAAACGGGCGTGTCGTGCTCCATGACGTGCATGCATCCGAACTATTACTGAACACTGGGAATGGGACGGTCGAGGTCGAAGGTGTCGAAGCGGAACTCGTTCACGTTCGGACCGGAAACGGTGCCGTCATCGTCGGTGGGAAGTACGATAAAGCCTCCCTCAAGACCGGGAACGGAAACATCCGCGCGGAACTGGCGACAGCTCGTCCTGCGAAGTTTGAACTCGCGTCACTCGCCGGGAACATTCGACTCGTGTTACCACACGGCGTCGAGGTCGAAGGGGAGCTCGAGACGAACTTCGGTGGTCTGCATTGCTTGCTTGATGAGCTCGAAATCATCCGTGACCGCAAGGACGTCGCACAGCGTCGTCTAGAATTCTTATCAGGTCGCGGTCAAACCCCTCGTATCGAAGTCGAGGCGGGGACGCGTACCGGTACAATCGATTTGGAGCACGGTTCGGTCTATACGCCATCCACATTCCTCGATGAAGATAAAGTGGAACCGGCTGATCCGGTCGATCCTGTCGACCCGGGCGATTTGAACAATCCGTTCCATCAACAATAAGAAAATCCCGAAGGCTCAGCCTTCGGGATTTTTTGATTATAGATTCATTTCGTACTCCATCTGTTGCCAATCCATCATCTGTGTATCAAACAGAGTGAAGGCGCTGATAGCAAACACGATGAAGAGGATCGGTCCGGCAATCAAGAGAATGATTCCAAGAAGGCGCATCGACTTCGAGCGATTCCAATAGAAGATGATGGCGACAATCATGGAGATGAGCGCTCCGGACAAGAAGAATCCGATTATGTTCAAGATGAACAAGAGCAAGATCGTCTCGTTTTTCGTCGCAGCATATTCTTTCCACATATCGATTAACGATTTGATGATGTAAACGAGGGACCCAATTCCAATCACTAGCGCAAATAAGATGACAATTCCAAATAAACCTTCCATTATTCCACCTCCTAGTTAGCCTATACCCTACATACGAACGGTGTAATAGGATGGTTTCAACAATTTTTTGACACGTTCTTCATCACTTCCCTAGCCCGTCTTAGAAAGAGCTATGATACAATAATGAGCGTGAAAGGGGCAGATACTGATGCAAAATATCGTACGTACCGCTCAAGTTGTTGAGCGTTTTAAACTTCAAGTCATTGCGGGAGAGGAAGGACTTCATCGACCGGTCGCAACACCCGACCTGAGTCGACCGGGTCTCGTCCTTGCTGGCTATTATACGCACTATGCCAAAAACCGCCTGCAAGTGCTTGGGAAGACGGAGTTGACATTCTATGCGAGCCTCTCGGAAGAGAAGCGTCGTGAACGAGCTAAAATCTTGTGTACGGAACAGACGCCAGGAATTTTAATCACGCGTGGCTTCGATATTCCAAAAGAAATCGAAGAAGAGGCGGAAGCGGCAAACGTTCCTCTCATGCGGACGAATGCGGTGACAACATCGATCGAATCACAAATTACGAACTTCCTAGAGATGGAACTAGCACCGATGACGGCGATGCACGGTGTGCTCGTCGATATTTACGGTGTTGGTGTCCTCATCAAGGGCCAGAGTGGTGTCGGGAAATCTGAGACGGCACTTGAACTCGTCAAACGGGGGCACCGCCTCGTCGCCGATGATTCAGTCGAGATTCGTCAAACGGGGGACCAGCTCCTCGTCGGATCAGCACCGAAGCTCATTCGTCACCTGCTCGAGATTCGTGGGATTGGCATCATCGACGTCATGACGTTGTTCGGTGCGGGTGCGGTTCGGTCGCATAAAAAGATCAGTCTCATCGTCAACTTGGAGAACTGGGACGCGGGCAAAGTATACGACCGTGTCGGACTCGACCACAACACGATGAAAATCATCGACAGTGAAGTTCCGCTCTTGACCATCCCCGTTCGACCTGGTCGAAACTTGGCAGTCATCATCGAGGTCGCAGCGATGAACTATCGTCTGCAAAATATGGGAATCAATACGGCTGAAGAGTTCGCGGAACGTCTCGCGAACGCGATTCAGGATACTGAAGGAGACTTGTGAGCATGGTAGAACCGACATTTGATCGTGTGGCGTTTGAGATTGGCTCTTTGCCAATCTATTGGTACGGCATGATTATCGCCTTCGGGGCGATGCTTGGTCTCGTCCTCGCCTTATACGAAGCAAAACGTATCAATTATGATTCGGAACGACTCGTGGATGTCGTCATCTGGTCGATTCCGATCAGCATCGTCTTCGCGCGCATTTATTACGTGACGTTCCAATGGGATTATTATTCAGAGAACCTCGGACAAATCATCGACATTCGTCAAGGTGGGATTGCCATTCATGGAGCCATCTTCGGTGCTCTCCTTGTCGTCATCGTCTATTGTATGCGAAAGTCGATGTCGTTCTGGAAAGTGACGGACATCTTGGCGCCATCGCTTCTTCTTGGACAAGCCATTGGGCGTTGGGGAAACTTTATGAACCAAGAGGCACATGGTGGCGAGACGACGCGTAGTTTCTTACAAGATACGCTCATGTTACCAGACTGGATCGTCAATCAGATGTACATCGATGGGACTTATTATATCCCGACCTTCTTATATGAAAGTGTATGGAATATCATCGGGGTCATCCTTCTCGTCGCGTGGCGCATGATTGGCAATCCACGACGTGGGTATATCTTCTTGTCATACCTCGTCTGGTACTCAATCGGTCGCTTCTATATCGAGGGACTTCGTACGGACAGTCTCATGTCAGGAGATTTGCGTGCGGCGCAAATGGTGTCAATCGCCTTGATCCTCTTCGGTATCGTCACGATGATTCTTCGTCGCAAGGCGAAACGTTACAACGACCCATCAGAGAAAGGATTGTTTGATTAATGGATACGATCTTATTTGATTTAGACGGTACATTACTCGATACGAACCCACTCATTATCGCGAGTTTCCGCCATACTTTCGACTATTATTTCCCGGAACATACGTATCGGGATGAAGACATTTATCGATTCATCGGACCGACGCTCGAAAAGTCGTTCCGTGAACTCAACGAGCCGGAATGGAAAGAGATGCAAGCCTTCTATCGGAGCTTCAACATCGCCATGCATGACCAACTCGTCGCAGAGTACCCAGGAGTCATCGAGGGGCTATATCGCCTTCATGCGAAAGGATACAAGATGGGCATCGTCACGTCGAAAGGTCGTCCAGTCGTCGAGCGCGGTCTTCGATTGTTCAATATCGACCACTTATTTGACGTCGTCGTGACAGCGGATGATGTCGAGAACGAAAAACCTCACGCTGAACCGGTCGAGCGTGCACTACAAGCACTCGACTCGTCACCAGAACGCGCCGTCATGGTCGGAGACAACGACACGGATATCTTCAGCGGGAAAAATGCCGGAACGAAGACGGTCGCTGTCGGCTGGGCCCTCAAAGGGCGTCCATTCCTCGAATCGCTCGAACCGGACGTCATCATCGACTCGATGGAACATTTCGAGGCGTGGCTAGACGAGGTCAGTATTCATGCGTAAGACGACACGATATCACATCGAGGGACCGAATCCGCTTTGGCAAATGTATCAGACGATTCGCTTTCTGCGTGTCTTCAAAAACACGACGGTCGTTCTGGTCGGTCGTTACTTTCCGTCGGTGAAGGCAAAGCGTTGGCTTTACCAGACGTTCCTCGGGATGAATATCGGAGAATATAGTGCCCTTGCTCTCATGGTCACACCGGACGTCATGTTCCCGGAACGTATCACGATTGGTCGCAATACGGTCATCGGATTCAATTCGACGATCCTCTGTCATGAGTATCTCGTAGACGAGTATCGGATCGGGGACGTCATCATCGGTGATGGCGTATTGATCGGTGCGAACGTTACCATCCTGCCAGGGGTAACCATCGGGGACGGTGCCGTCATCGGCGCGGGCGCGGTCGTGCACCGTGACGTCTTACCAGGAGAGCGGGTCATCGGTTCAAAGCTTCAATCGTTGACACATATTTGACACAATTTTTCGCAAAATGTTTTCATGAGTATTTTGTTCATACAGAATCAATAATACTTGAGCGGTATCACTTTTTTTTAAAGAGATGCCGCTTTTTCATGGATAAATGTACAGAAATGAAGCTATCATATTTTCGTTCAAAAACAATTTTTGAACCTAGTAAAAAATATTCATTATAGAGGGAATATAGTCGCAATTTTTTTTGACTTTTTCAGTTGCCCTCGCTGTTCGAGTGCGGTATTCTTATCCCTGCAACTAAAAAAAGATTTAGAGATGATGTGGAGGATTTAGAATATGGAAGCGAACTATGAAGCAGTAATGACGCTACCCGAACCAGAATCTCCGCTCGCTGCGGAGCTCCACTACTATAGAGGTCGTCGTGCGTTACGTGAAGGTCGCCTGGATGAAGCGACTTTTTTCATGGCTGAAGCGACAGCGGCAGCCACGCATCGCGTCGACTATCATAAACAGTACGCAGAACTGTTATTTGAAGTAGGGGAGGTCTACCACGCCAATGACGTGTGGAAACGAGTATTAGAGCTCGATGAGACCGCAACAGAGGCACTGTATCACTTAGCAAGCAACTGTGCCTATGTCTCTCAATATGAGGAAGCGGCGCACTATGCATCCGAATATCTCGCCCGTGACACGAAAGGTCACTTCACGGAAGCCGTGCAATCCCTTCTTGAACTGATCGAACTCGAACAAGAGTTAGAGGACGAGGAAGAAGACGAATTGATCACGTGGCATACGGAAGCGCAGCGTCAAATCGATAAAGGACGATTGTTTGCGGCAAAGGCGACACTCGAGCGTCTCATCGGTCAATATCCATCGTTTTGGCCAGCATACAACAATCTGTCGGTCGTCAGTTTTTACCTTGGTGATGACCAAGCGGCATTCCGGACGCTCGAATACGTGCTCGACCAAAATCCAGGCAACTTGCATGCGATCTTGAACACGATTCTCTTGCTCCATGAAGCGGGTCAATCGGAAGTGGCCCTGCAGTTGTCGACACCGCTCACACGTGTCCGTCCACTCCAATTTGACTTACGTTATAAATTGGCGACGACACTCGCGCTTGTCGGACATTACGACCGTGCATATGAAGAACTGCGTCTATTGAAAGACCGCGGATTCCGTGGGGACCCATTGTTTGGGCATTGGCTCAGCGTGTCTGCCTATAAGACAGGACGACTTGAAGAGGCAGCCACCTACTTGAACAATGAAGAGATGAAACAGTTTGAAGAGAAACAAAGCTTCGACATCCGAGAAAACCTCGAATTTCGTTCGGCGCTCGTCCAAGGATTGCGTCAAGAGAGCGACTTGGCTCGAATCGAGATTATCCGAATCATCGCCAACTTAAAAGATGACGAAGCGTTCGAAGCGCTTGCGCTCACGAATGCGGTGACGGAAAACGAGACGGTCCGTGCGTTCGCAGAGATGTGTCGTGCCGACCTTTGTCAGCAACCGTTCAAAGGAGACGTCCGGATCAAGCGTGCGTTTGATGCGCTCGTCTTGGCTGAAGCACATGTATCAGAAGTGGAACGGATGAGCCTAGAGGGCGACTTCTATGAACGTTTCGCGACGCTTCTGTTGTCTGATGAATCATTCATGGACGTAACGGCATCGGCCGCTGCGCTCGTCTGGATGTTTTATACGAAACGGGACGCATTGATTCTCGAAGATTGTGCGGACGCATTCCATCTCTCGGTCGACACGTTGACAGAGACGGTCCGTTCGTTCAAACGGACACTCGAACAAGCATAAAGATAGACGATACCCTTACAGGTTTCTTATACTAAAGGCAATCAATTTCTTGCAGAGGTGGAATCAACATGACAGAAGAAAAAATTTATGACGTCATTATCATCGGTGCCGGTCCTGCCGGAATGACCGCTGCGCTATATGCTTCACGAGCGAACCTTTCAACACTTATGATTGAACGCGGGATTCCAGGTGGTCAGATGGCCAACACGGAAGACATCGAGAACTATCCGGGCTATGACAGCATCCTTGGTCCTGACTTGTCTCAAAAAATGTTCGACCATTCGAAAGCGTTCGGTGCGGAGTATGCATATGGGGACGTGCAAAGCATCTCGGATGAAACACAATATAAAATCGTGCATGCGCACAACCGTGACTATAAAGCACGTGCAATCATCCTCGCCTCTGGTGCTCAGTATAAGAAAATCGGCGTACCGGGAGAAGAAGAACTCGGTGGCCGTGGCGTATCGTACTGTGCGGTATGTGACGGAGCGTTCTTCAAAGGGAAAGATTTGTTCGTCATCGGCGGTGGCGACTCGGCTGTTGAAGAAGGTGTCTTCTTGACACGCTTTGCGAACAAGGTGACGATCGTTCACCGTCGCGATGAGCTTCGCGCTCAGAAGATTCTTCAAAAACGTGCGTTCGACAATGAGAAAATCGATTTCATTTGGAACCACACATTGAAAGAAATCACAGAGAAAGACGGGAAAGTTGGTGGAGCTCGTCTCGTCAGCACAGTTGACGGGACAGAGACAGACCACGAGATTGACGGCGTCTTCATCTATATTGGGATGAACCCGATTACAGGATTCGTTCAAGACCTCGGCATCACGAACGAACAAGGTTACATCGTCACGAACGAGGCGATGGAAACGAATATCCCAGGGATTTTCGCGGCCGGTGACGTCCGTGAGAAAACGCTCCGTCAAGTCGTCACAGCGACGAACGACGGGTCGATTGCCGCTCAGAATGCTCAACACTTCATCGAGGGGCTCCTCGAATCGTTGCAAGAACAAAACGCATGATTCAAGAAGGTAGGACTGCGGGGAACCGCGGTCCTTCTCTTTTTTTCGGACGTTCGTTATACTAGATGGAGAGAGCTACACACACGGCTCGGTTGTCAATTTTAAGGGGGCGTCAGCGAGATGGAAGACTTTAAAGGATTAGAAGAATTGATCATCATCAGTGGGATGAGCGGGGCTGGGAAGTCGGTCGCCATGAATAGTTTCGAGGACCTCGGCTATTTTTGTGTCGACAACTTGCCACCGGTGCTCTTGCCACAATTGATTGATGTCATCAGCTCGGTCCGACCGAAAATCGCGGTCGCCATCGATACACGGACACGAGACTTTATCGATAGCTTATTCATCGTCATCGACGATTTGGAAAAAAAGAATGTGCATCCGCACCTGTTGTATTTAGAGACGCGGGACGACGTGCTCGTTCGCCGTTATAAAGAGACGCGACGGTCCCATCCGCTCGCACCGGAAGATGCGCCACTTGTCGGCATCAAGATGGAGCGCGAACTGTTAGAAGGTTTCCGTGATCGGGCTCACACGCTGTATGATACGAGCGAATTGAAGCCTCAGATGTTGAAGGACCGCATCCTCCAACAATTCAATGAAGAACGGATCCCGTTCACAGTCAACTTCATGTCATTCGGTTTCAAACATGGGGTTCCGCTCGATATCGACTTGTTGTTCGACGTTCGCTTCATCACGAACCCATTCTATATCCCTGAGCTCCGTCCACTCACGGGTCAGACGACAGAAGTACAGGAATACGTCATGTCTCATCCGGAGGCACGAGCATTTTATAAAAAGTTGATCGACATGCTCGAGTTCCTTCTCCCGCAATATAAACGGGAAGGCAAGACGCAAGTCGTCGTGGCATTCGGTTGCACCGGTGGGAAGCATCGGTCGATTACCTTCGCTGAGAAAGTGTCGGAGCACTTTGCTGAACGTTATAATGTGAAGACGGTCCACCGAGACCTCGCTCACGCGACGAAGGAGAAGTGACATGAGACGAGATCGGAAAGTAGTCGCTATCGGGGGAGGGACAGGATTGTCCACTCTCGTTCGTGGGTTGAAACATTATCCACTCGATATCACGGCAATCGTCACGGTCGGGGACGACGGGGGGAGCTCGGGACGTCTTCGTGACGAGTTTCATATGTTGCCTCCGGGCGATATCCGTAATGTCATCTTGGCATTGTCGGAAGTCGAACCGTTAATGGATAAGATTTTACAATACCGCTTCGATACGGGATTTGGTTTAGAAGGGCATTCCCTTGGAAACTTGATGCTCACGGCGGCGACCCACATCTGCGAAGGCTCGTTTGTCAAAGCGATCGATGTCATGTCGCAGCTCTTGAACGCACAAGGAAAAGTATTGCCGGTGACTGAGACGCTCATGACCCTCGCAGCCGAGTTTGAGGACGGCACCATCGTCCAAGGGGAATCTAAGATCCCCCTTCATGAGCAACCGATCAAACGGATGTTTTTACTCGAAGAAGGCATTGAACCGGCCCCGGGCGTCGTCGAGGCGATTGAAGAGGCAGATGTCATCGTGCTCGGTCCAGGGAGTCTCTATACGAGTATCATCCCGAACTTGCTCATCCCAGCTGTACGGGAAGCCATCATCCGCTCGAAAGTCCCGGTCGTCTATATTTGTAACGTGATGACGCAACCAGGTGAGACGAAAGGCTATGACGCGATGAAACACTTGAAAGTCATCGAGTCGTACCTTGGGAAGGCATCGATTGACACGATTGTCGTCAACAACGAACCGATTGAAGAAGAGTATTTGGAGCGTTACCGTGAGGATGGATCGGAAGAGGTCCGTTTCGATCGGAAGAAGCTCCGGAACTATGGCACGAACGTTCTCGCTGGGGACATCGTCGACTATAATCGGGAGTATATCCGTCATGATTCCGACGCCATCGCCGGACTCGTCATGCAGCGGGTACTCCGCATCAAGAAGCCGCGCTCATTTCAAGAATTGGAACTGAAATAAAGATTGTTGGAAAGATAGAAAGGAGGGGGACTCGATGAGCTTTGCCTCAGATGTGAAGAAAGAATTGACACAACTCGAAGTGACCGACACGGAAGCGAAAGCGGAACTGTCGGCACTCGTTCGGATGAACGGGGTCATCTCGCTCGCCCTTGGACGAGGTATGACCTTAGATGTCTCGACGGAGAACGCCTCGATCGCCCGGCGGATTTACTCGTTGATGAAACGCCTTTACGACCATCCGTTAGACTTGTTCGTACGGAAGAAAATGCGTTTGAAAAAGAACAACGTCTACATCGTCCGAGTGTCACAGCATGCGGAAACGATGCTTCGGGATCTTGAGATCCTCGGAGAGAATTACGAGATGATTCGGACACTGAACTCGGATATGACGGGGGACGAGAACTTAGCGCGCGCTTACTTGCGTGGCGCCTTCCTCGCAGGCGGGTCAATCAACCATCCGAAAACGTCCTCGTACCACCTCGAAATCTATAGCTTGTACGAAAACCATAACCAGGCACTACGTGATTTAGCGAACCGGTTTGAGTTGAATGCGAAGACGCTCGAACGGAAAAAAGGGCATATCCTGTATATGAAAGAAAGTGAAAAGATTTCGGACTTCCTCAAGTTGATCGGGGCGACCCGGGGTATGTTGGAGTTCGAAGACGCACGAATCATCAAAGATATGCGAAACTCCGTCAACCGTCTCGTCAACTGTGAGACGGCCAACTTGAACAAGACGGTCGGTGCGGCATTGCGCCAAGTCGAGAACATCAAGTTCTTGGAGCGGACGGTCGGACTCGACGTCTTACCGAAAAAATTGCGGGAAATCGCCGAACTGCGCGTCACGCATCAAGACGTCTCGTTACAGGAGCTCGGGGAGATGCTCGAGTCCGGTCCGATCTCGAAGTCAGGAATCAACCATAGACTTCGTAAAATTGACCAGATTGCCGAGCGCGTGCGCAGCGGCGATGAGATCGCATCCTCGTGATGCGGTTGCGCCAAAACCATTCTTCCTATATAATAAGCAATTGTGTATAGGTTTTATGAAAAGCGAGTAAAAGGAGCTTCATCATTATGTCGAATGAAAAGAAAAGATTATCGCTCACGATTGACGCTAAGCTCGACCAGGTCATCACAGAGCGTGCTAAAGAAATCGGAATTCCGAAAAGTGCACTCGTCACGTTCGCTACAAGCCTCTTCTTGAACCAGCTTCGTGCGGAAGAGTTGTTGAACGGGGACAAGAACGCAATCTACGAAGTCATTCGTAAAGACTACGAGTTGCTCACGAGCGTAAAGAATCTAGATAACTAAGTGAAAGGTTGACTCCGGTCAGCCTTTTTTAGTTGCATCTCTTTCAGAAATTTGGAATAGTGGTGATAATGAATTGGAACGGAGGTCGATCAAATGGGTCAAATCTTACTCATCCTACTGCTACAACTAATCTACGTTCCGGTGTTAACGCTCCGGACGATCATGCTCGTGAAAGGGAAGACCGTTATCGCTGGTCTATTCGGAACGTTAGAAACGCTAATCTATATTTTTGCGCTCGGCATCGTGTTCCAGGATCTGACGACGGTAGGTATGATCGTGTATGCGGTCGGCTTCGGGCTCGGAATCTTACTTGGCGGTTTCGTCGAACGAAAACTCGCCATCGGTTACAACATGATTCAAGTCCATACGAAAGAATATCCAGCGGAACTCATCCAACAGATGCGTGACAACGGATATGGAGTTACGCATTATCAAGGGCAAGGACGTGACGGGGTCCGTTACCGTCTTGACGTATTGGCGGCCCGTACCCGGATGAAAGAACTGCGTGAACTCGTCGAGAAGCATGAACCGAAAGCGTTCCTCGTCGCATTTGACCCAATCGACTTCAAAGGCGGTTATATGATGAAAGGACTGCGTCGCCCGAAATGACGCACAAGACTCACGAAAGTGGGTCTTTTTTTGTTAGAGTAGGGATTTTATCTCGTGACAGGGAACTAGTGAAGAAAGGAGATGAGACCGTGAAACGAAATCGACGTGTGTGGATGATCTTACTGTTTGTACTTGTCGGGGCGGGAATCGTTTATTTCGCCATGACCTTATTTGGGGATGGAGAGGACAGTGTCAAGCCGCCGCTTCCAACGATTCGGGTTGGTTCGGTATCGGCAGAAGTGGAACAATCGACGTACTGTTGGGAGACCGGCAATCAAGCGACATGCGCCGATTACGGACTACCGGAAGCGGACGATCTTCAACTGATCACTGTCAAACCGGGAGACCGGATCGATGTCGTCTATCATGCAGAACCGATGACATCGAGTTTCAATCGAATCGAGGATGGAGAACTCGTCTCTTCCGAACTCGTCGTTCCGGATGAGCCGGGCATCTATCTCTATGAAGTCGGCGGAGAGTGGTCGCAAGGAGATAGCCGATACGTCTTCGGTGTCCGGGTCCCTGAAAACTAATGATTGACCTGCCTCTAAGGGGCGACTGTACAGTGAAAGTAGGAGGTGGGGAAACCGTGATTCCAATCGGAAGAGTCGCCCATGTGACCGGATTGTCGGTCAAGGCGATCAAATTTTATGAAGCGCGCGGATTGGTCCGCCCGACGCGGACCGAGAATCAGTATCGAATGTACGGGATGGAAGAGATTCGACGGTTAAGTGAAATCAAACGATTACGTCAAATTGGACTCCGTCTAGAACAAATTCAATCGGGTCTACCGGTTGATACATTACTAGAAACACGATTGGATGAAGTCCAGGCAGAAATCGAACGACTTCATCGAATCGAGAGGCAGATTCGATTGATGCAATCAGGAGGGAACGACATGAAGATTCGATATGAGATGTTGAATGAAGCCATTTCCGTCTATGGATATGGTGGTACGTTAGAGGAGATCCCGAACATGTGGGCCAAGCTTCAACCAGAATTGACGACAGACGAGTCGTACGGGGTCTGTCTCCCGCAGGAGAACGGTTATGTCGCGGGGATGACGAAGCCGGTGTCGGGAGAAAGTGCGCGAAGTGTCGAACTGACGAAAGGGAACTATATCGTCGCGACGGTGGAGGGAGGCATCCCGATGATTCCGTCTACGTATGAGCAGCTAGTAAACGTTCCAGATGTGACGCTACGAGACGCGGTCGACTTCGAGCGCTATATTCACGGGCAAGGTGGAGCGGACGACATCATTGAGATTTGGATGCCCATCGAATAGAAAAAAGAACGCATCCATCGATGCGTTCTTTTTTTAGAGGAAATGATGGAGATGTAACGTATTTTTAGCTTGCTCCGGAGTGAGATGGAAGGCGTGCGCAGTAGCGCCCTCTAGTAAACTCTGTTCAATTGGCTCTAATTCATATGTGTAAATCCCGTCCTCGAAGTCGGGAGTTCCGATGATGTTGACAGGAATCGGTTGGTCCTGCGATTTCATCAGAATGGAGAACTGTAAAAAATCGTTCGGCGGTAAAAACAAGGTCGTATATAATTTGAACGACTTACGATCTTCCATTGACACTAGGGCAGGTGCTCGACCCAAATCGGACGTGAACGATTGGATGCGAGAAAAAATCATTTGAACGGGAATCAACATCGTGTGACCTTCGAGTGAACTCACTTCTGTCGGAGGTAAATACGTTTGATCAAGGAGACGAATCATCTGCTCGCTCTCGACCGGTGGACTGAAGAGATAACCTTGGATCGTTTGGACACCATGGTCCCGCAACCAATTCAAATCACGGAAACATTCGACACCTTCGACGACGATATCCATGCCAAATTCTTTTGCGATATACATCAAGCTACGGACGATGGCTTGTGACTTCACATTTTGATGGATGCCGTGTGCGAAAATTCGGTCGATCTTCATGATTTGGATATTATAATCCTGTACGTACGCGAGTGAAGAATAACCGGTACCGAAGTCGTCAAATGACACGGTGATGCCGAATGAATTCAATGTCTCAAACACTGACTTCATTCGATCTCGGTTCTCCAATAGCGTCGATTCTGGAATTTCGATTTCTAAATAATGAGGTAGGATGTTGTGTCTCGTATAGGATTGTTGAATTTGTTGCATGTAGTTATCTAGATAGAAATAGGAAGCCGGAATGTTTATTGAAATCGGGATGCATGTCGGAAGCTGATTCATAAATCGACAGACTTCCTCGATTAAAAAGTCCGTCAATTCCACAATCTGTTGGTTGTGCTCAATCAACGGAATAAATTCAGCAGGCGAGATGGGTCCCCAAGTTGGATGTGTCCAGCGCATCAGTGCCTCAGCGCCAACAATTTCACCGGTCCACGCATGGACTTTCGGTTGATAGACAACAAACAGCTCCCTATTTTTGATGGCGGTGCGTAAATCATTGATCAACGTATAGCGACGCAAGGATGGCAAATCGACGCTCGATGAATAGAACGCCAGATTGGAATGTCCCTGTGTGTAAGCGTGATTTGTCACCTGAACGGTATGGGCAATCAGTTCGTTCGCCGTCATCCCGTCATGTGGGGAGCGACAGACACCGACGGAAACGTGTGGGAAGATTTCATACTCACTGATGCTGTAAGCGCGTTCGGACAAGGTGGTCAACTTTTCACCGAAACGCCGGACTCTCTCATCGGTCCAATAACTAGGAATCACGATGCAATATAAATCTTCATGAATGACAGCTAATAAGGCATCCTCAGGAACGTAAGGTTGGAGCGTGCCAATCGTTACGGCATTCCATTCATCCGCTAATTCAAAGCCTAGTGTTTGTTTGACCTCCGCATAGTGATTGAAGGAAATTCCAATCATCGTGACGGATTGCGCCTCTTCTAGTAGTTCTTCGATATGTGTCTTTAACGTATCTCGATTGGCAATTCCCGTAATCGGGTCAACTGTCCGTAATGTGGTGATTTCTTGCTCCTGTTCTTGCAGTCGCGTAATATTTTTCAAATAGGAGCGGTAACCGGTTACATTTTTATTCTGATCCCAGATAGGGTCACGCTTTTCTTCCACCCACTTCAATTCATCCTTTACATAAACACGATATATGTAAGTAGCGGATTCTCCTTGTAACGTCTCATGACGTGATGAGGTGAGTAGTTCCAAATCTTCTGGATGAAGAAACTGCTTCCAAAATTCGAGCGTGATATCAGAAGGCTCAATCTCAAATCCAATCATACGGAATAGACCAGGAGAGATGTGTTGGAACGTATCGCTCTGAAAATCAAACTCCATCATCCCGGCTTCGATAAACTGATTGAATTTCTCAATCTTCTCATTGTCAGTTTGGTAGACCGATTGATCCATCACCGCGCATGTAAGTAGTTTTCGATCCATAGATAAATGGCTACGTACGACATAATGGTGGTATTGCGATTCTTCTAAATGAAAGATTCGAACAACAGACTCCCGCATCTCAATCTCAGGGTCGATCATCAACTCACCAAGAATCTTTAAATACACATTTAAATCATCTGGATGGAGTAACTGTTTGAAGAGTAGCGGTGTATGTGTATCCGATGAAATAGTGCTAAGTCCGAACATATCTTTCAATGATCCAAATGTCTCGAAATAGTGAGTCTCTAAATTGAACTCAAAGAGGGCGAGACCGTGAATGTCGCCGAAGACTTGACGATAAGCATCAAAGCGCATGCGTTCTTGTGCGAGCTCATTTTCATATGTTCGCTCCATCACCGAGAACACCAAGGTAATCTCAGGGTGAACAGAAATAGGGACGGGCATCAATTGAAATAGACGATTCGACGGTTGAAGACGAACTTGAATCCCATCGTGTAACGAAGTCATGGATTCCGCAAAAGGGTCCAATTCGTTTGACAGTATTTCAACAAATTCTTCGATGGATTCTGAAAGCAACTTTTCGAACGAAGGGTTGACGAACCAAATTTCATCATCTTTAGTAAGAGCACATATGGCTTCAGGTGAATGCATCCAATATTCCGGTAATGAAGCATGATTATCCGAATCATCAAACGGAATAATTGAACTGAAATGTAATAATTTTTTCAAAATAAACCTCCCGATTTGGTCTACATTATCTATATATTCCTATTTATTATAGGTCTCTTGTTCAGAAAATAGGGTCAATATCTTTTTAACTTGCAGGTTTCAGAAGTCAATAAAAAAGACACACATCCAATTAGGATTGTGTGTCTTTCGGAAAATTAACGTGTCATGACTTTGTCGATGAGACCGTAGTCTTTCGCTTGGTCAGCTGCCATGAAGTAGTCACGCTCTGTATCGCGCTCGATGACTTCAAGAGGCTGTCCAGTGTTTTCTGCCATGATTTGGTTCAACTTCTCGCGCATCTTGATGATGCGTTCTGCGTGAATCTTGATGTCTGACGCTTGGCCTTGTGTGCCGCCGAGCGGTTGGTGAATCATGATTTCTGCGTTCGGTAATGCGAAGCGTTTTCCTTTTTCACCGGCTTGGAGCAAGAAGGCACCCATCGATGCAGCCATTCCGATACAAATCGTCGACACGTTCGGCTTGATGAAGTTCATCGTGTCATAGATCGCCATACCCGCTGTGATCGAACCACCTGGGCTGTTGATGTAGAGTGAGATGTCCTTTTCTGGGTCCTCAGCCGCAAGGAAGAGGAGCTGTGCGACGATTGAGTTCGCGACGTTGTCGTCAATCGCACTTCCGAGAAGGATGATGCGGTCTTTAAGCAAGCGTGAGTAGATGTCATACGCGCGCTCCCCACGGCCTGTCTGTTCGATAACTGTTGGAATTAACATTGAATCTGCCTCCTTTATGTAGGTTGTAATTTCATCATACCTGTATAGTCAATGATGGTCAAACGATAGTCATCGTTTTTCACCTATTCCACGATTTTCTTATCGTGAAACGAAAAAGAGGCCAGGCAATCTGCCTGACCTCTACATCTGATACACCCGGAGAGATTCGAACTCCCGACACCTGGCACCGGAAACCAGTGCTCTATCCCCTGAGCTACGGGTGCATATCTGTGACACGAATTTATTATACATTTGTTTTATTGAAAAAGCAATCCTGTTCACATAGCTTTTTTGAGCGCGACGGAAGCGGGTTCGATACAATAGAAAAGAGGGGGGAGAACGATGCAACGGCAGGAGCAAAAACAAATCCAGCAACAACAGATGACGCAAGACCTCGTGCAGCGGTTACCGGTCCTTGAGGCGGACCGTCTTGCGCTCGCATTCCGGCTGGCGCGTCTTGCACGACATAACACGAACATTCAAATCGGGAGCGGGGGCATCGATTGGATTGCAGATGCGGCGAGCTCGTTTGAGGAGAAGCTGTTCACACAGATTTATGAGGGTAGCGGCAGTGAGGATGAGAAAGCGTTGCGACGACAACTCGTCCTCTTGCTCGACCACCGGGGATTATTGCCGGATGCGAATGAGGTGTTGGCGACACGACTCGGTGTCGACGTCACTCGAATCGAACAGGCGAGGCAGGCGCTTTTATTTCTTGAACCGACGGGGATCGGGGCGAGAACAGAACGGGAGTGTCAATATCGACATGCGATCGAACATGAGGACCCTCGCATCGTCGATGTATTCGAAGCGATTGAGAGTGGGGTGAGTCCTCAACAGATGACGACTGCTCTTGCTATTTCAGAGGAGGAATTGGCAAGACTGGAACGAATCGTCGCGACACTTCCGAAACGTCCTCTACTATATGAAGAAACGGGTCACGTGTTTCCGGAAGTCGAGGTACGCTATGAAGAGGGGACACTCGTCACGACGTGGCTCAGTCCGGAACTCGACGAGACGCGTGTCGGGAATGACCGTGAGGCGAAATGGTGGATGACGTCCCTTTCGATGCGGAACGAAACGCTGCGTGAGATTTGGTCAATCATTGAAGCACGTCAGACCGAGTGGCTCAAAGGGGAACTTGTCCTTAATCCGTTGACCCGACGGACGGTCGCGCAGCTCATCGGAAAACATGAATCGACGGTCGGACGAGCCATCCAAGGGAAGTTCGCCAAGACCGAGAGTGGCATCATGGAATGGCGACACTTTTTTGTTCGGTCTACAAGTCGCGGGCATTCACCATTTATGATTAAACGGGCACTCGCAGAACTGATTCAACGAGAGAAGGCACCACAAAGTGATCAGGCGCTTGCGAATGAATTGATTCGATACGGTTATCAAGTGACCCGGCGGACGGTGACGAACTATCGGGAAGAGCTTGGATTCGGTAATTCGCGCGAGCGCGAGCGACAGGTATGGAAGGGATGACGGAAATGAAACTTACTTTATATAAACGTGATAATTGCTCACTATGTGACGAGGCGGTCGTCATGCTCGAATGGTTACAGGAAGATTACCCGATCGAACTCGAACAGATCGACATCACCGGGGATGAGGTGCTCGAGGCAAAGTACCTCTTTGAAATCCCCGTTCTCATACATGAAGGTGTGGTCATCAGTCAAGGGCGATATGATGACAACAAAGTTGAAGATTTTGTTAAGTATACGCTTACATCGAAAAAAAACGTTTGAAGGGGTTGCCAGACGGAAAAGTGATTGATAAGATGAACTCGTAGCGGTGGGACGCAAATAAAAAAGTGGGACAAAAGTTGTCCACACTGAAAGTCGAGGGGGTATGAGCATGATCCAGCAACTGATTCACGTTCAGAAGCAAATTGTCCCTGACCTGCTCGATACGCTCCGACATCGTTACGATATCTTACATTATGTCCGCTTGATGCAGCCGATTGGCCGCAGGACACTCGCAACGAGCTTGGGACTGACCGAACGGGTACTCAGACGAGAAGTCGACTTTTTGAAAGATCAAGGTCTTCTTTACGTCGCTACTCAAGGAATTTCCCTCAGTGAGACGGGACGAAACGTCTTACGAGACTTGCACGAGATCATGGGAGAACTTCTCGGGATCTCAGAAGTGGCAAGAGAGCTCGAAGAGAAATTAGGGGTTCGCCAAGTCGTCATCGTACCGGGTGACTCGGATGAGACATTCTGGGTCCAACGCGATATCGGACGGGCGGCGGTCACGCAACTAAAAGCGCGGCTCGCACCGGATGATAATGTGATTGCGGTAACGGGAGGAACGACGATGGCATCGGTCGCGGCGATGATGTCGCCCGATAAAAAAGAACGCCCGATGCATTTCGTGCCCGCACGCGGAGGTCTCGGCGAAACGCTTGAACTTCAGGCGAACACCGTCTGTTCACGCATGGCGGACCGGGCCCACGCAGACTATCATCTTCTACATATTCCGGATGAAGTATCACAAGAAACGTTCGACCGGATGGTGGAGGAACCTAGCATCAAAAATGTGTTGGAAATGATTAGAGCGGCGCGAATTGTGGTACATGGAATTGGTGAGGCAGAAACGATGGCAAAGCGCCGTCACGCATCACCGGAGCATTTGCGGATGATTGAACGGCATGACGCCGTCGCCGAGGCATTCGGATATTATTTCAATGCTGAAGGTGAGATCGTCCATCGCGTCAAGACGGTCGGGATCCAACTCGAAGAGCTGGATGACATGGATGCCGTCATCGCGGTTGCCGGAGGAAAATCGAAGGCACAGGCAATCGCCGCTTATGCGAAACACACGTCGAACATCATCCTCGTCACAGACGAAGGTGCGGCGAAAGAATTATTAACTTGTTATTAAAGAGTTGACCCCCCGTTGGCTCTTCAATAAATAGCTTCTACCCTAAGGAGGAAATTAACATGGCAGTAAAAGTTGGTATTAACGGATTTGGACGTATCGGTCGTTTGGCATTCCGCGAGATCATCAAAAACGAAGGAATCGAAGTTGTTGCAATCAACGACTTGACAGACACGAAGATGCTTGCGCACCTTCTCAAGTATGACACGACTCAAGGTCGTTTCGACGGAGAAGTTGAAGTACACGACGATCACTTCCTCGTAAACGGAGAGAAAGTTATCACGCTTGCTAACCGTAACCCTGAAGAACTTCCATGGGGAGACCTCGGTGTAGACATCGTTCTCGAATGTACTGGATTCTTCACTTCAAAAGAAAAAGCTGAGCTTCACTTGAAAGCTGGCGCGAAGAAAGTTGTTATCTCGGCTCCTGCTACAGGTGACATGAAGACTGTTGTTTACAACACAAACCACGACATCCTCGATGGTACTGAAACAGTTATCTCAGGTGCTTCTTGTACAACAAACTGCTTGGCGCCAATGGCTAAAGTACTTCAAGACCAGTTCGGAATCGTTGAAGGTCTCATGACGACAATCCACGCTTACACTGGCGACCAAAACACGCTTGACGCTCCACACCCGAAAGGTGACTTCCGTCGTGCGCGTGCAGCTGCAGCGAACATCGTTCCTAACACAACAGGTGCTGCGAAAGCAATCGGTCTCGTAATCCCTGAACTTCAAGGAAAACTTGACGGTGCTGCACAACGTGTACCAGTTGCTACAGGTTCACTCACTGAGCTCGTAACTGTACTCGACAAGCAAGTATCTGTTGACGAAGTAAACGCAGCAATGAAAGCAGCAGCGAACGAGTCGTTCGGTTACACAGAAGACGAAATCGTTTCTTCTGACATCGTTGGAATCACATACGGTTCACTCTTCGACGCGACTCAAACGAAAGTAATGACAGTTGGCGACAAGCAACTCGTTAAAACAGTTTCTTGGTACGACAACGAAATGTCTTACACTGCACAATTGGTTCGCACAGTTAAGCACTTCGCTAACATCGCGAAGTAATTTCGTGAACTAAATAGAATCAAATAGGAGCGGAAACAAGAGATTGTTCTCCGCTCTATTTATGAAATGACACGCACGACATATGGAGGCGAAAGTTATGAACAAACAGTCTATTCGTGACATCGATGTAAAAGGGAAACGCGTCTTTTGCCGCGTTGACTTCAACGTTCCACTCAAAGATGGCGTCATCCAAGACGAAACTCGGATCCAAGCCGCACTTCCAACGATCAAGCACTTGCTTGACGGTGGTGCGAAACTCGTCCTTGCGAGCCACCTCGGCCGTCCAAAAGGCGAGAAGAACCCTGAGTTCTCACTTGCTCCAGTAGCGAAGCGTCTCGCTGAGCTCCTCGGAAAAGATGTACCGCTCGTCGAAGAAGCATACGGTCCGGTCGCAGAAGAAGCGGTCGCTAACCTCTCTGAAGGCGATGTCGTCGTTTTAGAGAACGTTCGTTTCTACCCAGGTGAAACGAAAAACGACCCTGAACTTGCAAAAGGATTCGCAGCACTTGCTGACGTATACGTCAACGACGCGTTCGGCGCGGCTCACCGTGCACACGCTTCAACTGAAGGGATTGCGCACCACGTGGACACAGCCGTTGCTGGTCTCTTGATGGAAAAAGAACTTGAAGTTCTCGGTAAAGCTCTTTCAAACCCAGACCGTCCGTTCACGGCGATTATCGGCGGGTCGAAAGTAGCGGATAAGATTGGGGTCATCGACCACCTTCTTGACATCGTTGACACACTCATCATCGGTGGCGGACTCTCGTACACGTTCTCGAAAGCACTCGGGCACGAAGTCGGAACGTCACTCCTTGAAGAGGATAAGCTTGACCTCGCTCGTCAATTCATGAAGAAAGCAGAAGACAAAGGCGTGAAATTCTTGATGCCTGTCGACTGCGTCATCACAAAAGAATTCGGCGAAGAAACGTATGTCGGCCCAGTCGATATCGACTCGATCCCAGCGGATCACATGGGTCTCGATATCGGACCGAAGACAGTCGAACTTTACGCGGACGCGATTCGCGAATCGAAACTTGTCGTATGGAACGGACCGATGGGCGTATTCGAACTCGATAAATACGCAAACGGAACGAAAGGTGTCGCTCAAGCGCTTGCGGACAGCGATGCATACTCAATCATCGGTGGTGGCGACTCAGCAGCTGCGGCAGCCAAGTTTGGTCTTGCTGACAAGATGAGTCACATCTCAACTGGTGGCGGCGCGTCACTCGAATTCATGGAAGGCAAAAAACTTCCAGGTGTCGAGGCGTTGAACGACAAGTAATTTAGAGGAGGGTTATCGATGCGTAAACCGATTATTGCAGGTAACTGGAAAATGAACAAAACACTCTCGGAAGCTGTTGCTTTCGTTGAGGAAGTGAAAAACAACATCCCATCTACTGACAAAGTAGATGCAGCGATTGGTGCTCCAGCACTTTTCCTCGCACCGATGGTAGAAGCAGCTAAAGGGTCAAACTTGAAGCTCGGTGCACAAAACATGTACGACAAAGATAGCGGTGCTTACACTGGCGAAATCAGCCCAGTGATGGTCGCTGACCTCGGTGTGACTTACGTCATCCTCGGTCACTCAGAACGTCGCGAGTACTTCGGTGAGTCGGATGCGTTCATCAACAGCAAAACGAAAAAAGCGTTCGAACACGGTCTTACGCCAATCGTTTGTGTCGGTGAAACACTCGAGGAGCGCGAAGGCGACAAGTTCGAAGAAGTCATCAAAACACAAGTCGAAGGCGGCCTCGCTGACCTTTCTGCTGACCAAGTCAAACAACTCGTCATCGCGTATGAGCCAGTTTGGGCAATCGGTACAGGGAAATCAGCGGACGAAGCAGACGCGCAAAGCTCTTGTAAATATGTTCGCGACGTGGTGAAAGGTCTTTACGGTGAAGACGTAGCGGCTGCAGTACGCATCCAATACGGTGGATCTGTAAAACCAGAGAACATCAAAGAGTATATGGCACAGGAAGATATCGACGGCGCACTCGTCGGCGGTGCTTCACTTGAAGCCGCTTCGTTCCTCAAATTGTTGGAGGCGATTTAAATGGCTAGACCAGTCGCACTCATCATTTTAGATGGTTTCGGGATGCGTGACGAATCGTTCGGAAACGCAGTCATGGCTGCGAACAAACCGAACTTCGATCGCTACTGGGAGCAGTATCCACATACGCTCTTAAACGCAAAAGGCGAGTACGTCGGTCTTCCGGAAGGACAGATGGGGAACTCAGAAGTCGGTCACTTGAACATCGGTGCCGGCCGAGTCGTCTATCAGTCACTCTCACGCGTGAACAACGCAATCAAAGACCGTTCGTTATTCGACCGTCAGGCGATGAACCATTTGGCAGGTCATGTGAAGAAACATGATTCGAGCCTCCATATCATGGGTCTCGTATCAGATGGCGGGATTCACTCGCACATCAATCACATGTTTGCCATCGTTGAGTTCGCAAAACTCCACGGCATCGAAAAAGTGTACATTCACGCGTTCACGGACGGCCGTGACTGTGATCCGAAATCAGGAGCTGGTTTCCTCAAAGAAACAGAAGAAAAGCTTGCTGAACTCGGTGTCGGTCAAGTCGCTAGCGTGTCTGGTCGCTACTATGCCATGGACCGCGACAACCGTTGGGAGCGCGTCGAGAAAGTATACGACGTCCTCGTAAACGGTAAAGGCGAAGTTGGCACGGACCCAGTCGAAGTTCTCAAGAAGTCTTACGAGAACGATTTGACGGATGAGTTTGTGTTACCAACTGTCATCGAAAAAGATGGCAAGCCGGTCGCGACAATCCAGGACAACGATGCCATCATGTTCTTCAACTTCCGTCCGGACCGGGCGATCCAACTCGCAAAAGTGTTCAAAGAGAAAGTCGGCTTCAAAGGCTTCGAACTCTCAAGCAAACATCCAGAGAACATCTTGCTCGTCTCGATGACGAAGTTCTCGGATGAGGTCGACACGGATATCGTCTTCCCACCGGAAGATTTGAAAAACACACTCGGGGAAACGCTCTCTGCACAAGGGTACAAACAACTCCGTGCTGCAGAAACAGAGAAATACCCACACGTCACGTTCTTCTTGAACGGACAAAAAGAACAACCATTCGAAGGTGAGGATCGTCTCCTTGTCCCTTCACCGAAAGTCGCGACGTACGACTTGCAACCAGAAATGAGCGCATATGAGCTCACAGACGGTTTGCTCGAGCGTATCGAGTCAGATGAGTATGATGCATACATCATCAACTTCGCAAACCCGGATATGGTTGGTCACTCAGGGAAGCTTGAGCCGACGAAGAAAGCGATCGAAGCGGTCGACGAATGCCTCGGTAAAGTAGTGGACGCATTACTTGCTAAAGGTGGCGCGGCCATCATCACAGCGGACCACGGGAACGCGGACATCGTCACGAACCCGGATGGCTCACCGATGACGGCGCACACGACGGAACCTGTTCCATGTATCGTCACAAAAGAGGGAGTCGAACTGAAACCAGTTCTCGACGGCGCACTTTGCGACCTCGCCCCAACGCTTCTTCACCTTCTCGGTGGAGAGCAACCAGCTGAAATGACTGGTTCGTCAATCGTTACAAAATAATACAACTATTTTTCAAACGAAAAGGAGCGATTTTTCATGTCAATGATTACAGAAATTTACGCACGCGAGATTTTAGATTCACGCGGTAACCCATCAGTAGAAGTAGAAGTCTTCACAGAAGACGGCGGTTTCGGCCGTGCCCTCGTCCCATCAGGCGCATCAACAGGTGAGCACGAAGCAGTTGAGCTTCGCGATGGCGACAAGTCACGTTACCTCGGTAAAGGTGTCTTGAAAGCAGTTGCGAACGTGAACGACACGATTGCACCAGAACTCATCGGCTACGATGTATTCGACCAAAACGCAATCGATGCGAAAATGATCGAACTCGACGGTACGCCAAACAAAGCAAAACTTGGTGCAAACGCAATCCTCGGTGTATCGATGGCAGCAGCTCACGCAGCAGCAGATGAGCTTGGTCTTCCACTTTACACTTACCTCGGTGGATTCAACGCGAAGACACTTCCAACACCAATGATGAACATCATCAACGGTGGTTCGCACGCGGACAACAACGTGGACTTCCAAGAGTTCATGATCATGCCTGTTGGCGCGCCTACATTCCGTGAAGCGCTCCGTATGGGTGCTGAAGTATTCCACGCCCTCAAATCAGTTCTTTCTGGTATGGGTCTTAACACAGCTGTCGGTGACGAAGGTGGTTTCGCACCAAACTTGAAGTCTAACGAAGAAGCGATCACAGTTATCCTTGAAGCGATCGAAAAAGCTGGTTACAAACCAGGTGAAGACGTCTACCTCGCAATGGACGTTGCATCTTCTGAGTTCTACGACAAATCAACTGGTAAATACGAACTCGCTGGCGAAGGCAAGTCACTCACAACTGCTGAGCTTGTAGACTTCTACGCTGAGCTCGTTGACAAGTACCCAATCCTCTCAATCGAAGATGGTTGTGACGAAAACGACTGGGATGGCCACAAGCTTCTCACAGACAAAATCGGACACAAAGTTCAACTCGTTGGGGATGACCTCTTCGTAACGAACACATCTAAACTTGCTGAAGGTATCGAAAAAGGAATCGCAAACTCGATCCTCATCAAAGTTAACCAAATCGGTACGCTCACAGAAACATTCGACGCGATCGAAATGGCTAAAAAAGCTGGTTACACAGCAGTCGTCTCACACCGTTCTGGTGAAACAGAAGACGCGACAATCGCAGACATCGCTGTTGCGACAAACGCTGGACAAATCAAAACTGGTTCACTTTCACGTACAGACCGTATCGCGAAATACAACCAACTTCTCCGCATCGAAGACATGCTCGGCGATGTAGCGAAATACGACGGCATCAAGTCGTTCTACAACCTCAAAAAATAATTGATTGTTTCAGGCTCGCCAATCGGCGGGCCTGTTTTTTTTGATTTGTGATTTGAATGACCTTCAATTGAGGGTGGGATGACTGGATCGATCGTCTATCCGTCATGCGGCACCGAGGCTTTCCTGCAAGAGTCACGGTACCGCTTCGACGGACGCTAACGCTCTGTGTCGAACTTCTTAGTCATTGAGACCTCGTGTTGTATACTGAACGTGACTGATAAAAAGTAGGGGGAGATTGGATGGACCAATCGAATGAACAAGAAAAAAGGTTGAGTGGCGGGAACGTATCCATCGTTCATCGAAAAGGGAACTACGTCTATCGTTCGCAAAAAGTGGGGAGTGAACGCATCCATTGCTATTTAAAGCATTTGGAGGCGAAGCAACTGTCTGGCGTGCCACGCTTTGTCGGGATCGATGAAACAAGAAGAGAGGTGCTCACTTATATCGAGGGGGAGACGGCAGACTATCCTCTTAAATCTTATATGTGGGCTGATGAGGCGATTCAAGACGTCGCGCGCTTGATGAGACGACTGCATGATGCGTCAATCGATTTTGAATGGACATCCGAATGGGAGCCAATCGATCACACACCACAACCGTTAGAGGTCATCTGTCATAACGACTTCGCTGTCTACAATACAATTTTCCATGAAGGAAAAGTGGCAGGAATCATCGACTTTGATTTGGCTGCGCCAGGTCCGAGAGCTTGGGATATCGTCTATGCCCTTTATACGTTCGTTCCGCTCAGTCGTCGCCATCAAGCTGAAACAGGGGAAGTCATCTATTATGATGCCGATCGAGACGATGCGATCTATAAAGAGCGTGTATCGTTGTTTCTCGAAGCCTATGGTTGGGAGCAAGCGGAGGTCGACTTGTTCGATATGTTACAACGACGGATTGAAGCGCTCTGTCTCTTGATGAAACGAAAAGCTGCGGAAGGAGACGTCGCCTTCCAAAAGATGATTGACGAAGGACATTACGATCATTACCAAGAGGAACTTCGATTTATTCGAACGCATGGACAGAAGTGGTTCTGAAACAATCTGAAGCGGGAATATAGAAAATGAAGCATGAATGGGGAGGCGATTTTCGTGATGATGCTCGGATTTCTTTTCTTGGTATTGCTCATTGGATTCGGCATTTGGTACTATCTCAAATCGCACCGGAATGACGATTGGTCATGACAACATTGTCATGACCTCTCTTTTGTGTCAGTTTGCACAAAATTTGGGTATACTCTCTACATAACGAGTAAAGGAGCCCATGCTTATGACACGAGTACGTAAAGCCATCATCCCAGCCGCCGGTCTCGGCACCCGCTTCCTTCCTGCCACGAAAGCCATGCCAAAAGAAATGTTGCCGATTGTCAACAAGCCGACGATCCAGTTCATCGTCGAGGAAGCCGTCGCTTCAGGCATCGAGGACATCATCATCGTCACGGGGAAGAACAAACGGGCGATTGAAGACCATTTCGACCGTGCGCTCGAACTGGAACAGAACCTCGAATCGAAAGGGAAGACGCGCTTGCTCGAATCGGTCCGACATTCCTCGAATTTGGCGAACATTCACTACATACGCCAACAGGAGCCAAAAGGTCTCGGTCATGCGATTTGGTGCGCCCGGAAGTTTATCGGAGACGAGCCATTCGCCGTCTTGCTCGGGGACGATATTATCGAATCCGATGTGCCGGCAACGAAGCAGTTGATCGACCAATATGAGGCCCACGATCGTTCGATCATCGGGGTGCAGCGTGTCCCGTATGAAATGACGAACCGATATGGTATAATTGACCCGCTTGCCGTCGAAGGGAAGCTCATCCCGGTGCGGACGTTCGTGGAGAAACCGCCCATTGATGAGGCCCCGTCGAACTTCGCCATCCTCGGTCGCTACATCTTGAAACCGGACGTCTTTGAGGCGTTGTCGGGACAAGAGGCGGGAGCCGGGGGTGAGATTCAATTGACGGATGCGATCGCACGCTTGAATGAGGCGCAGACGGTCTTCGCCTACGAATTTGACGGTCGACGTTACGACGTCGGAGAGCCGATTGGGTTCGTCGAGACGACGATTTGCCACGCGCTCAGCGATCCTGATTTAAAAGATGACGTCCATGCCCTATTGAAACGGCTTGTGGACGAACTTGATCAACAGTAAGGTGTGTTATTTTTGAAAACAATGCTTATGGTGTGTCAAAACTATTATCCGGAAATCGGCAGTGCCGGCAACCGGATGCAAAACATTACGCATTTGATGAAGCAGCGCGGGTATGAAGTCGAGGTCATCACGGCCGCCCCTTCGTATCCGAGCTTTGATATGTATCAGGACGACCGCTTCTGGAACGACCGGGAGTTAAACGACCAACCTTTCATCAAGCGACTCATCACGAAGAAACGGAAACATACGTCTAACATGGTCAGTCGTCTTTTCCTATTCCTCGAACAGATGGTCAAAGGGATCCGGGAAGTCCGTAAGCTCGAATTGAAGCCAGACGTCGTCTTTGCGACGACCCCTTCTTTTTTTATGGCGTTTGTCGGTGCTTATGCGAAACGAAAGTATCGTGTCCCGTTCATCTTGGACGTCCGTGACCTTTGGCCAGAATCGGTGAAAGGTGTCGGCGTCTTCAAGTACGATTGGGTGCTCACGCCGGCTTTTTGGATGGAGAAACGACTGTATCGTGTCGCCGATGAAGTCATCATCAACTCGGAAGGGTTCCGCAGCTATCTTCGTCAGCGCGGTGTGCCGAACGAGAAGATTCACTACATGCCGAACTCGATCCGGGAAGCGGAGCGAACACTCGAGCGGACGATCCCACCGGACGACCGGATGGAGATCTTATACGCCGGGAACATGGGTCTTGCCCAGGATGTGTCGTTGTTACTCGAACTCGCCGAGCGATTCCGGGATGAGCCACGGATCCACTTCAAATTGATCGGCTACGGCTATCGGAAAGAAGAGTTGAAACAGACGATCAAAGACCGTGGCTTCCAAAACTTCTTGTTCCTCGAGGCGATGCCACGGACAGAGGCGTTTCAGGCGATTAAAAATGCGGACGTCGCATTCGTCAGCCTGATCGAGCAAGAAGTGTTTGATACGGTCATCCCTGGGAAACTCATCGACTATATGGCGGTCGGCAAACCGATTGTCGCAGCAGTGTCAGGCCATGCGGCGAATGTCATTGAAGCGGCGGAAGTCGGCTACGTGTCACGGAAGCGTGACATCGATGAGATCGAGCGAATCCTGCGGAAGCTCCTCGACCGACCGGATTTACGGGAGGCACTCGGGGCGAACGGGATTCGTTACGTCAAAGAGAATTTATGTTGGGAAGAGAATATCGACGTGTTAGATCAAGTCGTACAACAGTTAGTGATGGAGGAAACACGATGAAGTCAGTATGTATGTTTGTATGGAACCATTTTACGAATGATGCGCGCGTCCTTCGTGAGTGCTCGGCACTCGCCGAGGCAGGCTATGAAGTCGATTTGATCGCGCTTCAAGATCCGAAAAATAAAGAGCTTCCAAAAGAAGAGATGCGTCCGGAAGGCTTCCGCGTCATCCGCGTGAAGCGTCAACCTTCGATTCTCGTCAACGCGCTCAAGTTAGCGAAGAAGACGTATCAATGGGTGAGCGAGAAACGGACCCGCCAAATCGGTGCCGGACTCGTCGGTGCCGGGTTGTTCTTACTCGCGCCGTTCACGATGCTCGCGCTCGGGGCGGCCGTCGGGACGGTCTTGTTGCCGCAAGTACGTAAGCAAATCGTCAACGCGAGTGCGATGCTCGAGATGGTGTTCGCTTCGACGAAAAAATCGTATGACTTTTACCATGCGAACGATTTGAACACGCTCCCGCAGGCACTCCTCGCTGGAAAAGTGTTCAACAAAGGTCGGATCGTCTACGACTCGCACGAGGTACAGACGGACCGTACGGGTTACGGCTATATTCAAAGTAACCTCGAGGGCTGGCTCTTGCCGTTCGTCGATACGATGATGGTCGAGAACCATACGCGTGCGGCACACAACGAAGAGTTGTACGGATTCTATCCGTACGTGCTCCACAACTATCCGTTCTACCGTCCGCTCGACTTCTCGCTCCGTAAGGACTTGCATGCACTCCTCGATTTGCCGAAAGACGAGAAGATCCTCTTGTATCAAGGGGGCATTCAAGCGGGACGGGGTCTCGAACAGCTCGTGCTCGCGGCGAAAGACTTCAAAGAAGGCACGCTCGTCATGATCGGGGACGGGAAACTCAAACCGACGATCCAACAGTTGATCGAGACGGAAGGGGTCGGCAATCGCGTCAAGATGATTGACAAAGTACCGGTCGAAGCGTTACCTTACTATACGATGAATGCCTATTTAGGCTTCCAAGTATTGAACAACGTCTGCTTCAACCACTACTCGGCCTCGTCGAATAAATTGTTTGAGTATTTGATGGCCGAAGTACCGGTCGTCTCATGTGACTTCCCTGAAATCGAACGGGTCGTTGCGGGGAACGATGTCGGGGTGCTCGTCGATTCGCACGATCCACAATCGATCGCGGACGGCGTCAACCGGATGATTGAAGACCAAGCACTCTATGCGCGTGTCAAAGAGAACACGAAGACCGCGCGTGAGAAATATAACTGGAATTTGGAAAAAGAGGCACTCTTGAACGTCTACGCGAACGCCGCGGAGCGCAAGTTGCCGATTATGAAAGACGGTGCGCCAAAGCCAGTACAATCTTAAGACTGCGGCTTTTGCCGCGGTCTTTTTTCTATGGAGGGAGGACATTTATGAAACGTCAACAACAACATCTATTGCGCCAACAAGTATGGCGCAAGCTACAAACCATCTCGGTGAAGGACATCGCCTGGATCATCGCGGGTTCCTTCATTCTCTCGTTCGGGGTCAACTACTTTACCGTACCGAACGACTTCTCGGAAGGTGGCCTGCTCGGGGTCACGATCATCCTGTACTACGTCTTCGGCTGGGACCTCGGGCTCACGTCGATCATCGGGAACGGGATTCTCTTTATCGTCGGCTATAAGCTGCTCGACCGTCGGACAATGGTCTATTCGGTCATCGCCGTCATCGCGACGTCATTCTTCCTCAGTCTGACACATGACTGGGGCAGCCCTGCCGAGGACAAACTGCTTGCGGCCGTCTATGCCGGAATCATGATCGGGGTCGGAATCGGCATGGTGCTCCGTGTCGGTGGGACGACCGGCGGGGGCGTCATCATCGCCCGTCTCATGGAACGCTATCTCCACTTGAGTGTCGCCGTCTCGATGTTCATCATCGATGCGATCGTCGTCGCGACATCTGGCTTCTTCTTAGGGGAACAAGTCGTTCTCTATACGCTCATCGCGATCATCATCGGTTCATGGGTCATCGACCTCGTCGCGGAAGGTCTCAACATCCGCAAGGCCGTCACGATCATCAGCGATAAGCAAGAAGAGCTTGCTGTCGTCTTGACGGAGACGCTCGGACGCTCGGCGACGATCATCCATGGACATGGCTACTACACGAAGCAGGATAAGAACATGTTGTATATGATCGTCGACAAACGTCAGATCGCACCACTCAAAAAAATCGTCCAAGTGACGGACGACCGTGCCTTCGTCGTCATCCACCAGGTGAAGGAAGTCATCGGCGAAGGGTTCAGCTACCCGTCCCGATAATTTGAATGCTGGTGTTTTATTGATAACTTCTATATAATAAAAGGCGTGTAAATAGAAGGAGGAACTGACTACTATGCAAACGATCGCTACAATCAGCCTACTTGTCGTGGCTGTCTTATTGATTGTCGTCGTACTGCTCATGTCAGGTCGGTCGCAAGGTCTTGGAGCGATTGCAGGTGGCGCGGAGCAGTTGTTCGGACGCCAGAAAGCACGCGGCTTCGATGCTGTTTTGAACCGAACTGCAGCTGTACTAGGCACTTTGTTTTTCATTTTAGGATTACTAGTCGCATCATTATGATGATAAGGCTGATCGTTCTCGATTTTCACGTGAGGCGGTCAGCTTTTGTTTTTTCGATTTATTTTTTGGGAATAATGTAGATACGAGGAGATGACAGATCAAATGAAAGTGACAGCACCAAAACCGTTCTTCTTCGAGGGCGGAAAACGTGCCGTGTTGATGTTACATGGCTTCACTGGATCGAGCGCGGATGTCCGCATGCTCGGTCGCTTCCTTCAAAAAGAAGGATACACATGTATGGGACCGATCTATCGTGGTCATGCCGTCCCACCGGAAGAATTACTCCAATATGGACCGAAAGACTGGTGGGAAGACGTCTTGGACGCTTACCAGACGCTCGTCGACAAAGGTCATGAGGAGATCGTCGTCTGCGGACTCTCGCTAGGCGGCGTGATGTCGCTCCGTCTCGCCGAGGAGAAAGACGTCAAGGCGGTCATCCCGATGTGCGCACCGACGGGAATCGATGCCGAGGACCGCTTGTATAAAGGAGTCCAGGCATATGCCCGAGAATATAAGGGTAGAGAAGAAAAGTCGCCGGAACAGATCGAGCAGGAGATGGCAGAGTTCAAACCGATGCCAACATTGAAAGACCTCCGTGCCTTCGTCCGCGACACGGCGTCGAAGCTCGAGGACATCTTCGTCCCGACACTCGTCGTCCAAGGCGCCAAAGACAACATGATTGACCCGGAATCGGCGAATCAAATTTACGAGGCGGTCAACACGTTCCAAAAAGAGTTGCTCATCTATGAGAACTCGGGACACGTGATCACACTCGACAAAGAAAAAGAGAAACTGCACCAGGACGTGCTCGATTTTCTCGAAACGTTAGACTGGTCAGTCTAAGAAGGAGGTGTCACGTTGAATTTACGTGACCAATTATTAGAGATTCTACAGGCGAGCGAGAAACCGCTCTCTGTCGATCAACTGACCGAGCGATTACAGCTCGCGTCGACGGATGACTTTAAAGAGCTCATTCGCACATTGAATGCCCTCGAGGAAGAGGGCGCCATCGGCCGGACGCGGACGAACCGTTACGGGACGCTCGCCACGCTCGGACAAGTCGCGGGGATCATCTCGATTCATCAGCGCGGCTTCGGCTTCTTGTCGGTCGAAGGGGAAGCGGAAGATGTGTTCTTGCCGCCCGACCAACTGAAGGACGTCTACCATGGCGATACGATCCTCGTCAAAAAACGCGAGGACAACCGTGGCAAGACGGAAGGGATTTTATTGAAAGTACTGAAGCGCGGACTCTCCGAGTTCGTCGGGACGTATACGCTCCCGAGCGGTCGACTCGACCAGTTCGCCTTCATCGAACCGGATGACAAACGCATCAATTTCTGGCCGGTCGTCAACCCGGACAAGTCACTCGGTGCCGTCGACGGACATAAAGTCGTCGTGCGCATCACGAAGTATCCGGACGGACGCTTCGCCGGTGCCTGTGACGTCGTCCGCATCATCGGGCATAAGAACGACCCTGGCGTCGACATCTTGTCGATCGTCTATAAGCACGGCATCCCGACGGAGTTCCCGGAGGACGTGATCGCTCAGGCGAACGCGGTACCGGACGAAGCGGACGAGAAAGATTTCATCGGACGCGTCGACCTTCGTGACGAGACGATCTTCACGATTGACGGCGAAGATGCGAAAGACTTGGACGATGCCGTCCACGTCAAAAAACTCGATAACGGCAACTATGAGCTCGGTGTCCATATCGCCGACGTCTCGCATTACGTGAAAGAGGGCTCACCGCTCGACGTCGAGGCGCTCGAGCGCGGGACGAGTGTGTATCTCGTCGACCGCGTCATTCCGATGTTGCCGCACCGACTCTCGAACGGGATCTGTTCCCTCAACCCGCACGTCAACCGCTTGACGCTCAGCTGCGTCATGGAGATCTCCCCGCAAAACGGGAAGGTCGTTCGCCATGACCTGTTCCCGAGCGTCATCAAGACGACGGAGCGGATGACGTATACGAACGTCCGTGAAATCATCGAACGTGATGACGAAGAGACGTTGAAAAAGTACGAACCGTTCATCGGTGAGTTCGACCTCATGGCCGAGCTTGCGGAAGTCCTTCGGAAACGCCGGAATTCGCGCGGTGCCATCAACTTCGATTTCGCCGAGGCGAAGGTTGTCGTCAACGAGGAAGGGAAGCCGGCAGATATCGTGCTTCGTCCACGTTCGGTCGCCGAGAAGTTGATTGAAGAGTTCATGCTCGCGGCCAACGAGACGGTTGCGGAACACTTCCACAAGATGGACGTGCCGTTCATCTATCGTGTCCACGACAATCCGAAACCGGACAAGCTCGACTTCTTCTTCGACTTTGTCGCAAACTTTGGCGTGCATATTGAACGCATCAAAGGGCAGACGGTCGAACCGAAGACGCTTCAAAAGATTTTGAAGGCGATTGACGGGGAACCGGAAGAGCCGGTCATCAGCACGATCATGCTTCGTTCGATGCAACAGGCGAAATATGACGACGTCTCGCTCGGTCACTTCGGACTCGCGACGGACTTCTATACGCACTTCACGTCACCGATTCGTCGTTATCCGGACTTGATCGTCCACCGTCTCATGCGCACGTACGTCTTCAACAACGATTTGTCGGAGAAGACGATCGCGAAGTACGAGGACCGTCTCGGGGCGATCGCCGAACAGGCATCGAAACGGGAACGTCGCTCGGTCGACGCAGAGCGCGAGACACAGGCGCTCAAGAAAGCCGAATACATGGAAGCCCATCTTGGTGAAGAGTTCGATGGTGTCGTCGCCGGCGTCACGAACTTCGGGATGTTTATCGAACTTCCGAATACAATCGAAGGGCTTGTCCGTCTCCAGTCGATGGATGACTACTACCACTTCGACGAATCACAGCTCATGTTGCTCGGCGAGCGGACGAAACGTCAATTCCGCATCGGGGACGCCGTCCGTGTCAAAGTCGATGCCGTCAACTTAGACGAGCGGACGATCGACTTCACGGTCGTCGGCATGCCGAAACGAGAACAGTCAAGCCGTCGCCAACCGACGACGATCAAAGCGAAAGGCGGCCGTCCGAAGAAGGACGAGAAAGACCGTCGTGGCGGTCGCGGTCGGGACGACAAGAAGAAGCGCGGCAAACCAGGAAGACCTGGCAAGCCGGGCAAACCAGGTGAGAAACCGAAACGAGACGGGGAGAAGTCTTCCCAAGGTCGTTCGGCACTCGACCTGAAGAAGAAAGACAAGCACAAACGAAAAGGCGACGCCAAACGAGGTGCGAAGAAACGTCGCTGACGGGGAAGGGCTTATCCCTTCCTCCGTATCTTGTAGATAAAGGACTGAATGTGTATGGCCAAGAAGAAAGATTCGAACGCACTCGCCCAAAACCGCAAGGCGTCCTTCGATTACGCGATCGAAGATACGATTGAGGCGGGCATGGTGCTCACAGGAACGGAAATCAAATCGGTCCGTCAATCGAAGATCAACATCGCGGATGCGTACGTCCGGTTCGACGGGGGCGAGGCGACGCTTCACAACTGTCATATCAGCCCGTTCGAACAGGGGAACCGCTTCAACCATGACCCACTCCGCGTCCGAAAGCTATTGTTGCATAAGAAGCAGATCAATCAGCTCATCGGGGCGTCAGGGCGTGATGGCTACACGATTATCCCGCTCAAGGTTTATATCAAGAACGGGTTCGCCAAGTGCCTGCTCGGCGTCGGAAAAGGGAAGAAGAAGTACGACAAACGTGAGGACTTGAAGAAGAAAGACGCGAAGCGTGACGTCGACCGTGCGATGCGCGATCGGCAAAAATACTGACAACGGATCCTAATTGTGGTATATTAAATAGAGTACCAATTACCACCTCGGGGACGTTATGGATTCGACGGGGGTAGGTCGGTCGTATGTGGCGTGTCGAGGGGTCGGCCTCGTTAAAACGCAAACGCCTATAACTGGCAAAACTAACACACAACTCGCAGCAGCCTAAGTGCCCTGCGGATCCTGACATCCATCGCTTGTGTGGATGACTTTCAGGGTCTCAAACTAAGCAAGCTACGCTTCAACCTCGCCGTCTGAGGGCGCGAAGAAGAGATGAAACAGACTGGATGCGACAACGCCTGTTTATCGGCAGTGTCACATCGAGATTCAATAGATAAACTACACACGTAGAAGCATACGTTACGATGCCTTCGGACGCGGGTTCGACTCCCGCCGTCTCCATTTTTAAGTAAAAGCTAAATCTATAGGATTTAGCTTTTTTTATAGTCTCTTTATTTTTAATAGTTTTTAATTAAATGGGTTTCATTGTATATTTTAATGGAAAAAATCAAAAAAGGTGCTGAGTTTTATACATGACAAATGAAGAAAAATTTCAAAATATAGTTAACAATTTTTTAGAGAGTAATGAGATATCAAATTCTTCTGAGCGCTATGTTAAAAATTTTCCTCAAAAAATGGGGAAATTTTTAGGGCAAAATAAACTAAAAGAAAATTTGGAGATTTCAAATTTACTACTATATTTAATGCAGTTTTATACATATTATTCAAGAGAAAAAGTTGAGGAGCTTTTGAAGGGCTTTTACGAAGATTTAATTCTTAATATTAACGAAGAGTACACAATATATTCTCCTATTCCTAGTGAAAAAGATGTTTCGAGAGCGAATAGTTCAAATTTTTATTTGAATAAATTTTTTGAAATAAATGATTTATCAAATGATCAACAATTGAGTTTAATAGCGCTATATCTAGATGTCGAAAACAAAGCGATGGCCAAGGAATTAAAAAAACCTAATAGAGATACAAACGCTGAGATAATAAAAGTTTATGGAAAATTATCATACATAGAAACTATTGTATGCATAGATGACTTTTCTGGTACTGGAAAGACCATAAAAAAATTCTTGAAAGTTTGTGCAGACATGATTAGTGAAAAAGAAGTTATCATATATGTTATTCACATTACTAAAAAAGCATACGAAACTATTATTCAGGCTTTTGAAGAATTTGGATACACAAATGCTAAATTGAGATATACAAAAATACAAACAAGTATTTTTTTGAAAGGAGATGATTATCTCAACCATGTCTTAAAATCAAAATTATTAACATTTGAAAAAAACATTATTAATAGCAAAAATCCTTTAGGATATGGTGAAACTGAAGCGCTTTGTACTTTTTATAGGAACTGTCCAAATAATACAATCAGTAGTTATTGGTGGGATGAGGACGAAGCTTGGAACGCTCTTTTTCCACGAACAAACAATCAAACAATTGATTTTCATGGAAATAAAAAGCATTCAGCTATTAGAGAAAATATAAACTATAATTTAAGTTTAATAGTTCCAAAGCATTTATCCGGAACATATGATATAAAAGAATTAATGTATCTAGTATATTTAAATAATCATAATCATCAAGACTCTTTTGAAAAGATTGAAATCAAACAAATTCTAAGGTACAATGATTCTCAGTTACTGGAATTGAGACACTCTTTACTAAAAAAAGATTTTATTAACGAATCAGATTTTTTAACAGACATCGGTTTAGAATTTTTGAAAAAGTTAAATTTAAACAAAACTTTATTTTCAAAATTAACTCAAGAAATTTTTGTTAGAAAAACTGAAGATTCTCTAACTGTCGATAATTTTTATATTCCTAAGATAGTTGAGGGGAAATAATGGACTTAGTTTTTGAAGACCGAGTCGGTCTTCAATAAATAACGGTACTTAATTCAAGCACTGCGCTCCTTTTAAGGAGGAGCGCAGTGTTGAAATAAACTCGCGTTATTTCAATCTAACAAAATTATATTTTGAAGTTCAATACATAATTTTGTTAGTTCTTATCATTGATTTGATAGCGCTTAAAATGCAAGTAACTCCATTATTATTTTTTATTTAAGTAAGGGTGAATAAGGATTATGGATCTTTCGATTTTAAAGCAAGAATTAATGTCTAGAGATTTGAATTCGGTCGATGTTGAATTCATTATTTCCTACGCTCAAAGTCTTTTAGATAAAGACATTCCAGTAATTTTTGATTTAGAACATTTAAGAAGACTTTTAGGACTTAAGCGGTCAGATTTTAAACAAGTTTATTATGCGAATTCCAATCAGTATCATAATATTGAGATTCCTAAAAATAATGGATCAGGCACTAGGAAGCTCTCTTTGCCGTCTGATAAGTTAAAAAAAGTCCAAAGATGGATTTTAGATTACATACTATATAACTTTGAAGTAAATGAAAAAGCAACTGGCTTTACTTTAGACAAATCTATTGTTACTAATGCTAATTTTCATACCAATCAAAAATTTGTTTTAAAAATAGATATTAAAGATTTTTTTCCGACCATTACTTCTAATAGAGTCTATGGCTTATTTAAATCATTTGGTTACAACAATAGTATATCTTTAGCATTAACTAAACTATGTACTCATGAAAACTGTTTACCTCAGGGTGCTCCAACAAGTCCTTATATCTCTAATTTAATTTGTAGGCATCTTGATATAAGATTAAATGGTCTTGCTAAAAAGAATAATCTTAATTTTTCTCGATACGCTGATGATATTACTTTTTCAGGGGAATTCATACCTTCAAATATCGTTGAAATGGTACAATGGATATTAATTGAAGAAGGCTTTTGGATTAATGAACTCAAAACTAAACTATTAAATAAGAGTCAAAGGCAAAAAATAACTGGAATAATAGTAAATCAAAAATTATCAGTTCCTAAAGAGATTACAAAAACACTTAGACAAGAAATTTACTATATGAAAAAATTTGGGGTACAAAGCCATCTAGAAAGAAAAAATCTTCAAACAAAAACAAATGTTAAAGAGCATTACTTTGGATTAGTTAGGTTCATTTTAATGGTTGATAATGAAATGGGTAAAAAATTGAGCTATGAGTTAAAAAAAATTAATTGGGATAGCTAATTTGAACTGCTCCCCGTCAAGTAGACAGGGAAAATAATAAAAACCAGCTTAGGCGGCTTGAGACTTGTATTCGACAGGGCTCAAGCCGTTTAGTCGTTTCTGGAGACGATCGTGGTTGTAAAACGATATGTAGGCCTCGATGACCGTTGTGAGTTCGCTGTAGGCCTGGAACTCGCGCAAGTAGTACATCTCCACTTTCAAGGTACCCCAAAAACCCTCGATCGGGGCGTTATCGAGACAACGTCCGACCCGGGACATGCTGTGGGTCATTCTCGCATCTTCTACCATGCGTTTGAACCCTCTCGAGGTATTATTGGAACCCTCTGTCGCTATGGATCATCGAACTCGCTCCTGTACGGAGCTCTGCGATGGCTGACGTCATCGTATGGAGGACGAGCCCGTCCCGATACGATAGGCGATGATCGATCCGTCATACAGATCGATCATCGCGCTCAGATACGCCTTCTTCCCGGCACCATATTTGAACTCGGTGACGTCGGTACACCATTTCTCGTCCGGTCGGGACGCACTGAACTCCCGATTCATAAGGTTCTCGGCCACATGTTGTGGTGACGATTTTTTGTACCGCTTTCGCTTCTGGCGGATGACCGAACGGATCTCATGGATGCGCATGAGACGGTAGATACGCTTCTCATTGTATGCCGGCAGGCCATGCTGGCGTCGTCTGCGGTTGACCGTCATGGTGATCCGTCGATAACCGTAGGTCCCGTTTACCTGGTCGTAGAGGAGGCGGATGTCCTTCAATAGGCTCAGGTTCTCTTCTTCGCGTACCGAGACGGTACGCTTCAACCATTTATAGTAGGCGGCCCGTGAGACCTGCGCGATTTCGCACAGGAGCACGACCGGGAACGTGTCGGTCGTCGACATTTCCTTGATGGCCGTATAACGCAATTGTAGCCGGATCTGGCTGATCAACCTTTCCTCTCGATTTCCTCTAACTTTTTTAGGGATAGGTTCTCGGCCCGCAGGCGCTCGTTCTCACGCTCGATCTGTTGGATGCGACGTTCGAGCTTCTCCTCGTTGATAGTTCCGTCCGTTGTCCAGGCAATACCTGACGATTTTCATGCGTTCCTCGAATGTGGTTGTTCTCCCTTTTGCCATAGCTCGATCCATCCCTTTTCTCGAATCTGTTAACTCGCTATGTCTAGTATACTTCTTGATTCACCGATATATGTGTAGTGCAAAATAGGGGTGGTTCTTACGCAATGTTGGTGAGGTAGTGATGCCGACATTATGAGAATAAAATCAAAAAGGATTGATTCCCATGAACGAGTTGGAGTTCTTGGATGATCGACTGTGCGTCACGAGTGCTCACTCACACGATGGGGTGAAACATTGTGCCGCTCGTCTCATATCCAGTGGTGCATGCTGTCCAGACTGTGGTCGGTCTTGTCACCGACGTCACCGTTTCGCGACACGGCGGCTAAAAAGACTTCTCAGGAATACATCAGGTTTTCCGTCTGAACATTCAAGTACCGACATGGTTCTGCGACAACTCAAGATGCACACGTTCCATCTTTACAGAGCGATTGCCGTGGGTCATTTCTCATTCGCGGAGAACGCTCCGCACGGAGCGTGTGTTGTCCACTTTGATGTTGGCCATGAGTGCGAAGGAAGCCGAGCGTGTCGCGACCGTCCTAGGTTTTCGAATCAGTCCCGACACGCTGCTCAGGGTGTTACGAAGCGTGCCCGTCCCGAGCCCCTCTGCTGAGGTAATCGGCATTGATGACTTCGCCTTCAAAAAGGGTCACCAATACGGGACCATCATCTGTGACGCGACAACCCATCGTCCGATCGACCTGCTGCGGACCCGCGAAGCAGACATGTTGAAGGATTGGCTTGTGAATCTAGAGAAACGACCTGTTCGCGCATCGGTCGATCGATTCCCGGCCTATCAAGAGGCGTTGCTCGACCAGGACATCGTAGTGGTGAGCGACCGCTTACACCTCGTAGACAACCTATGGCGATGCCTCAATTCGATATGCCAGCGTGTCCTCCCCTCTCGAATCCCTGTAAATCCGAAAGGTGCTGTATCGTACGGTTTGAAACCGCAACATCTGACTGAACCCGAGAACGAAACAAAACGACGGTTGGTCGAAAGGGTTCAAAGCATGCACCGCCAAGGGGGGAGTCTGAATGCGATCGCCCAGATGCTCGGGTTGAATTGGAGGACCGTCAAAAAATACAGTGAACTGGCTTACGACCCCTCCCCGCCGAAACGACAAAGTCCTCACCTGATTGATCGTTTCATGCCACATGTGAGGGAATGTGTCCGAAATCGGTTCACACTCCGGGAAACGGATGCTTATCTGAGGCAGTTAGGATACAGAGGTTCGTTTGGCGCAGTCCGTTACCGTTCACGTGACGCTCGGAGGGAAATCCTTCCCGAATCCCAGATCTTTATATCACGCAAGGACGTCTGTCGCTTACTCTGGCAATGGTCTGCGACCAGGCCGGATGACACCATCGATGTCTCGTACCTGTTGGTCCGTTACGAAGACCTGGTCATCCCGTTCTGTTTCATCCAAGGATTTCGGGAGGCGATTTGGGAACGGGACGTGGAACATCTCTTTGCGTTGATCACGAATCCACAGGTCACATCACATCCCGGATTGAAGCGCTTCATGGGTTCGCCTCAATCAAAATATAGAGGTAATCCTGGCGGCTTGTCGGTTTGAAGAGAGCAACGGTTACGTGGAAGGGAACGTCAACCGTCTAAAGATGTTGAAGCGACTCATGTATGGAAGGAGAAGTTTTGACTTGCTCAGGACTCGGGTGCTTTGTCGAAATCCCAATCCGAGTTGTGCTCACTGATATTGCAAAAAAATGAGCGACCACCTTCAGCCGGTCGCTCGTCATCGTTCACCAACATTGCGTAAGAACCATTCCTATTTTGCACTACACAGGTGTTGCACTTAATTTTATAATTCATCATATACATGTATATTCCTAAAGAACTTCCACATCAAATAATTAAATTTCTAAAGGGAATAAGATACATTTAAAAGTAAAAATAGGATATAATTAAATTGGGAATGAATTAGAAATAATGTAATTATTAAATTTATAAAAGAGATTTAAAGTAATTATCAATACCTACACTAATTTTGGAGGGAATATAAATGAAAATGCCGTGGAAAAAGAATGTACGAAAAGTACCTGAGAAAATCATAAGAAAAATTGAGGAAATGCAGTCCGAATCAGTAGTAGTAGCTACAGTAATAGAAATTACAAAAGAAGAAATTATTCAAGGTAAATACAAACACTTGTTGATCTCATATGATGGTAAACTTTCATATGAGGATGAGGTCTTTCCAAATCCCTCTGTTGGTAGATATTCAAACTATAATGCTAACGGTCGAACTATTACAAAAAAAGGCTTACCTAAAGTTCCAAAATCTTTTACAAACACTGTCCCTATTTTTGGGGATTGGGGAAAAGGGTCTGTTGATGTAACTAGAACGATTCTTGTCTTCCCTAAAGAATATTGTTACCCCAAAACTATACAATCAAAATAAATTTATTAGAAGAAAAAGAAGAAGCCTTTGATCTTAAGTTTTCAATAGATGTACATCTTTTAAAAGATGATGAAAAATTTATGGATAAATTATTGTACCAATGTAATCTTCTTATGGAGAATACTGGTCATTGTGATGTATTTACAAAAGAAGCTACAGATAAAGATTACATAGAAACATTACAAGTGGAGTGGGAAATCTTCCCTCCTGGTCAAAAGAATTTTGAAAAGAATATACAACGATTGATTAGCAAGCATAGAAACCCGTTAAAAAGATTTATAGATATTTATTCTGATCGTATGGAGTTTTTTGAAGAACTGAAACCTATACGATATATCTCGGGAACAAATAGCTTTAGTTCATATTTTGGGGCTCAAATAACTGAAAACTTAGTTGTACTAGAGAGTGCTAGTTATGGTAATGCTATATACATTCTTTTTGAAGAGTGGGAGGAACTTAGTAAGATGAGTAGAACAGAACTTCTTAATAGTGAAAATAGGAATTTTGAAAGAGTCACACACACGGGTAATTGGAAAAATAAAGTTCGAAATGCAATGGGAAATTATGAATAAGAGTTCTTTGAATCTTAATAGAAAGTATAAGAATTATTCTCTTTATATAGAAGGGTGACTTATGGAGGGCTATTTATATTCAAAAGGAGAAGTTATTGAAAAGGTATGGCTTCATTCTAGATATCATGGAAACTTACTTTCATACTGTAATCAAATAGTAAGGGGAAATCTGGGAATGGTTTCGTAGCATTGATTTTTCTATTCAATCTCACAGAAAATATTCTTAAAGATAGAACAAAAAACTGTGAAGCGAGTTTTATGAATGTGATTAACGAACTTAGAACCCAAAAGGTAATTACTGAGATAGGATATAGATTTCTTAATGATAAGAATAATAGTACAAGAAAACTACGGAATTTGTTAGCACATGCGAATCTATCAAAGCTTAGCTTTTCAATGATTGAAGATGGAAGAGAAATTTATTATCCTTTAACAAAAAATGAAAACTGCTTAAAACTTTGCGAAAACGTGTCAAATGTTCTTTTTAACTTGATACTAAGATTAGTAAGTTATAGTTTCTCAGAACCAATTGAGATAGACTTGGATAAAGAAATCCAAACCATTGACATCAATATTGTAAAGTTTACTTCTGAACAATTATTGAAATTTAAAGGTATTGATGCTTCGACTTTTCCAGAGTGGCAAGAACTAAACGAAACCGATAAGTATAGATACGCTGAAAATGCTAGTGACGTTAATATGTATGAAGTAATCTTTAAAATGATAAAATATCGTGAAAGTGAGATATAAGAATAGCTTCAATTATCGTTAATCATACTTTGTATGTAAGTTGAAGTGCTAAGCTACTTTAACTAAAGCTAAAACAATTGAGTCCAGTTGTAAAATCCCTCAACTATAAAATAAATAATTACGAATTTGGTTGTTTAAGATGGTATTAGTTTATAACACCTTGAATAAGGGATTGTTAAACAGTTTCTTATATTATTACTATGAATATTAAGGTATAATTCTTGAAAGAAGGTCTTTGAACCGAGTTCATAAATTTGTAGGACTCCCTTTTGAGTAAACCTTGAAATGTAAACCTCCATTTAAATTATTTGAAAGTTACGATGCCTTCGGACGCGGGTTCGACTCCCGCCGTCTCCATTTTGAAGCAGTCTGTAACGACTGCGATCAATGATTTTCATGAAGACCTTCTAATTTCATTGAAATTAGAGGGTCTTTGCTTTTGATTGAATCCAGAAAGAAAGGAAGGTGAAGAGCATGGGAAAATATCAATTAGACAAGAGAAGCAAAGTAGCTGCGGCGAAGTACCAGGACGGCAAAAAGCCGACTGTCTCGAACAAGAAAGAACGATTGAACCAGCTTCGTGAAGCGTATTTGCAGAAACAACAAGAGAAGAAGTAATCTGACGAAGGATTTTTGAGTGACTGCTCATTAATCCTTTTCTTTTGGAGAGCGGACACCGGTTATTAGGTTTTTGAATGGAATCAAGGGATTGAGCATCCTTTTGTTGAATAGAAACTACGAGTTGTTTTTTGAAAATCGTCATAAAAATATACATATTAAAGGAGGATTCCGCATGTCTAAGAAATCAACGGAATTGATCGTGAATGGCGTCAAAAAATATGGTCCGACAGTAGGGAAACTTGCATTAAAACATAACAAAGAAATCATTGGGGCTTTAGGATCCATTGATTTAAAGAAACGATTTAATAAATCCGATGATCCAAATCAAAGCCCTAAAAAAGCCAAGAACATGCATCCGCGAAAGCAGAGGTATCAGTACTATTTAACCGAAGTGACGCCTACGCTAGATACTCGAAATCGAGATGAGTTGTTCCAATATAGACTAGAAGTGGAGCAATGCATTCAGCAAATCAAAATGGAGCAAGCACAAGACATTGTCATCAAAAAACAGATTCATGAGGGGCGGATTAAAGAGTGGGAATCCATTCTCTCTCACATCGTGAGTCAAATGACCATCAAGGACTATATGGAATTTTTAAGACTCTTTAACAATCCAGAGTATCAAAGTGACTATTTCACGGGCTTTGAAGGGGATATTGAGAAGTTCAAAAAACTCAATACGGTCGAACAGTATGATGCGCTCGTACAGTATGTTCATGAAAAGACAATGATTGATATCGAACAAATCAAAAGAGAGTTTTCTGCTCCTGTTTGATGCGCCGTGATCCACTTCCTTTCTGCATTCGTTATAATCAATAGTGTAATGGATGGAGGTGAGGTCGTTGGCATGGGATTTAAGCGTCGCTGAGGCAAAAGATGTGTATTTAACCGAATCAGACCTATGGCGCTTTACGCAACAATTTCTGATGAACGCTTCTCATACGACTACGTACAAACATGTATTGATGAAAGCGTTACTCGAATGTACGACAGAACTAAATGAATCAGGGGTCGTGTCATTTCACCAGATTGCCAAGCATGTGACGAAAATCTATTGGAATCTCATCGTCAAGCATGGGCTGACACAGATGAATCAACTAGGGAAGCAGAGCGCTGTTGAAAACGTGATGGTCTCCTTTCAGAAAGAACACAACATTCCGCCAGTTTGGAACTTCGACCGCTTACCAGAGCATCAACAAAATCAATTGATTCGGAACGTGAATCAGTTTTATAAAAAAATACGTATACGGTTCTTTCTATCGCTCTTTTAACGAAACGATTTACTCTTTCAATCGAAAAGAAGAATGGATTCAACTCGTTCCAGCGTATGTCGTTTTCTTTGAAAAATATAAGCGTGTTCTCATGAACGTGACAAACTATCAGTTAGCCATCTTTTTAGAAAAATACAATTCCCAAGATGCGATGGAACGAATCTTGAGCAAGCTGGAGTTTGTGTCTGTCCGCCAATCGCTTGAGGAGTTTAAACGAATTCTATTAAGCCACGGGCACTCAACGTGCTTCTATTGCCTAAAGCCTGTGAGACAAGTTCACGTGGATCATTTCATTCCGTGGTCTTATATGCAAAATGATGTCTTATGGAATTTTGTGCTGTCATGCCCGACATGTAATACGAGTAAAAATCATCGATTAGCGAATATCGATTATCTCTACAATTTGGTAGAACGAAATCATGAACTGCGTACGGCAGAACACATGTCTACATGCAAAGAATCGAAACTCATTCATTTGTATCACTATGCCGTTCAAAATGGCTATGAAAACAATTGGGCTCCGAAGGCATGAAAAGAGTCGAACCTAATTAAACAGGTTCGACTTTTGTTTTAGTATTCACTATAGTTGAACAGCATAGACATCAGCACATCACTTTTAACTTTCACTTGAATATTTGTATGTTAGTTTCTAATACTCAGTTCTTTAGTTCTTAAAATTGTTATGATACTCATCGAGCTAATCCCGACCCCAAGCAATGCTATAATCGCTGTAAACATACCGTTTGGAATCATAAAACCAATAGGCAACATTCCTAAAAAAGATATAGCGATTACTCCCTGGTATGCAATGTTTAGATATGAAATAATTGGATTTGAAAAGAACGACATGATGAGTGGTGGAATAAATAATACGACAACAATTCCTAGCGACATAAATAATGTCATTTGTATCTCCGGTGTCATTTCACCCAATCGATTGATTTGTAAAGTAATAATAAATAGAGCTAACCCCATCATCAATAGTACCCATAAGATTTTTTTGATCATTTAAAGTCCCCTTTCGATTTTTAATTTTAACATTTAAACCCATTATATCCAAAATTAATCTTTATAAGTGCACAAATGCTTCATTACCATAATCCATGGAGAAAAAGAAATAAGTAATGCGTAGGTGAATAAACAGTGTCAAATAATTTAGAAACTTTAATTGTGTCAGGCCGGTTTAAAGAAGTAAAAGACATCTATCAAACTACTGATTTTGAAACATTTAAAAATGATTTATTAACTTTGGCGTATGATAATGAAAATCTGTCGAATTACTCCGTACTCGTCTATCTGTTATTGGACACAGAGGACGATAAATTACATGACTTAGCTTTTCAAGTCCTATCACAGCCCCTTTGCCACATTGAAGGGGCTTATACCTCTTCCTTATACCATGCTCAAAGAGCCGTGGATTTGACTGATGCTGCAGATGTGAAGCGCTTAGAGAACCTGTTATTTCTGAACATCGTCCCAGAAAAGATTGTAAGTGATGAACAAGCAAAGTCCATCGCGGAAAAAATTCTTGTTCTAGATCCAACAAATGAAGTTGCTAAAGACACTTTATATTAAACCTAGAAAATCATTTGTTCGCGTAGACCAATGGTTTTCTTTAGTTCGTGTCACTGAATAAGGGAATAACCAACTAGTCTCATCTAATCCACTTAAGCCATCAATTGTATGAAAGATAATCTGCACACCATTTTCATTTCTACGTTTCTCGACTGAATAAATCAAAAGGATATCCTCCTAATTTTGAATACGTATGCAGAATCTAACCTTAAACCTGGGGGCGAATGAATGAATAGGATTTGTGATTGTGAAAATTTGAAAAGAATCACTATAGAGGCGGATGTGGGGGCGGACCCGACATGGTGTGCGACCTGTCGATACAATATAGAATTGAATGAGTTTACGATTTCTGACCAATTGAAGCGTGATTTCTATGAATGGGTTAGTCGATTCGGAGAATGGATTGACTGGGACACGGATGCACTTGCTAAAGGATGGGAAATCAAGGTGGAGCAACATAATCGTGAAGGAGACTTACTTTCGAAGCGTTTACAAGGAGAGCTTGGTGAAGCATATGAAATTGAATTCACTCCTGCAAACACAATTGAGGAAGGACACTTTTGACAGCTGTCCTTCCTCAACATTACATTATTTTGACGATAGGATACCTTGTCCGAAGCGAGAGTATGTCCCAAGCCGCCATACCTTTTCCATCGGTCCGTATGTGAAACGGCGAAGCCATACCATACTGAATACGATCAATACGGCGTTGATGACGATTGCCCATAGTCCTGTTTCAATCGTTGTGAACGTCTGTCCGAATGTAGCAACAGTCACCATAAGTGCAGTCTGAAGCAAGTAATTCGTCAACGCCATACGACCAAACGCTTGAAGTGGGGCGAACCAGGAACGTGTCGTCCGTAGTTGACTCATATTGATAAGGATGGTGATATAGAACGCCGCTAAAAAGGGAGCTGACCAATTCGAATAGTCGAGCATACGGATATATGCTTGAATTTCTTCATTAGTCGGGGTGTAGCCGACATTGAAATACGATAAGCTTGGTAAATTCGTATATTGTAGCCAGACAAATCCGGCGGATAAAATACCGGTAACGACCAGTCCGACCTGCCAACGTACCCGGTGCGTATGGACGTGACGAAACACCTCATACTGCCCCGCTGCAAGCCCGAGCAAGATGAGAGCAAGCGGCATTAACAGTTTCGTGCCGGTATAAGCGAGTACAGCTAGTCCAATCAGACCTAGAATCAAATTAACTGACCGAGGAAGACGGTATGCGAACAGGAGGAGTAGCCCGCTCACGGCATAAATCGTTAGCGCCTCCCCCGGCTGAAATTGCATATGAATCAAGCCGAAGCCGAGTAAGAGGAGCAATCGTTTCGTAAATAAAACGTATGCGCGATCTCCACGTTCTATTGCTCGGTAGATAAAGAGATAAAACCCGACGCCAAACAAGAATGAGAAGATCATAAAGAACTTCCCGTCGATGAAGATGTGAAGGGCGTATATATAATAATGTTCCATGACGGTGTTTGGGTCGCTCGGACGTAATAAACTGAGGATGTTCATAAAAACAATCCCGAATAAGGCGAAGCCTCGTAGTGTATCGAGGACATTGATTCGTTCATGTGATGGTGTGGCTTTCATATAGATGTCTCCTTTCAATTTCCTCTTCCGAGTATGAAGGGAGCACCTTACATATAATCTGCGGCAACCTTACAAAATCCTGAACTTCACTAGAAACAGTGATTCCAAAAATTGTATGTTACACTAAGGGAAAACGATTAGGGGTAAACAGATGACCATTCATTTTGCCAGGATGACGGGACCAGAAATCGCGAATTATGTGACTTGGTTGATTGACGATTATGCAAAAGATGTCGCGCGCAACTATCAACTTCCGATGGTGTTGGCACAAGAGGAATCGACTCAATTGATTCGGGACCTCTTCCCAGACAATCAACCCGGGGAAGGGCAGACGATTGTTCATGTGATGAACGGAGATATTCGTGTCGGAATTTTGTGGTATGCGTTTCAAGCTGAATCGAAACGCATCTTCATTTATCACATTTTGATTGAAGAGACCTACCGTGGGCAAGGGTATGCGACAGCAGTGTTTGAGAAACTTGAAAGAGTTGCCTCAGAAGAACTTGGCGCAACATCCATTGGACTAAGTGTATTCGGTACGAATCCAGACGCACAGCGATTATATAAACGACTCGGATTCCAAGAAGCGTCCATCGCCATGAACAAACAGTTATGAGAGGAGTCGACATGAAACGTTACTTGAAGTGGCTTTTGGCCGGATTTGGTGTGATTGTGATTGGGGTGGCGGGGTTGGTATTTGCCTTTTATCGGTCGATGCAACCAGATCCCGATGAGGAAGCAAAAGTGATGAAGATGGCTGAATCATATGTACTCGAGCGATTCAAAGATGCTGAAGTGACAGAAGACGTATTATTCGACAACATGGGAAACTTTCCGTTTGAGTATGCGGCGATTGTGGTGGATTCGGTGACGGGAACGGAATTTTATGTTTACGAGAATGAATCGACCGGAGAAATCGTTGATACGTTTCTCTCATCCAAATGGGAAGATGCGGTCACAGAGGCGATTGAAGATTCGATTGATACGGCGTTTGGTGCAGACGTCACCTATGTCGTCCTATATGACGAAGAAAGTATCCGACAACTCGATGTCTCCTCGGCAAATCCAATCGCCTATCAGACAGCCGACGTTTCGCCGACAATCTTATTGACGCTTCATCGGGAGCCGGAAGCCGATGACGAAGAGCGCGTTCGGACGTGGATGTCTGCGTTACAAGAGAACGACATCCTGAAGCGAGCCGAGATTCGTGTTGACTATACCGCTAAAAACGGAGAACTTCTTGATGATGGTACTGGTTTAGATTTATCGTTTTAAAAAAGAATCCCACTCTCCAATCGGAAAGTGGGATTTGTTCAGTCAAACACTCGACTGATCCAGCGTTTGAAAAAGGGTTGGCCTGATTGTGTCACGCTATGATTGTCGAGCTCCACCTCTTCGATCGTCTCATTCGGAGACCTCAATTGAATCGTCATCTCGTCACCAAGCCCGGTCGTGACACCACTCTCAAATTGAAGATTTCTTGTCACATAAGCATTTGCGTATAGAAGTCCACCTTTTTCGTCCACTTGTACCTCCTGAATCGTATAGTGGAATTGCTCGACCCAATCCCGCTGACCGAGGAGGAGCCGGACGACGTCATCTTCGTGTGACAGTTTCGTTCGCTCGATATTCTCAAGAGGAGTATGCGCTTCAATCGCCTCTCGCTGCGCTTCTAAGATATCTTTGAAGTGATGTGTCGCAGCTTCTGTCGTCCATGCAGCGGAACCTGTCTTCGACTCGGTCGCATAATGGAAAAGAGCAAATCCAATCAAGGCGAATAACGCCACAACACCTACTCGTTTGAACTGTTTCATTGTCGAGCTCCTTCCATATCAATTCAAGATTGAAGACGTTAAAAGGTTGTCAATGGACCTCGCGATTACTCGAGAATGTGACTTATTGACCGGTGATTTGATCCAACCAATTCGCGACCAAGTCCGCACTGCCATCTTGGAACATAAATATGGATACCCCGACCATCACAAGTCCGACTAAAATCAGTCCACCTTGTTTCGCGCTACTTGCAATCCCTCGCACGATGAGGATTACTCCCAATCCAAGCAAAAGAAAGTACCAAAATCCCATGAATATCCCTCCTTTTTCTAATTATTCTCATTTTAGTATGAATCGGTCGAGCAGGCTCTACATACTTAGACTGATTTATCTTTTAAAAAAGAAGGGTACATTACCTCTATGCGAATAATTAGGGGAGTGACCATTATGCGAAAAACGATTGTCATTGCGGGGGCGAGCGGCTATATCGGCTCGAACGTGATGGAGCAGCTGAAGGAAGAGTATGACATCATCGCGTTATCGCGATCGACGAAGAATAAAGAAGATGAGGCCCATATCACGTGGCGTGCCTGTGATTTGTTTTCATATGAGGCAACAAAAGAAGCATGTGAGGGCGCGGATTACGCGATGTTCCTCGTGCACTCGATGATTCCGGATGGCGGCTTGACGCAGGCGACGTTCGAGGACATGGACGCGCTCATTGCCGATAACTTCGCCCGGGCGACGAAGGCGAACGACATTGAGCAGATCGTCTATTTGAGTGGGATCATCCCGAAACAAGAGAAGACGTTGTCGCGTCACTTGAAGAGTCGACTTGAGGTCGAACGCATTCTCGGTGGTCAGGGCGTGCCGGTGACGACGATACGGGCGGGACTCATCATTGGTCCGGAAGGTTCGTCGTTCCCGATTTTAGCGAAGCTCGTCAAGCGTTTGCCGTCGATGATCTTGCCACGATGGACGAAGACGGAAACACATCCGATCGACATCCGGGAAGCCGTTCAGGCGCTCATCTCGGTCGTCGGTGCCGAGTCGCTTTATGACCGTCATATCGACATCGGGGGTCCTGAGGTGATGACGTATCGGAAGATGATCGAGCAGACGGCCGAAGTCATGGATAAGCGTCGCGTCTTGATCGACTTCCCGTTCCCGACAATCAAACTGTCGCGCCTGTGGGTCATGGCGGTCACGGGTGAACCGAAGGCGACCGTCTATCCGCTTGTCGAGAGCATGGGACACGCGATGGTCGCAGAAGACACGGTCGAAGGTATCGGCCAGGGAGAGATTCCGTTCAAAGAGGCGGTCGAACATGCGCTTGAGGAAGAAGAGAAACAGTCCTCGGGAGGTAAGAAGAAAAAGCAACCGAAATCGTATACCGTCCGTTCGATTCAGCGGTTCGGTCTGCCGGAAGAAAAGTCGGCGCTTTGGATGGCGGACACGTACTTTGAGTGGCTCGGTCGTTTTATGTATCCGTTCATTCAGACGACGAAAGAAGACGATGATTGGGAGATCGCGCTGCTTGATCCATCGTTCGTCGCGCTTCATCTATCTCTCGAACAGGAAGCGACGGACGATATGGCGTCCTTTGCGATTGACGGGGGCAAGTTCGTCAAGTTGAGTGAAGAGGATCAGACAGGGCGTCTCGAGTTTAGACGCTTACCGGATTCGGATGAAGGACTCGTCGCCATCCATGAGTTCGTACCGGCCCTCCCGTGGTGGTTCTATACGAAGACGCAGGCGAAAGCTCATCTCGTCGTCATGTGGTTATTCGGTCGTCATGTGAAGTTGCTGGCGAAAGACGCGGAAGATGGCGATCAAGTCGTAGAGGCTCCGACGAATTGAAGGGAGACGCATCGAAAGGTGCGTCTTTTTCTTTTGTACATTCTGTTAACGTTTTTCTCAAACCGTTTACAAGCCCTCTTTCCAGGCGTACACTGAACTCGCTTTTGAACTGATTGGAAAGAAGGAATGTATGATGCAAGACTCACTCTCCACACGTGAGATGTGGCAAAAGGACATCTCGGCCGGAATTACAGTTGGCGTCGTCGCCATCCCGCTCGCCATGGCATTTGCCATCGCCTCGGGCGTCCCGCCGGTGTATGGGCTCTACACGTCCATCTTCGCAGGAATCCTCGTCAGCCTGTTCGGAGGTTCGACGTTCCAAATTGCCGGACCGACGGGAGCGTTCATCCCGATCGTCTCGGGTGTCGTCCTCGCATATGGATATGAAGGGTTACTCGTCACGACCGTTCTCGCCGGAATTTTGCTGCTCCTCATGAGCGTGCTCCGGGTCGGACGGCTCATCCGCTTCATGCCCCGGGCCGTCACCATCGGTTTCACGGCCGGGATTGCGGTCGTCATCTTCGTCGACCAGCTCGATGAGTTGTTAGGGGTCACGTTTGAGAAGGCGCCACATTTTCACGAGAACTTGCTTCGCCTCGGTCAAGCGTTGCCCGAAGCGTCCGTGTGGCCGATCGTCATTGCCGGAATCGGCTTTTTGACGCTTTGGCTCGTACCGAAGCTGCCGTTCCGTTTACCGCTTTTACTCATGGCGATGCTCGTCCCGACGTTTGTCAGTGTCCTCATCCCGGGTGAGGTCGCGACGATCGGAAGTGCATACGGCGGCATCCCGAGCGGACTGCCAACATTCAACTGGCTCACAATCGACCTAGACTTGATTACAACGCTCCTCCCGTCCGCATTCGCCATCGCCTTCCTCGGTGCACTCGAGTCGCTTCTTTCGGGAACGGTCGCCGACGGGATGGCGGGGACGAAGATGAAGCCGGACAAGGAACTGTTCGGGCAAGGGCTTGCGAACGTGATCACACCGTTCTTTGGTGGGATCCCGTCGACAGGTGCCATCGCCCGGACGGCGACAAACATTCAGGCGGGAGCGGTCAGCCGACGTGCCGGTGTCATCCACGGGATCACGGTCCTCATTGCGGTCTTAGTCCTCGCGCCGTTCGCGAGTTACGTGCCACTCGCTGCACTCGCTCCGATCTTGATGCGGGTCGCCTGGAACATGTCCGAACGCCATCACGTGATGGCGATGTTACGTCATCGTTCATCCGAGTCGCTCGTCCTTCTCGTCACGCTACTGTTGACGGTATTCGTCGACTTGGTCGTCGCCGTCGAGGTCGGCGTCATCTGTGCGCTCGCGCTCTTCGCGAAACGAATGGCCGATACGATCGATGTGCGTGAACGGACAGAACGGTACGTCACGCGAGACGGCCAAATCGTCTTCAGTGTCGAAGGTCCACTCTTTTTCGGTGCAGTCGAGTTGTTCGAGCACGTCCTCCATCACATCCATCGGGAACCGAACGTGTTCATCTTCAACTTTCACCGCTGCCCCGTCATCGATGTGACCGCGGTCGAAGAGTTGCGTCGTGTCGTCACCGAGCTGAAAGCAGCCGACCGGCATGTCATCTTCGCGCATCTGTCGCCATCGGTCCGCGCGACGCTTGCTCACTATGGGCTACTCGACGGGATTGAAACGTTCGAGACGACCCAAGAAGCGATCGAGGCATCTTAACGAACAGACAAGATGTCGCCGAACGGGACGCGGCGCACCTCGCCATCGAACAGCTCGACCTCGCGCTCGGCATAATAGATGGCGTGAACGTAGCCGCGCATGCTTGTCGTCAAGCCGTCTACGAACAAGGTCACCTCGACTTGGTCGCCTTCACGGATGGCCCGTTCGAGCTCGGTCTGCCAAAGATAGAGGAGCTGTTCGTCCAAGTCGGGTAGTTCAATCTTTTGGATTTGGGCATAATAACGTTTCAGTAGGGCGACGTGCTCGGGCATGAGAAATGGGATCCATTTCAACTCACCCCGGTCACGATAGCGGGTCTTGCTCATGAGGAATCGCCTCCTTGTTTATGTCCGCCGATTAAACGTTGGCGCGTCCGGAGCGGACTGTCTTTCAGTAGGCTCGACGCCGGTCGGATCGTGCCGCGACCGAACCGGACGTTCAGGCCATCAATCAAATCGAGGAAGTCGAGCCGTTTCGCCTTCGCCCATTCGTCTTCGAAGAACGATAACTGGACGTGATCGCTCCGTGGCTCGAGCTTGCCGAGAGCGACCGAGACGTAACGGACGGCCTCCGTCTCTTCCCAGCCGTCTAAAAATAGCTGCAATAAGATCGGGAGAAACTCTTGCTCGTCCGCTGTGAAGCGGGGGAGCTTCTTTTGTTTACTGAAGCCACCCCGGTCGCTCGTCCGCGTATAGCGCACCCCGAGATGGATCGTCCCTCCGACGAGTCCCGCTTGCCTGGTTCGCATGCCGACTTCGACCGCGATCGCTTGTAAGACGAGCCGGATTGCGGAATACGTCGTGTAGTCTTTCATGAGGGTGATGCCGTGTCCGATCGACTTCGGTCGCATCCGTTTCGCACCGAACAAGGAGCTCGCCGGCAGGATGGTCGGCGACTCGTCGATGCCCCAGGCGTGATGCCAAAGTTCTGCACCGATGACACCGAACTTTTCATGAAGGGATTCGAGTGGGTAGCGGGCCAAGTCCCCAATCGTCCAGATGCCGAGCCGCTGCAGGTGGACCGCCATCTTCGTCCCGACGCCCCACATCTTCTCGATTGGCGCCGGATGGATGAGCCGTTCGACGTCTTGGAGAAGGCACGTGACGACACCTTCCTTTTTTGCATGCAAATCGAGGACGAGCTTGGCGAGGACGTTGTTCGGTCCGATGCCGATGGTGACGGGAATGCCTGTATAGCGAAAAATCGTCGCACGCATGAGGTGGGCGACGTGCTCGTCATTTCCGAACAGCCGCTCCGTCCCGCTCATGTCGACGAGCGTTTCATCAATCGAATAGACGCGAATCGCCTCGGGCGGGGCGAACTGATGCAGGATGTGGATGATTTGAATGGAAACGTTCAAATAATGACTCATCCGCGCCTCGGCATACAAAACGTCTCGTCGTTCGTGCCACGGGAGGCGGTCGATGTGGAAGCGACGTGACCCGGTCTTGATTCCGAGCCGCTTCATTTTCGGGGTCGCCGCGAGGACGAGTGCCCCGCTGTCCTGGAGGTTCGAGAGGACGACGAGCTTTGTCTTGTAAGGATTTTTGTTGCGCGCGGCACACTCGCAACTGGCATAGAACGAGACGCTGTCGATACAAAAGATTCGTCTGCGCATCGTCACCACTCCCTTTTACGAACAAACGTTCTGTTTTTTTCATCGTAACACGGTCTCACGTCATCTCAAATAGTGAATTGAAAATATTTTTACAAATACTTTTTGAAAATTAACCAAAATTTATAGGTTTTCACGTGTCAAAAAACCAACTTTTAGGAAGTTTTCGTAAAAAAGTCTCCGAATTGGTTCGATTTTCGTTATAATAGACGGGTATGTAAGTGATGAATTGATAGAAAGATGGAGGCTATTAGTGTGATCCAATTTGTAAAACAGTTAACGAATGATCAAAGCCGGCGTTTGAAAGCGTACGAACGACGGGTCGCGCGTATTAATGAATTAGAGACAACGATGAAAGCCCTCTCGGATGACGAGATGCGTACATATACGGAGACGCTCAAAGCACGTCTCTTGGATGGAAAGAAAGTGGACGACATCGCGGAAGAAGGGTTCGCTCTCGTCCGCGAAGCGTCAGTCCGTGTGCTCGGAATGCGTCACTATGACGTCCAGCTCATCGGTGGGTTCGCCCTCCTCGAAGGGAACATCTCGGAGATGCCGACGGGGGAAGGGAAGACGCTCGTCGCCGCTTTGCCGAGTTACGTCAAGGCGCTCGAAGGAAAAGGCGTCCACGTCATCACGGTGAACGATTATTTGGCGAGACGTGACGCGGAACAGATCGGGAAGATCCATGACTTCCTCGGGTTGACGGTCGGTTTGAACGTACCAGACATCGAAGCGGACGAGAAGCGTTCCGCATATCAGGCAGATATCACGTATGGGGTCGGGACAGAGTTCGGGTTTGACTACTTGCGTGACAACCTTGTCCATAAGCCGGAAGAACGGGTCCAACGTCCTTTCCATTTCGCCATTGTCGATGAAGTCGACAGCATCTTGATCGATGAGGCGAAGACGCCGCTCATCATCGCGCAGAAGGACCGGTCACATATCCGGTTGAAACAGTTGGCACAACAGATCATTTCTGAGTTCGAGGAGACCGACTACGAGGTCGACCTCGAGTCGAAATCTGCGACGTTCACGGAAGCAGGGATCGTCAAGATTGAAGAGCTGTTCGCCATCGATAACCTGTTCAGCGCCTCACACCAGGTGCTCTATCACTATCTCGTCCAGGCGCTCCGTGCGAACGTCTTGTTTGAGCTTGACGTCGACTATATCGTCCGAGAAGACAAGATTGAACTCATCGACTTGTTCACGGGACGCATCATGGAAGGACGAAGCCTGTCGGAAGGGTTGCATCAGGCGCTCGAGGCGAAAGAAGGCGTCACCATCACCGAAGAGAACAAGACGACGGCGGAGATTACGATTCAGCACTATTTCCGCATGTATCCGCTCGTTGGGGGGATGACGGGGACGGCCCAGACGTCGCGCCAAGAGTTCTTGAAGACGTACAACATGGACGTCGTCCAAGTGCCGACGAACCGCGAACGTCAACGTGTCGACCATCCGGACCGCATCTTCATGACGACCGAGCAAAAGTATGCGGCGGTCACTGAGAAAGTAGCGGAACTGCATACGACGGGACGACCGATCTTGATCGGGACGACCTCGATCGCACAATCGGAAGCCATCAGCAAGCATTTGAAGAAGAAGCGGATCGAGCATGACGTGTTGAACGCGAAGACGGTCGCTCAGGAAGCGGATATCATCGCGGACGCCGGTCAATTCGGCAAAGTGACGATTGCAACGAACATGGCCGGACGTGGAACGGACATCACGCTCGACGCAAAAGCGAAGGAAGCGGGCGGTCTCTTCGTCATCGGAACGGAGCGGCATGAGTCAAAACGTGTCGACAACCAGCTCCGCGGTCGTTCGGGACGTCAAGGCGACCCCGGTGCGACCGAGTTCTTCGTCTCGCTCGAAGATGAGATCGTGAAACGTTATGCGGCGCAGAAACTAGAACGCGTGGAGAAAAAGTTGAAGCCGAGTGCGACAGGTGAGGTCTCAACGAAAGATGCGATCGAGATCATCGAATATGCGCAGACGACGATCGAAGGACTCGGCGTCTCGATTCGGGACTACTTGTTCAAACTCGATGACGTCTTGAACGAGCAACGGAATATCATCTATACGATTCGTAATCAGGCCGTCAACGCCGATGCCGATGCCATCACGAAAAACGTCCTCGGCATGATGCGCCTCGCCCTCGAGAACAGCATCGATATGCATGTGTCGGATGAACTCGTGCCTGAGGAATGGCCAATCGATGAGTTGAAAGATGATTTACGCTACTTGACGATGCAGGAGCCGACATGGGCAAAAGACATCGCCGATACGCGTGAACTGAAGGATGCATTAAACGACTGGATGGAGGCGATCATTGCTACGACGGCGTCACGCCTCGAACAGGATGACATCGTCCTCTTCGCGAAAGAATCGCTTCTCCGTGCCGTCGACATGAAGTGGACGGACCATTTGACGACGATGAGCGGATTGAAAGAAGGGATCGGTCTTCGCAGCTACGGTCAGGAAGACCCGAGCCGTCAGTTCGGAAAAGAAGGACTCGAAATCTTCGAACAGACATATATCAATATCGCACGGGATGTCACGACGGAACTATGCCAACTCGACCGTTACTTCGCCGAGATGGCAGAGGAGGAAGTATAATGCTAGGATTTCGTAAACGTAAACAGATTGAGACAGGAAATAAAGAGGAAGGGCGCCAATTGACGCTCGTCATCGACGATGCGATGGGGATCCCGAAAGAGGACGAGTACGTCTTCCGTTATCATGCGAAACGACTCCCTCCACTTCTCGACAATCAACTCTCAATTGAGTTGTTGAATGCCGAATCGCTCGGGCATGATTTGTCGATCGTGGCGTTGTTCCGCAACACGCTTCCGAGCTCGTTCGAAATCAACGAATTGCCGGTCCTCTTGTTAGACGCGAATAACGTCCCGATCGGCCGGAAAGTCCTCGGACGTTCTGAATTGCCGAGCTTTGAGGCGTGGACGAGCAAACCGGTTTATTTGGACTTCTTCTTAGATGAGATGTTCGGAGAAATAGAATCCTACGACTCGCTTCGACTCGTCTTCCAAATGAACCCGATCGATCCGCTTCAGCCCGTGTCATCGGAAGAAGAAGCAAAGTTCTCGAAGGTTGCATGGCAACAGCTCATGCGGACGAACATCTCGACACCGCCAGTCGGAGAGAACGAGTTCAACTTGATGCTCGTGTCGGTGGAGAAGGAAGAGACGGACGTCACGGCGACGATTCTCCTTCGCAACGGCTACGACCGCCACTTGAACGTTGAGAAACTCCCGCTTGAACTCGTGAGTGGGGAGGACGTGGTTGGCTTCACGATGATTCGTCTCGAAGAGTCGGTCTACGGTAAACATGCGTACCCGGTATCAGTCACATTTGAAGAAATTGACGGAGATGGACCGTTTACTGTTCGTATCAAACAATAATAGGATGATAGACCTAATTTTTGTAAAGGAAATTAGGTCTATTTTTATACAAAAATTTAATAGGAGGGAAAGACAGCTGGTGTTATATTGAATATGGTTAGACAATTATCAACCAGAAAAAGGGGACAATCACATGAAAACCGCATTGAAATGGTCGATCGCGACTGCGCTCGTGTTACCAACCGTTTTGCCGCTACAGGCACCGAACGTCTTGGCAGAAGTGGACGAGGATATCGTCAAGCTCCGTTTCTTAGAGACGACAGACTTACATACGAACATCACGAACTACGACTACTTCCAAGACAAGGTCGATAACACGATCGGATTGACGAAAGTCGCGACACTCATCAATGAACATCGTACAGCCGCTGGGGAAACGAACACATTCTTGTTCGATAACGGGGATACGATTCAGGGGACACCGTTTGGCGATTACGTCCGTGAGAGCCAAGCTGGAAAAAATGAAGCGTTCGAACATCCGATGTACAAGGCGATGGCGGCATTGAACTACGATGCCGTCACACTCGGGAACCATGAATTCAACTTTGGTCTCGAATTCTTATACAACGCGATGGAGGGGTCGAAAGGGAAACTGCGTTTCGTCAACTCGAACGTCAAAGATTTAGAAGGCAACCCGATCGTCTCGAAGTTCAACGTGGATGGACAAGAGGTCCAAATCATCGAACGAACGGTCACAGACCTGGATGGGGAAACACATGCGATCAAAGTCGGCGTATTCGGAGTCGTCCCTCCGAAAATCATGTCATGGGATTCGGGGAACCTTCAAGGTCGTGTGACGGCAGAGGATATCATCCCGTCCGCACGTGAAGCAGTACAAAAATTAAAAGGCCAGGGAGCGGACGTCGTCGTCGCCCTCGCGCACTCAGGGATTGGTGACAGTGCAGCGCTCGCGGATGAGCAACTCGACAGCGAAGAGAACGTCGGTTACGCACTCACGAAGATTGACGGGCTCGACATGGTCATGACGGGACACCAACACGGTCGCTTCCCGGATGCGAAAGGCATGTTCGCTTCGTTCCCGAACGTCGATATGACGAAGGGGACAATCAATGGCAAACCGGTCGTCATGGCGAACAACCAAGGGAAGGACCTCGGCGTCATCGACTTTGAACTTGAACTCGTGGATGGGAAATGGCAAATCGTTGATGCGTCAGCAGCACTCGATACGGTGACGGCTGATACGGTGGTCGACCCGACGATTCAAGCGTTGATCGAAGACGACCACTTGGCGACAATCGACTATATCAACCAACCGGTCGGTGAGATTCAAGATGACATCCAAAGCTACTTCGCACTTGTCCGTGACGACGCATCGGTTCAGTTCGTGACGAACGCACAGAAGTGGTATGTCGAGAAAGAACTCGAGACGAACCCAGAACTTTCTGCTTATAAAGAGTTACCACTCTTGTCAGCAGGCGCACCGTTCAAAGCGGGTGGTCGTGAATTGACAGATGCGAGCTACTATACGAATATCCCGAAAGGGCAAATTGCTTTGAAAAACGTCGCGGACCTTTACGTGTATCCGAACACGCTCGAAGTCGTCAAAGTGACAGGAAAAGATGTCATGGATTGGCTCGAGATGTCAGCGGGTGCGTTTGACCAAATCGAAGAAGATGGCGAAAACTTACTCAACCTTCAATTCCGTAGCTACAACTTCGATATTCTCGACGGTTTGACGTATGAGATCGATGTCACGGGTCCTGCGATGTTCGATGTCGGCGGGAAGCTCGTCAATGCGAACGCGAACCGCGTGAAGAACGTCGAGTACAACGGACAACCGATCAAAATGGACCAAGAATTCTTGGTTGCGACGAATAACTATCGCGCGGGTTCTTCATCGTTCCCAGGTCTCGGTGGCGGGAAGAACATCGTCTATCGCTCAGCGTATGAGACACGTAACGTCATCTCGGACTATATTGTGTCGAGTGGCAGTAACTTAGACTACAAAGCCGACAACAACTGGAAGATTGTCGCGGATGCGAAACGTTCGGTGACATTTGAAACAGCGGATGCGGGTAAGCAGTACTTGAACCTTTATGAAGGTATCGAAGCGACGGACGCGACGCGTGAAGATGCGGCAGGCCGCCTCTTCCGGACCTATACGGCAGAGCTCGAAGTGGCGCCAACTGACTTGACGCTCGCGGTCGATGTCATCAAACCGGGTGCGAAAGTCGTGACTGGGAAGACGGCTCCATCTGCAAACGTGACATTAAAAGATGGCAAAACGGTTCTCGCGACAACGACAGCCGATGCAGAAGGCATGTACCGTTTGACGGTCAAACCGCTCAAACTCCGTCAGTCATTGACGATTGAAAGCGAATTGAATGGGAAGACGATGACGGAAACGAAAGTCGTCGGTGCAGGTTTTGTCGGAACGCCAGCTATCTCGAAACGTTTGACGTACACGAATACAACCGTGTTGACTGGAAAAACGACGGAAGGGGCTACGCTCGTCCTTAAACGAGACGGGAAAAAAGTAGACTATGCGAAAGCTGACGAGAATGGGAACTTCACATTCAAGAGAAGTACAGGATTCTTTGCAGCAAAATATGAAATCGAAGCGAAAGATGTATCAGGAAAAGTAGTCAAGACAACATCGTTCGAGTTAAAAAATGGATCAATCGTGACACCGAAGACGACGAAAGGTGTGAAGGCCGGCACACGCGCCTTGATCGGGAAAACAACACCGGGTGCGACGGTCGTCTTGAAAGACGCGAAAGGCAAGCAAGTCGCCAAAGTACAGGCGAGCTGGACAGGAACGTACACGTTCACGTTCAAAAAAGGCCTTACGAAAGGGACTTACAAAGTCATCGCAAGCGGATCGAACGGTTCTGGTGCAAAACAATCGACTCTCAACTTGAAATAAGTACGGAACGGCGTCCAATTCGGGCGTCGTTTTTTGTCGAATAAAAGTGTCTAAAATGTGAATGAAAGCCCTTACATTATCATTAACTCTTATGTATAATCAGACATGTAATCGGTTACATGACACGTGTAAACCGAAGAGCTGATGGGGTTTCGGCTACATATGTACGGAAAAGGGGACTGACAGATGATTACATTCTTCGTCGCACTCGCACTACTTTTGGTCGGGTATTTGGTATACGGTCGTTACGTTGAGAAGACGTTCGGCATCAAGGAAGAGCGGACGACGCCCGCCTATGCGTCTCAGGACGGCATCGACTACGTGCCGATGGGCAAAAAACGGAACTCGATGATTCAATTGCTCAACATCGCCGGTGTCGGACCAATCTTTGGACCGATTATGGGGGCGCTCTACGGACCGGTCGCCTTCCTTTGGATCGTGTTCGGATCGATCTTTGCCGGTGCGGTTCATGACTATTTGACAGGAATGATTTCCCTTCGAAATAACGGGGCACACTTGCCACAACTAGCGGAGAAGTTTCTCGGACGTTCACTTCGCCATATCGTCAATGGATTTGCACTTTTACTTTTACTTCTTGTCGGGACGGTGTTCGTCACGTCTCCGAGTAACATGATCAACAACTTGTTCGATGGGAATGCAACGACGCTCACCATCGTCATCTTCGCTGTGTTCGCTTACTACATCTTGGCGACGCTTCTTCCGGTCGATAAGATCATCGGACGCATCTACCCGTTCTTCGGGGCACTACTCGTCATCAGTGCCATCGGGATCGCGGTCAGTTTGTTCGCTCAAGGATATCAGATTCCAGAGATGACATTGACGAACATGCATCCGGACGGCTTGCCGATCTGGCCGCTCCTCTTCTTTACCATCTCATGTGGGGCGCTCTCTGGTTTCCATGCGACACAGTCGCCGATCATCTCGCGGACGACGATGAAAGAAAGCAACGGTCGTGAAATCTTCTACGGCATGATGATCGCCGAAGCGGTCATCGCGATGATTTGGGCTGGAGCGGCGATGGCCATCTTTGAGCCAGGTGAATTGCTTGGACTCATCAGTGCGGGCACTCCGGCACTCGTCGTGCAAGAAGTGGCGACACTCATGCTCGGCAGCATCGGCGGGACACTCGCGATTCTCGGAGTCATCGTCTTACCGATCACGTCAGGAGACACGGCATTCCGTAGCGCACGGATGATTATCGCGGACTACATGTCAATCGCACAGAAGAAGTTCTCGTCGCGTCTTTGGATCGCGCTTCCACTCTTCGCGATCTCATACGTGCTCACGAACATGGACTTCCAAATGCTTTGGCAATACTTCAACTGGGCGAACCAGACGACGGCGGTCATCGCACTCTTTGTCGGGGCGATGTACCTCTACATTAAAGGGAAAAACCACTACATCGCGCTCCTTCCGGGGACATTCATGTTGTATGCAGTCTGGTTCTACATCTTGACGGCGCCGATCGGCTTCAAGCTGGACGGAGTCCTTCCGTACGTCATCTCGACACTCGGCACGTTGACGCTTCTCGTCTTGTTCCACAAACGGGCACGCGCGATGCGGGCAGCACAAATGGAATGTGACGTTCCGGTGAAAGAAGTCGCATAATCTCGACACGGGCTAATCGGTAGCCCGTGTTTTTGATTGCGTTAAAATCGGGAAATGTCCATACTAGAAGGAACAGTTACGGAAGGTGGGAGCACATGAAACAAGAACAACTCAAAGAGATGCTCCATGCCGACACGCTCGGGGAAGAAATTGCGAGCGCGATCACGCACGGCTTAGGAGTCATCTTCAGCATCGTCGCCCTCGTCTTGCTCGTCATGAGCGCCACAGAGAGTGGGAGCACGTGGAACGTCACCGCGGTCAGTGTATTCGGGGCATCGATGATTTTACTTTATCTCTTCTCGACACTCATGCACGCCATCCCGCATCCACGGGCGAAACGGGTGCTGCAAGTGTTCGATCATGCGGGGATTTACTTACTCATAGCCGGAAGTTATACACCGTTTGCGCTCGTGACCCTTCACGGGACGCTCGGCTGGACGTTGTTCGGGATCGTGTGGGGTGTCGCGATTCTCGGGATCGTGTGGAAACTATTTTCGACCGGAAAGTACATGTGGGTGTCCAATGTGACATACCTCGCACTTGGCTGGATCTGCATCATCGCCATCCGTCCGTTGTATGAATCACTCGGTCATCAAGGGTTCATGCTTCTCCTCGCAGGAGGGATCGCCTATTCGGTCGGTATCGTGTTTTACGTGTGGCAAAAACTGCCGTTCAACCATGCCATTTGGCACTTGTTCGTCCTAGCGGGAAGCGTGTTCATCTTCCTCAGTATTTTACTCTATGTCGCACCTTCGACAAGCCTATAAGACAGCCGTCCTACGGGGCGTCTGTCTTTTTTGAAAAGTTGGGAAGAAAGTGCTGCAAACGGTTACAAAAATACAGACGAAATGACGTTTGTGTGTCATAATAATTGCAGACATCATCATAGAGATAGATGGGTGTAAAAGTAAGGGGGAAAATCAGATGGAAAAAGTGTTGCGCGATGGATTTATCTACATGTCACAAAACAAAACACTCAACAGTTTGGCAAAGAAATATGGCCTACGATTTGGTGCATCACGCTTTGTAGCAGGGGAAGACTTTAAGGCTTCTGTCCCGACGATTCGCGAACTCAACGCGAAAGGGTTGTCGGTCACGGTCGATCATCTCGGGGAATTTATTAAGACGGTCGAAGAGGCGAATACGAATCGCGACGAGATCATGCGTGCGATTGAAATTATGGCAGAAGAGCAATTAGACGCCTATATGTCACTCAAGCTGACGTCACTCGGATTCGATATCTCGGACGAGTTGATTGAAGACAACATGCGTCAAATTTTGACGGTCGCACAACGAGTCGGGGTCTTTGTGGCCATCGATATGGAAGATGAGCAGCGCTGTGAGAAGACGCTCGAATTGTTCAAAAAGCTGAAGTCTGAATTCGACGGTCTCGGAACGGTCATCCAGTCGTACTTGTACCGCTCGGAAGATGACATCAATCATCTTGCGCCGCTCAAGCCGAACCTCCGCATCGTCAAAGGGGCATATAAAGAGCCGGCGACGGTCGCGTTCCCTGAAAAAGAGGACGTGGACCATAACTACGTGAAGCTCGTCAAACTCCATCTTGCGAACGGGAACTACGCATCCATCGCGACACACGATGACCATATGATTGACGCCATCATCGAGCACGTCAAAGAGAACAACATTCCGCTCGACCAGTTCGAGTTCCAGATGTTATATGGCATCCGCGTCGAGCGTCAACTCGAGCTCGTGCGCCAAGGATACAAAGTCCGTGTCTACGTGCCATACGGTCGTGACTGGTACGGCTACTTCATGCGCCGTCTCGCGGAACGTCCGGCAAACGTGGCGTTCGTGTTAAAAGGAATGGTGAAGAAATAAAATGAGCACGAACGTCCGTCGAGGATGTTCGTGCTTTTTGATGTATGGAAAACGTCGATGCGTTCGATCTTCTAAATTGAGGAGGTGCTACGATTTGTTGTTTTCGTCCTCACTTACCCAAAACTCCGGACCGATTTGATCGGACAGCCAAAAGAAAAGTTCTTGATGTTCTTCTGGATGAACTGCACAAAAAGAAGACTCAGCTACGAACTGAGTCTTCGATCAATTATCCATTAATCACGGTTCCACCATTTACGTGGATGACTTGACCACTGACGTATGTCGAATCATCGCTTGCGAGATAGACATACGCCGGTGCGAGTTCGGCCGGTTGCCCCGGTCGTTTCATCTCTGCTGAATCGCCGAACGATTTCACCTTCTCCGCGTCAAACGTTGAAGGGATGAGCGGTGTCCAAATCGGTCCCGGGGCGACCCCGTTGACGCGAATCTTCTTGTCCGCCAAGTTTTTGGCGAGCGAGCGGGTGAATGCCGTGATGGCACCTTTCGTCGACGCATAGTCAATCAATTGGTCGTTTCCTTCATAGGCTGTGATCGAGGTCGTATTGATGATGCTCGCTCCTTCTTTTAAGTAGGGGAGCGCTGCTTTCGTTAAGTAGAACATGCTGAAGATATTCGTGCGGAACGTCTTCTCGAGTTGATCGTCCGAGATGTCGAGAAGCGATTCCTGCGGATGTTGTTCGGCAGCGTTATTGACGAGGATGTCAATCCGACCGAACGTCTCGAGCGTCTCTTCAACGACTCGTTGACAGAAAGAAGATTCGCCGAGGTCGCCTTGAAGCAAGAGACAGGCTTGACCTAAGTCCTCAATCCGTTCTTTCGTCGCTTCCGCGTCCTCGAGTTCGTTTTGGTCTTTATAGACGATGACGGAGTTCGCACCTTCATGGGCGAAGAAGATGGCGACCGACTTTCCGATCCCGGAATCCCCACCGGTGATGATCGCGACCTTGTCTTTTAACTTGTCACTTCCTTTATAGTCTTCCCGTTCATAGATCGGGAAAGGTTCCATCTTCGAATCGATTCCCGGTTGGTGCGACTGTTCTTGGGCTTTCTTCTTAAACGACTCAAAGTCCTTTCGGCTACCGACAGTGTTTAAACGATTATCATGCATGTATACATTCCCCTTTCTAAATTTGACTCTTGTTGTCTATACCACACACATTAAAAACTAATCGTTCATTCAAAAAATGGAATGAAATTGAAAAATGAACGCTTGCGAATGAATGTTCATTCATTTATGATAGAAGAGTAAACACGATGGTGATTGCGATTTTTTTTACGCGTGAAATGAATCACTATTCATTCTCATTTTAGGGGGGAACACTATGACGAGTCACATCGAACAATCAACCGACCTCCGTTTGACGAACTCAATTCGTTTTGCGGTCGTCATCGGTTCAGGAGTAATGGGGGCGGGGATTGCGGCTCACTTGGCGAACGCGGGGATTCGTTCGCTCATGCTCGACATCGTACCACGTGAATTGACAGCCAAAGAGGAAGCGAAAGGGTTGACGCTCGAGTCGCCGGAAGTACGCAATCGCATCGCCTCAGAAAACCGTCAAAAGCTATTGAAACAAAATCCAGCACCACTCGCGACAGCGGAACATCTCAACTTCATCGAAGTCGGGAACTTAGAAGATGACTTAGAGCGTTTGAAAGAAGCGGATTGGGTCATCGAAGTCGTCGTCGAACGTCTCGACGTGAAGCAACAACTCTTCGAGAAGATTGCACCTTACATCCGTGAAGACGCGATTCTCAGCTCGAACACGTCAGGGATCTCAATCGAAGCGATGGCAAGTGCCCTTCCGGAAGGATTGAAATCACGCTTCCTCGGCACGCACTTCTTCAACCCACCGCGTTACTTGAAGTTGCTCGAACTCATTCCGACGGAGAAAACAGCCCGTCCGGTCATCGACTTCATGTCACGTTTCGCTGAAGATCGTCTCGGCAAAGGTGTCGTCGAAGCAAAAGACACACCGAACTTCATCGGGAACCGGATTGGGACGTATGGTCTTCTCGTCACGTTTGAAGAGATGCTCAAGCAAAACGCTTCAATCGGAGAGATGGACTCGATCACAGGTCCACTCATCGGTCGTCCAAAATCAGCGACATTCCGCACACTCGACGTCGTCGGAATCGACACATTCGTCCACGTGGCGGGGAACGTCTACGAGACACTCGAATCAGGGGAAGAGAAGGACACGTTCGACGTTCCGAAAGAAATGAAGCAACTCGTTGAAAAAGGTTGGATCGGACAAAAGGCTGGTCAAGGCTTCTATAAGAAAGAAGGCAAGGTCATCCAGGAGTTGAATCTTCAGACGTTCGAATACGAACAATTGAAAGCGATTACAGGTCCTGAGCTCGATCAAATTAAGTCACTTCCTGGCTCGAAAGCAAAATTGAAAGGTGCCATCTTGAACAAAGGTCGCGTCGGCCAATTGCTCTGGCCAATCACGGCGAAGACGCTCGCTTACTCGGCACGTCTCACTGGTGAAATCGCCGATACGATCGTTGCGATTGACGATGCGATGAAGTGGGGCTTCGGTTGGAAGTTTGGACCGTTCGAGATGTGGGATGCCCTCGGTGTTGAGAAATCAGTCGAGCGTATGAAAGTGGAAGGCTATGACGTCCCGGCATGGATCGATGAGATGCTTGCTGCAGGCAATACGTCATTCTACAAGGGAGACCAGTATTACGATAAAGCGTCGAAGACGTATGTCGAGAAGACCGTCAACCCGAAAGAATTGAAACTCAAGCCGCTCGCAAAATCAAACGGCATCATTTTAGAAAATGGTGGCGCACGCCTCGTCGATATCGGTGATGACGTGGTCGCACTCGAATTCACATCACCAAACAACGCGATCGGTGTCGACATCATGCAGATGATCGAACAGTCGATCGATCGTGTCGAGCAAGACTTCAAAGGAATGGTCCTTGCCAACGACGGCAAGAACTTCTGTGTCGGTGCGAACCTTGCGATGATGCTTATGGAAGCCGAAGACGAGAACTGGTTCGAACTCGATTGGATCATCAACAAGTTCCAACAAGTCGTTCAAAAGATTCGTTATTCAAGTCGTCCGGTCGTTGCTGCACCGTACGGTATGACGCTCGGTGGTGGAACGGAAATCAGCTTACCGGCAGCCCGTATGCAAGCCGCACTTGAGACATACATGGGTCTTGTCGAAGTCGGTGTCGGCCTCATCCCTGGTGGGGGCGGAAACGTCAACACGTACCGTCGACTCCTTGAGCAGACACCAAAATCGATGCAAAACATCGAGAAGGCTGCGCAACAGACGTTCGAGAACATCGCGATGGCGAAAGTATCGAAGTCGGCATTTGATGCGAAAGCACTCGGTTACCATCGTGCGGTCGACGGCATCTCGATGAACCGCGACCACTTGACGTTCGATGCGAAACAAACGGTCCTTGAACTGGCTGACGGGTACACGGCACCGGTTCGTGAGAAGTTACCGGTCGTCGGTCAAACAGGTAAAGCGACGCTCGAACTCGCGGCGTACGAAATGTTCTACGGTGGTTATATTTCAGAGCACGATTTGAAGATTGCGAAGAAACTCGCACACGTCATCAGTGGTGGCGACTTGGCATACGGTACGCTCGTCGATGAGCAGTACTTCCTTGACATCGAGCGCGAAGCTTTCTTAAGCCTCATCGGGGAGCCGAAGTCACAACAACGGATGCAACACATGCTCGTGAAAGGCAAACCACTACGGAACTGATAAAGGGGGACAATACAGATGAGGGAAGCAGTCATCGTAGCCGGCGCACGGACGCCGGTCGGAAAAGCAAAACGCGGATCGTTCCGTAACGTTCGTTCGGACGAGCTCGCGGGATATGCCATCAAGGCAACGCTTGAGCGTTCAGGATATAAAGGCCCGATTGATGACGTCATCATGGGTTGTGCGATGCCAGAAGCGGAGCAAGGGATGAACATCGCTCGCTATGCGGCGGTCCGGGGGGGACTGTCGCACGAAGTTCCAGCGATCACCATCAACCGCTACTGCTCGTCAGGCCTTCAAGCCATCGCGGACGCGGCGGCCAAAATCATGATCGGTCAAGCGACGGCAATCATCGCTGGCGGTATGGAATCGATGAGCCAAGTGCCGATGGGTGGTCACGTCATCCGTCCAAACCCACACATCATGGAGACGGCACCAGAGTACTACATGAGCATGGGGCATACGGCAGAACGTGTTGCAGCCGAATATAACATCTCGCGTGAAGACCAAGATGCGTTCGCCATCAACAGTCACCAAAAGGCGGCAGCGGCTATCGCAGGTGGCAAGTTCCAAGAAGAAATCGTTCCTGTGACGGTCATCGAGCACGTACTCGGTGAAGACGGTAAAGTCGCGGAAGTGGAGAAAGTCGTGAAGCATGACGAAGGTGTCCGTGCCGATTCGACGATTGAAGCACTCGGGAAACTCCGCCCGGCCTTCAAAATCAAAGGGTCGGTCACAGCAGGTAACGCTTCACAAGTATCAGACGGAGCAGCAGCTGTCCTCGTCATGGACCGTGAAGAAGCAGAACGCCAAGGATTGCAACCGATGGCCAAGTTTCTCTCGTTCGCGGTCGGCGGTGTCCGTCCAGAAGTGATGGGAATCGGTCCAGTCGTCGCCATTCCGAAAGCACTCGAGATGGCTGGCGTGAAATTAGAAGAAGTCGGATTGTTCGAGTTGAATGAAGCGTTCGCGAGCCAGTCACTCGGTGTCATCCGTGAACTCGGAATCGATCCATCGAAAGTGAACGTGAACGGCGGCGCTATCGCCCTCGGTCACCCACTTGGATGTACGGGAGCAAAACTTTCAGTCTCGATCTTGCATGAGATGAAACGACGCAATGAGAAGTATGGGGTTGTCACGATGTGTATCGGCGGCGGAATGGGCGCGGCTGGTGTCTTCGAATTACTATAAGGGGGAATCGGATATGGAACGTACAGAACATGAATTGATTAAAGGCGGTAGCTTTGTCATTGACGCACTCGACGCAGAGCGTCTCTTCACACCAGAGGATTTCTCAGATGAGCATAAGATGATTGGTGACACGACGGCTGGATTTGTCGATGACCGCGTCATGCCAGTCCTCGAGCGCATCGAGAAACACGAGTTCGACCTCTCTGTCGAATTGTTGAAAGAAGCGGGCGAGCTCGGTCTTCTCGGAGCAGACGTTCCTGAAGAGTACGGCGGTTACCAACTCGATAAAATCTCATCTTCAATCATCACGGAGCGCTTCGCGAAAGCACGTTCGTTCGCACTCAGCTACGGCGCACACGTGGGGATCGGGACGCTCCCGATCGTCTTCTTCGGATCAGAAGAGCAAAAGCACAAGTACTTGCCAAAACTCGCGACAGGCGAATGGATCGCGGCTTACGCGCTCACTGAGCCAGGCTCAGGGTCTGACGCCCTCGGTGCGAAAACGACAGCTGTCTTGAATGAGGCGGGCACGCACTACGTCTTGAACGGCGAGAAACAATGGATCACAAACGCCGGCTTCGCGAACGTGTTCGTCGTCTATGCGAAAATCGATGGCGACAAGTTCAGTGCCTTCATCGTCGAGCGTGACTTTAAAGGAGTCTCAACGGGCGCAGAAGAGCAGAAGATGGGGATCAAGGGATCGTCGACACGTACGCTCATCCTTGAAGATGTCGAAGTACCAGTCGACAACCTTCTCGGTGAAGTTGGAAAAGGTCACGTCATCGCCTTCAACATCTTGAACGTCGGTCGTTACAAACTCGCAGTCGGAGCAGTCGGTTCTTCAAAACGTGCATTCGACCTCTCGGTTCAATATGCGAACGAGCGTAAACAGTTCAAGACACCGATCAGCCAATTCCCACTCATCCAAGAGAAATTGGCGACGATGGCAGCGAACATCTATGCGATGGAAAGTTCAGTCTATCGTACAGGTGGTTTGTTCCAGGATAGCTTGGATGCACTCGGTGATGAGAACATGCGCGACGGATCGAAAGTCGCACAAGCGATCGCAGAATACGCGATCGAATGCTCACTCAACAAAGTCTTCGCTTCTGAGACGTTCGACTATGTCGTCGATGAAGCCGTTCAAATTCATGGTGGATACGGATTCATGGCAGAGTATGAAGTCGAGAACCTCTACCGTGACTCACGGATCAACCGTATCTTCGAAGGGACGAACGAGATCAACCGTTTGATCGTCCCAGGTACGCTCCTCAAGAAAGCGATGAAAGGTGAATTACCGCTCCTCGCAGAAGCGCAAAAACTTCAAAAAGAGCTCATGAGCTACATGCCACAAGAATTGGATGGGTCACCACTCGCTCGCGAGAAGATGCTCCTTTCGAACATGAAGAAAATCAACTTGATGGTCGCGGGTACAGCTGTACAGAAGTATCAACAAGACCTTCAAAACGAACAAGAAATCTTGGCGAAGATTGCAGACATGATCAGTGCCATCTATGCGCTTGAAGCAGCCATCGCTCGTACAGACAAAGCGATTGCCCGTTCAGGCGAAGAGAAGAATACGCTCAAAGTCCGCTACACTGAAATCTTTGCGGAGCAAGTGTTCAAGCAAGTCGAACTCATGGCGAAAGAAGTGTTATACGCAGCGGCGTCTGGCGACGAGCAACGTATGCTTCTCTCGGCAATGAAGAAATTCAGCCGCTACCAGCCAATCAACGTGATCGGCACGAAGCGCGAAGTCGCAGCGAGCCTCATCAAAGCGAACAAGTTTATCGTCTAATCAAATTGACAGAAAGGGTGGACCGGACGCGGTCGATCCTTTCTTTTTTTGAGCTCTGCCACGTACAATAGAGACGAGGGGGAGAGATGATGACAAAACGAGATGTATTACTCGACCGGATGGAACGCATTGGACGGTCCGTAGCCGAACTGGACGGGACGCTCATGCTGCTCGCATTGGGGTCGATTGGACAAGAGACGGAGCGGTTGGATGAGTATTCGGACCTCGATTTCTTTTTGATTGTCGAGGATGGGCAGAAGGCGCGCTTTATCGATCGACTTGACTGGCTCGAGATCGAACCGCTTCATTATCAGTTCCAAAACACGAAGGACGGGCATAAGATCATGTACCATGATGGCATTTATGGTGAGTTCGCCGTCTTTGAACTGCATGAAATGGCGACCATCGCCTATACGCCAGGACGTGTCGTCTGGCGACGGGACAAGGCGCTCGAGGTATTTGCGACACCACGCCTCGAAATCACCCGTGAAACAGCGGCTTATTATTATGAAGAGGCGTTGACGAACCTATACGTCGGCTTGCTACGTGAACGTCGTGGCGAAACGCTCGCCGGATTCGAGCTCGTCCAGGTCGCAGCTGTTCAGAACGTCTTGAAGGCAATCGGTGAACAAGGGGACCCGTTCAATCCGACACGCCGGGTCGAGTCGAGACAGCCCAAGATGATTTCTTTCCTGTTGGGCGGGGTATTAGGATATGGCAAGTCAGGCGTCGCAGCCTCGACTATCTTACGTTTTATCGAAGAACGCTATGTGGTCAACCCAACGATGAAGCGAGAGATTGAACGGTTGCTTGAGACGTGATTTAAATTCTCTAGGTGTGCTACATTGAGGAAAGAGGTGATGAACAGATGGTGACACTATATGGCTATCCACCATGCAGTACATGTAAAAAGGCAGAAAAATGGTTGAAGGAACAAGGCATCGAGTATACATATATCCATATCGTCGAATCGACGCCGACGAAAGAGGAACTCGCCGAACTGTGGAAACAATCAGGTCTACCACTCAAAAAGTTCTTTAACACGAGCGGGCAAGTCTATCGGAACGAAGGCATCAAAGACAAGCTACCGAATCTATCAGAAGACGAACAACTCGAGCTATTAGCAAGCAATGGTATGCTTTTGAAGCGACCAATCGTCACAAATGGTGAAAAAACGACCGTCGGATTTTCAGAAAAGTCCTTTACGGACGTTTGGGGCTAAGTGCTATAATACAGATGTGAGTCTAATTTATTTGAGGGGGAAGTTAGGATGAGCAAAGTACCAGCAAATTTACGTTATTCAAAAGAACATGAGTGGGTAGAAGTAAATGGAACGAAAGCCCGCATCGGCATTACGGATTTCGCACAAAGCGAACTAGGGGACATCGTGTTTGTCGAACTCCCAGAAGTCGATGGTACGATTTTGCTTGACGAGCCATTCGGCTCAGTCGAATCAGTGAAGACGGTCTCTGAGTTGTATGCACCGGTATCTGGTCGCATCACGGCAGTGAACGAGGACCTCGCGGATTCTCCAGAACTCGTCAACGAGTCACCGTTTGAAAACGCATGGATGATTGAAGTCGAGTTGACGGAAGAGTCAGACCTCGACAAACTCATGTCTGCAGAAGAATACGAAGCGATGATTCAAGGATAATCAAAGCCGGCCTCTCCATTGGAGAAGCCGGCTTTTTGTTTACTCGAAATCGAGTCGGTAATGATCGGATTCGACGAGAGTCGTCCGTTCAAACACACGGTAGAAGAAGATTCCGAGTGCGACCGGAATCAGTCCGAACAAGACGATGACGAGCAGGACGTTGAAGAGAGCGAATCCACCCGGCATGAGGTGAAGGGCGTTCACCGGACCGATGAGACCTGACACGCCGAACCCGGCGCTGATTGGTGTTCCTTCAATTTTTAGAATCCCTGCGAGCGCACCGAGAATCGCCGCATTTGCCAAAATGGGAAGCATCATGATGGGGCGTCGGACAAAGTTCGCCATCTGAATCTTCGGAGAGCCGAGGAAATGGGCAATCGATGTGCCGGTCGCGTTTGCCTGCCATCCGGCGATCGCGAGACCGAATCCGGCAGCGACGACCCCGAGGTTCGCCGCACCAGCCGCGACACCGGACAAGCTGATGGCTGTCGCAATCCCGACAGTCGAGATCGGCGAGACGATAATGAGTGAGAACGCCATGGCGATCAGGATTCCCATGAGGACCGGTTGCAGGTCAGTCATTGTCATGATGAGTAGACCGATATACGTCGTGATCTGGGAGATGTACGTCAGTAGGAAAGTACCGATGCCTCCTGCGACGACAATGATGGTCATCGGCATAACAATGACCGTATACGTTTTCAAGTGGGGAGCGAGTTTCATGACAAGAAGTGTAGCGATTGCAGCGGTAACACCAGCTGTGATCACGTCCCCGATGCCGGCCATCACAAAAGCCCCTTCGTCGATTCGGACGGCACCGCTACCGACATACGTCGCAATCGCGATGGTCCCGGTTTCGAGAATCGATCGTCCGAACTGCATGGCGACCGCTAGCCCGATAATGGCTGGCAGAAGCCGCATCGCAATTGTCGTCGCATCCAATATGAATTGAAGAGACGGAAAATACGGAAGTATTGCTTTCGTTAATTCACCGAGCAAAGCGCTCGGGATGAGGGCGATCAGAATTGCCATGCTGAGACCGTTTAAGACGTTCATCGTGAACTGTTTCATCGTACCTGTTGCTTGTTCCGTCATCATTCATTCACCTGTCCTTCTTCTTTGCTGTTATGTACAAAAGCGATAAAGTTAGAACCCATATTATTCCTCTCTACAGAAAGAGTCAAGAGAATCATTGGAAAATTCTGAAATTTCATCAAAGCACGATTTTTGAATGAGAATCCATCGCCCCTTATAATGACAAGAGAGGTGAGAAGAATGATTACAGACGGATTCTTATATATATACGCCCCGATGTGTGGTACATGCGCTGTGGCGGAAAAAATGTTGACGGTCGTCGAAGCGATCGCCCCTGAAATTAAAATCGAAAAGCGAGATGCGAACTATATCCCAAAAGAGCTAGAAGCCTACCAAGTGATGAGCGTACCCGCCTTGTTGAAGCTTGAAAATGGCGAGGTTCAAGATCGATTGTACGCGTTTCAGAATGTGCAACATGTCCTCTCTTTCATGAAATGAGAGAGGAACATTAGAATAATCTGAAAATTTTAAATAATCAGTTGACACAGAAAGTTCACGAATGGTATATTCATTACAACATCTTACTTGAACACAAAATAGGACGCGATATTCCCGATATCAAGACGTTTTGGCGAAGCCGCTGCTACCTTTATACGAATACACGTCAGTCTTCCCTTCGATTGTCCCCCAAAAAAATCAAGCGAAGAAAGACGTTCCGTATAATTGCACGGTCCAAGCCAAGATCGAGTGATGATTGGTGAATCTCCCCCATGTAAGGATGTAAATCTTGAACGGGCAAAAGATTTTCATCTATGGGCTGTCCTTCCGTGACTCAAGGTGCTACGTTCTGTGTCGTCCTCGGACGGCACCTTTTTTTAATTTTTTTGAAAAAAGGATTTGACAGCAGAAAAAGCTGTCGCTATGATAAAGCTAATCGAATACACAACACTCTTATCAAGAGAGGCTGAGGGACTGGCCCTATGACGCCCAGCAACCGCGGAGCAATCCGAAATGGTGCTAATTCCAGCAAGGTGAGAAACCTTGACAGATGAGAGCAATCGTTGTCCGTACGATAAAGTGCGCACGTTTGCTCAAACGTGCGCGCTTTTTTTGTTGTCAGGAGGGAAAGGTATTGATTCAATTACGAAACGTCGCCAAATGGTTCGATACGAAGAATGGTCGTGTCCAGGCGGTCGATGATGTGTCATTAACAATTGATCGCGGTGAAATTTTTGGAATAATCGGATATTCGGGAGCGGGGAAATCGACGCTCATCCGATTACTCAACCGTCTCGAGTCACCGTCAAGCGGTGAAATCGAGGTCGCTGGGAGTGAGCTCACGAAGCTCAGCCCGAAAGAACTACGAGGGGTTCGCAAGAACGTCTCGATGGTCTTCCAGCACTTTAATCTTTTGTGGTCGCGCACGGTCGCAGAAAACATCAGCTTCCCACTCGAACTGATCGGGGTACCGGCAAGTGAGCGGAAACGACGCGTCCAAGAACTCGTCGAGCTCGTAGGTTTGGCTGGTCGTGAGGACAGCTATCCATCGCAACTGTCGGGCGGTCAAAAACAGCGAGTCGGGATCGCCCGCGCGCTCGCTACAAATCCTGAGGTTCTCCTCTGTGACGAAGCGACAAGCGCGCTCGACCCGAAGACGACGGATTCGATTCTCGAACTGCTCGTCAGTATCAATAAGAAGCTCGGATTGACGATCGTCCTCATCACGCATGAGATGCATGTCATCCAAAAGATTTGTCACCGTGTCGCCGTGATGGAGGCCGGCAAAGTCGTTGAGACCGGTCAAGTCTCGGACGTGTTCCAACATCCGGAGCAACCGATCACGAAAGAATTCGTCAAGCAAATCGGGGCGGTCGACGATCTATCGCTCACGTTCGAACACCTTAAAGAACGGTATCCGAGCGGTCAAATCGTCAAATTGAAATTCTTGAACGAGACGGCAGAACAACCGATTTTATCTGACGTCCTCAAGACGCATGACATCGGATTCAATATCATCGGCGGGAACGTGACCCAGTCACAAGTCGGTGCGCTCGGTACGCTATTCATCCAACTGATTGGGGAAGCAAGTGAAATCGATCGTGCCATCGCGTCGATTCGTTCGCAATCCGTAGAAGTGGAGGTGGAAAGCGATGTTTCCTAACGTAGATTGGCAAATTATGATGGAGCAGACTTGGGAGACGTTATACATGACGCTCGTCGCAGGTGTGGCGACGTTTGTGATCGGACTGGCTTTAGGCTTGATTCTCTATATTACAAACGAGTCGCTTTTATTGAAGAATCGTCCGATTTACGTCTTCGTCAGCGCGATCGTCAACGTGTTTCGTTCGATCCCGTTCATCATCTTAATTATCTTACTCATCCCGTTCACGTTGTTCCTACTCGGTACGATGCTCGGTTCGACGGCGGCGCTTCCGGCACTCATCATCGGAGCGGCACCGTTCTATGCTCGGATGGTCGAACTTGCGCTTCGTGAAGTCGACCGTGGGGTCATTGAAGCGGCCGAATCGATGGGAGCGACAAAATGGCAAATCATCTACAAAGTCTTGATTCCAGAAGCTCTTCCGGCAATCGTATCGGGACTCACGGTGACCATCGTAGCAATCGTCGGTTACACGGCGATGGCGGGGGTCGTCGGGGGTGGCGGACTCGGGAACTTAGCCTTCTTGGAAGGATTCCAACGCTCACAAAACGACGTCACGTTCGTGGCGACGGTGCTCATCTTGATCATCGTGTTCGTCATCCAATTCATCGGTGACCGACTCGTCACAAAGATAGATAAACGTTCAGCATAATCACACATATACCATTTGGAGGGATTCATTATGAAAACTTGGAAAACAGTACTCGGATTGACAGCATTATCAGCATTCACGGTTCTCGCGGCTTGCGGCGGGGAAGAGGCAGAAACAGGTTCTGGCGATGAGAAAACATTGATCGTCGGTGCGTCAAACGTACCGCACGCTGAGATTTTAGAGCACGTACAAGAAGAATATGAAGCAAAAGGTTACAAACTCGAAATCAAGAAGTTCCAAGACTACGTGCTTCCGAACAAGACGCTCGCGAGCGGGGAGCTCGATGCGAACTACTTCCAACACGAGCCATACCTCGAGTCACAAATGGCTGAGAACAAAGACTACAAATTCGCATCAGCAGGTGGCGTGCACATCGAGCCGATCGGTGTCTACTCACAAAAATACAAATCGCTTGACGAGCTTCCTGAAGGAGCGGAAATCATCATGAGCTCATCGGTCGCTGACCATGGACGAATCCTTACGATGCTCCAGTCAGAAGGTCTCATCACGCTTGCGGAAGGCAAAACGGTCGATGCGACAGTCGCTGACATCGTCGACAACCCGAAAGACTTGAAATTCAAGACGGACGTGGAAGCAGCACTTCTTCCAACGGCTTACAACAATGGAGAAGGTGATGCGGTCCTCATCAACACGAACTATGCGATCGATGCAGGTCTCAACCCACTCGAAGATGCGATTGCACTCGAAGGGGAAGATTCACCATACGTCAACTTGATCGTCACGCGTGAAGGGGACGAAGAAGACGAGCGCGTCAAGGCACTCCTCGAAGTATTGACGTCTGAAGAGACACAACAGTGGATCTTGGACGAATACAAAGGTGCGGTCGTACCGGTCAAACAATAAGTCATTTCGACTCAGGAGACTTCCTCCTGGGTCTTTTTTTGTCTAGTGTTCTTTCATAAAGAGAAGTACACTACATATATGAAAGAAAAGGGGGGATTTGGATGAAGCTCAGACAGATTCATCCACTGACGTGGGGCGTCCTGTTCGGGACGTTTTTTGCACGACTGGCGACGTTTTTTGTCATGCCATTTTTTGCGATCTATCTAGCTACGCTCGGCTTTTCAGCGAGTGTGATCGGAACGATCTTTGCCGTGACGGCACTTTCAGGTCTGTTCATGAGCTTCTTTGGGGGGACACTCTCTGATCGGTATGGACGAAAACAGCTCATGTTGATCGGGATCGTGCTCAATGCCGTCACGTTCGCTGGTCTCGCACTTGCGACGGAACTGTTTTGGTTTTACATGCTATCGATGTTGATGGGGATGTCGCGATCATTCCTAGAACCGGCTTCGCGTGCACTCATCAGTGATACGACGCAGGCAGATCAGCGGGTCATCGTCTATAATGTCCGTTACTTCATGATCAATATCGCCGCGGCCATCGGACCACTCTTGGCGGTCGTCTTGTCACTCACTGGTGTGAAGACTGCATTCTTCGTCGTGACGGCTGTCTACATATTATACGGGATCATTATATCTATCTTGTTTTACAAATATCCGTTTGAAGAAGGGGACGGAATCAAGGCACGCCCGCGCTTGACGGAGACGTTTCGTGTCCTGAGAGATGACCGAACGTTTCGGGCGGTCATCATCGGGATGATCTTCGCGATTATCGGTTATAGCCAGTTCAATTCGACGCTCCCGCAATTCATCGCGCTACGCGATGGACTAGAAGAAGGCTCGAGATTATTCGCCTACTTATTAACGACGAACGCCATCACGGTTCTCATCGTCCAATATCCGATTATGCGTTTCGGGATTCTTGTCTCTCCGATCAAGTCACTCTTCTTCGGGATTTCGACCTTGTCATTCGGACTTTTGCTTATTGGATTTGCGACGGTAGAGTGGGTACTATTTGTCGCGATGGCCATCTTTACCGTCGGTGAGGTGTTGATGTTCACCATGACGGACGTCTTGACGGATGAACTCGCGCCGGAACATTTACGGGGGACGTATTTCGGGGCAATGGGATTGACATCACTCGGTCAGACGGTCGGACCGATTATCGGTGGCGTGTTACTGGATACGTTCGGTCAGTCGTCGCTTCCTGTATTCGGAAGTTTGGCACTCTTGACGGGGTGTGGTGCCTTCTTCTTCGCGGCTGCCGTACGAGAGCGGAAAGCAGTCCTCGCACTCGTCGAAGAAAATGCCGGATAATGTCTTGATTTCCTACTATTAGCATTCTCAACTTTTATCATTCTATTGAGAATGAATTCTAAGGTGAGTCGCTTGAAATAAAAAAATGACTAGTCTAAGATTAGAATATATCTAATCTACGCCATTCACTATGGCGAGAAAATACGGAAGGGGTATCCGAATGTCTAACGTACCACAAATGAAAATTGATGACCTCCGCGTCTCAATCGAAGGAAAAGAGATTGTCAAAGGTCTTAACCTAGAAATTAAAGGTGGCGAAATTCATGCCATCATGGGTCCTAACGGGACTGGTAAATCAACACTCGCATCAGCACTCATGGGTCATCCACTTTATGAGGTCACTGGGGGAAGCGTCGAATTAAACGGCGAAGATGTTCTCGAGATGGAAGTCGACGAGCGCGCACAAGCAGGGATGTTCCTTGCGATGCAGTACCCGGCTGAAATCAGTGGTGTCACAAACGCGGACTTCTTGCGTTCGGCAATCAACTCACGTCGTGAAGAAGGTCAAGAAATCTCGCTCATGAAGTTCATTCGTGAACTCGATGCGAAGATGGAGCTTCTCGAAATCCCTTCAGAAATGGCACACCGTTATTTAAACGAAGGATTCTCAGGCGGTGAGAAGAAACGTAACGAAATTCTTCAAATGATGATGATTCAACCGAACATCGCCATCTTGGATGAAATCGACTCAGGTCTTGATATCGATGCCCTTAAAGTCGTTGCCAAAGGCGTAAACGAAATGCGTTCAGAAGAGTTCGGCTGCTTGATCATCACGCACTACCAACGTCTCCTCAACTATATTGAGCCAGACTTCGTACACATCATGATGGACGGGAAAATCGTCATGTCTGGTGGTAAAGAGCTCGCACAGCGACTCGAGGCAGAAGGTTACGACTGGGTGAAGCAAGAACTCGGAATGACAGTAGACACAGAAGCGTAAGGAGGCTGTACGATGACCGTACAATTTGAATTGGATGCACAAGCGTTGTCGGCACGTGCAGAAGCGCTCGGCGGACCAGCATGGATGGTCAACCGTCGTAAAGAGGCAGCAGAACTTGCGCCGACACTTGCTTTGCCAAAAGTTGAAAAAATTAAGATTGATAAGTGGGACTTCACAGCGGGAGATGTCGAGCTCGAACAAAAAGACGGCTTGACAGCGGACATCGAATCACTCCTCGGAGACCACCGGACAAACGTGCTCGTTGAACGCAACGGTCATGTCGTCTATAACGAATTGTCGATGCCTGAAGGCGTCTTGTTCATGGGAATCAAAGAAGCGATGGAGCAACATCCTGAGCTCGTTGAGAAATACTTCATGACTGAAGGCGTACGTGTCGATGAAGAACGTCTTTCGGCGTTGAATGCTGCCCTCACAAACGGTGGTGCATTCATCTACGTACCGAAAAACACGCAATTGAAAGATCCGCTTCAAGCCATCTTCACGATGGAACAGGCGAACGGTGCCCTCTATCACCACACGATCCTCGTCGCAGACGAAGGCAGTGAAGTGACATACATCGAAAACTTCCTTTCTGGCACGAATGAACCACACACGGTCAACGTCGTGACGGAAGTATTCGCTGGAGAGAACGCGAAAGTCGTCTTCGGTGGTGTCGATCAGCTCGCTGAATCAGCACTTACGTTCATGAACCGTCGCGGTGTCGTCTATGCGAACGGTCGCCTCGATTGGGCGCTCGGTCACATGAACGACGGGAACTCAGTCGTCGAGACGAAGACTCACCTCGTCGGCGACAACACGTATTCAGATACAAAAGCTGTGACAATCGGTCGCGGTGCACAGAAACAAAACTTCAACATCCGTACCGACCACTTCGGGAAAGCATCTGAAGGGTTCATCTTGATTCACGGTGTCCAAAAAGACGCAGCCACTGCAATCTTCAGCGGGACATCGATGATTCACCACGGTGCGTCAAAATCGAACGGTGTACAAACAGAGCGCGTCTTGATGCTCTCTGAAAAAGCACGTGGGGATGCCAACCCGATTCTTCTTATCGATGAAGATGACGTTATGGCAGGTCACGCAGCATCTGTCGGTCGTGTCGATGATGTTCAATTGTACTACTTGATGAGCCGTGGTTTGTCTCGCCAAGAGGCAGAGCGTTTAATCATCCACGGATTCTTGACGCCTGTCGTCGAAGAACTCGCAATCGATTCGGTCAAAGACCGTCTCCGCGAAGTCATCGAAGGGAAAGTACGTTAAGATGTTGAACGCCTCGATTCGTGAACAGTTTCCGATTTTAGATCAGGAAATCAATGGACACCCGCTCGTTTATCTTGATAGCGCGGCGAGCTCACAAAAGCCGCTCGCTGTCATCGAGGCGATCGAGGACTATTATCGTCGCAACCATTCGAACGTGCATCGTGGCGTCCATACGCTCGGGACGCAAGCGACGGATGCGTATGAAGGAGCACGTGAACGCGTCCGCTCATTCATCCATGCGGCGGTTCCTGAAGAAATCATTTTCACTCGTGGAACGACGACGGCCATCAACTTGGTCGCATCGAGCTACGGAGATGCGAATGTCGGTGAAGGCGACGAGATCGTCCTCACTCCGATGGAACATCATGCGAACTTAATCCCATGGCAACAACTCGCCAAGCGAAAAGGCGCGACACTTCGTTACGTCGAGCTCACGCCGGACGGACGTGTCACACTCGATGCGGTTCAAGCGGTGTTATCAGACCGGACGAAAATCGTCGCGATGAGTCACGTCTCGAACGTACTCGGGACGATTAACCCGATTGCCGAAGTCGCTCGACTCGCGCATGAGTTGGGTGCCGTCATGGTCGTCGATGCCGCGCAAAGTGCACCGCACCGAAAACTTGACGTCCAAGCACTCGACTGTGACTTCCTCGCCTTTTCTGGACATAAGATGCTCGGACCGACTGGGATCGGTGTCTTATATGGGAAGAAGCAACTCCTCAAGAACATGGAGCCGGTCGAGTTCGGTGGCGAGATGATTGACTATGTCGATTTATATGAATCGACGTGGAAAGACATCCCGTACCGTTTCGAAGCGGGAACACCGATTATCGCCGGAGCGGTCGGACTTGCGGCAGCCATCGATTTCTTAGAAGAAATCGGTCTTGAAAACGTCGAAGCACACGAACGTGAACTCGCGTCTTACGCAATCGAGCAGATGAAAACGATTGAAGGGATCGAGATTTACGGTCCTGAAGATCGCGTCGGTCTCGTCACGTTCAACTTGAAGGACGTTCATGCGCACGACCTCGCGACTGTGCTCGATATGCAAGGTATCGCGGTTCGTGCCGGTCATCACTGTGCACAACCACTCATGCGTCTTTTGAAGCAATCATCGACGGCACGGGCGAGCTTCTATTTGTATAACACAAAAGAAGAAGTCGACCGCTTCATCGAGGGATTACGTCAAACGAAGGAGTATTTCAATTATGAGTTTTAATAATCTCGACATGTTGTACCGCCAGGTCATCATGGATCACTATAAAAACCCAAGAAACCGTGGCGTCATCGAAGATGGCGTGACGGTGGACTTGAACAACCCGACGTGTGGGGATTCGCTTCGTCTTCAACTACAGGTCGAAGACGACATCGTCAAAGATGCGAAGTTTGAAGGGGAAGGCTGCTCAATCAGTCTCGCCTCGGCATCGATGATGACCCAAATCGTCAAAGGAAAAACAGTAGAAGAGGCGCTTCAACTCGCCAACATCTTCTCTGAAATGGTTCAAGGAAAAGAGTACGACACGGATACGTTTGACCTCGGTGATATCGAGGCGCTCTCAGGCGTATCGAAATTCCCGGCTCGAATCAAGTGTGCCACGCTCGCGTGGAAGGCGCTTGAAAAAGGAGTAGACGAGGACGCGTAAGGAGAAGGAGGAGACCGATATGGCAAAGAACATGCCGGAAATTGGCGATTATAAATACGGCTTCCATGATCGGGACGTTTCGATTTTCCGTTCAGGCCGTGGCTTGACGACAGAAATCGTAGAGACGATCTCGCGCATGAAAGAAGAGCCACAATGGATGCTCGACTTCCGTTTGAAGTCGTTGGATCACTTCAACAAGATGGCGATGCCGACATGGGGCGGAGACCTCTCGGCACTTGATTTCGACGAAATCACGTACTATGTCAAACCATCTGAAAAGACAGAACGCTCATGGGATGAGGTACCAGAAGAAATCAAACGTACGTTTGACAAGCTCGGTATCCCAGAAGCAGAGCAAAAATACTTGGCAGGTGTCTCGGCTCAGTATGAGTCTGAGGTTGTCTACCATAGCATGCAAGAAGACTTCGAAGAAAAAGGTGTCATCTTCAAAGATACAGACACAGCCCTCAAAGAAGACGAAGAGATCTTCAAAGAGTACTTCGGGAAGTTGATTCCGCCGACGGACAACAAGTTTGCGGCCCTCAACTCAGCTGTTTGGTCGGGTGGCTCGTTCATCTATGTACCAAAAGGCGTAAAACTTGAGCAACCGCTCCAAGCCTACTTCCGCATCAACTCGGAAAACATGGGTCAATTCGAGCGTACGCTCATCATCGTCGACGAAGGCGCATCGGTTCATTACGTCGAAGGATGTACGGCACCGGTTTACACAACGAACTCGCTTCACTCAGCGGTTGTTGAGATCTTCGTCAACAAAGATGCATATTGCCGTTACACGACGATCCAAAACTGGGCGAACAACGTCTACAACTTGGTAACGAAACGTGCAGTCTGTGAAGCGGGTGGATCGATGGAGTGGATCGATGGAAACATCGGATCGAAACTCACAATGAAATACCCAGCTGTCATCTTGAAAGGGGAAGGCGCACGTGGGATGACACTCTCAATCGCCCTCGCTGGTAAAGGACAGCACCAAGACGCTGGCGCGAAAATGATTCACCTCGCACCAAACACGTCGTCGTCTATCGTCTCAAAATCGATTTCGAAACAAGGCGGAAAAGTATCGTACCGTGGAATCGTCCACTTCGGCCGTAAGGCGAAGGGCGCACGCTCGAACATCGAGTGTGACACGCTCATCATGGACAACGAGTCGACTTCAGATACGATCCCGTACAATGAAATCTTGAACGACCAAGTGTCGCTCGAGCACGAAGCGAAAGTCTCAAAAGTGTCAGAAGAGCAACTCTTCTACCTCATGAGCCGTGGAATCTCGGAAGAAGAAGCGACAGAAATGATCGTAATGGGCTTCATCGAGCCATTCACAAAAGAATTACCAATGGAATATGCGGTCGAAATGAACCGTCTCATCAAGTTCGAGATGGAAGGTTCGATTGGATAATTGCTTGAATGACGGATTTCCTGTAAAAAGGGGTCCGTTTTTTTTGTTATGTCGATGCCATATGTAGGGTATGCTAAAAAAGAGAAAGAATCATAGAAAGGATGGATACACATGTCACGTATTCCGCATAAAGATGAGATTGACCCGAAAGACATCACTCGCATCGCCGTCATCGGTGCAGGTTGGGTCGGCGTCAGTTTCGCCTATCAATTATCCACGGCTGCGCTTTGCGAGGAGCTCGTCTTAATCGACTCGAATCATGCCAAGGCAGAAGGAGAGGCGATGGACCTCAATCATGGGATCTCATTCGCCCCGACACCGGTCCGGATTTGGGCAGGGGACTACTCGGATTGTAAAGACGCAGATATCGTCGTCATCACGGCAGGAGCCGCACAAAAACTTGGGCAGACACGGATGGACCTCGTCGAGCAAAACGCCAAGGTCGTCCGCACCGTGACCGAAGACTTGATGAAGAGCGGGTTCGACGGCATTTTAGTCGTCGCGACGAACCCGGTCGATGTGATGGCACACGTCGCCTGGAAAGCATCGGGTTTACCAAAAGAACGCGTCATCGGTTCAGGGACGGTCCTCGATACAGCACGACTCCGTTACAAACTTGGAGACTATTTCGAACTATCGCCACGAAACTGCCACGCCTACTATATGGGTGAACATGGGGATACGGGCTTTGTCGCATGGAACAACGCACGCATCTATGGGAAGAGTATCGATGAACTATTGGCGGAGAACGAGAAATATCAGTTCGAAGACTTAGAAGCGATCTATGCGGACGTACGCGACGCTGCTTACCAGATCATCGAGCATAAGAACGCCGCCTATTATGCGATTGGGGTAGGCTTGCTTCGCATCATCCGGGCCATCGTCCGAAATGAAAACTCCGTCGTGACGATTGGCGCTCACCTAGACGGCGAGTACGGGGCGAGTGACGTGCATATTGGCGTACCGGCCTTGATTGACCGAAGTGGCATTCGTAAGATCATCGAGATTGAATTGACGAACGAAGAACAACAGAAGTTTGACGCCTCGGTACAAACTATCAAAGCAGGGATTGAGAAAGTCGAACCCGCATCCTAAAAAAGATCCGACTGCTTAGGCAGTCGGATTGTTGCTTAAGACGCCTCTTCTTCGGCGATATCTTTCTTGTAATACTTCTCGGATGTGAAGAACTCGGTTGTCAATCGTTTCACTTCACCACTTAGAAGCAAGACGGCAATCATATTCGGGATGAGGATCATCGCTAGCATCAAGTCTAGGAAGTTCCAAATCATCTGAGCGCCTCCAATCGAACCGATGACAATCGAGACGATATAAACGGCCTTCATGATTTTTCCTGCCGTCAAACCGAATAAGTACTCGGCTTGTCGCGAGCCGTAAAAGATGATGACGATAATGGTCGAGAGGACGAAGAAGATGAGCGAGATGGTGACGAGTAAGCTTCCCGTGTAACCGAAGTATTCATTGAAAGCAATCGTCGTCAACGCTGCTGGGTCATCCATCGCTCCGTCTGCCGTCCAGACACCTGAAGACAAGACGACGAATGCGGTCGTGCTACAAATGATGAGCGTATCGATGACGATCCCGATGACGGCCCAGAACCCTTGGCGCACCGGATGGTCCGTCTGTGCCGCGGCGTGGGCAATCGGTGCCGTTCCAAGACCGGCTTCATTTGAATAGAGTCCACGGGCGAAGCCCCAACGAATCGTCTCAGCAACGGCGGCACCGGCAAACCCACCGAACGCGGCCATCGGCTCGAATGCATAAGAGAAGATGAGACTGAGAACGTTTGGAATCTCAGAGAAGTTCATCAAGACGATGACGAGTCCGGCTCCGACATAGACGAGTGCCATGCCAGGGACGACGATCTCGGTGACTTTCGCGATGCGCTTCAGTCCGCCAAAGACGATGATGCCCACAAGAATAGCGACGACAATCCCCGTGATGAGCGTGTTCCCATTGAACGTCTCACGGACTGCCGAGCTGACAGCGTTTCCTTGTACCATGATACTCGGAATGAGTTCGATCATGAGAGCGAAGGCGAACCACGTCGCGAGCCACTTCCAACGAAGTCCTTTTGATATGTAGTAGACCGGTCCCCCGACAAATTCGCCGGCATCATTCTTCTCACGATAGTGCACGGCCAGTACGCTCTCTGAGAACTTGATGGCCATGCCGATGATAGCGATGACCCACATCCAGAAGATGGCACCCGGTCCCCCGAACATAATCGCTGCAGGTACACCGATGATGTTCGCGGCCCCGACTGTTGAAGAGAGGGCTGACGTCAACGCTTGTCTCGGACTGATGTCGCCTTCACCTTTCGGCTTTTTGAAAATGCTGCCGAATGTTTGCTTGAATATGTAGATGGGGTAACGAAACTGAAAGAAACCGAGCTTGATGGTGAGGAAGATACCGGATAAAACGAGTAACGAGATAATCGGTACGCCCCAAAGCCAGTCGGAAACGTTCGTGACAAGAGTAATAAATTCATTCATACAACCACTCCAATTCCATTATTTTACTTAAATACTGTTTCCTAAAGTAAGGACCTCTAAACATCTTTGACAAAATAAAGGAGGAAAATAGAATGAGAGTTGCTAAACGTTTGATTGTATCTGGACGTGTCCAAGGCGTGGGGTTTCGATATTTTTCACAGGAGACCGCGCAACGATTCGGCATCAAAGGATGGGTTCGCAATCTAAGTGACGGGACAGTCGAGCTACATGCAGAAGGAACCGAGCAAGAAATCGGCGCCTTCGAGCAGGCGTTGAAGGATGGCAATCGCTTTGTCGGTGTCGAACGAATCGAAGAGACGGAAGCGAACAATCAGGAATTTCGTTCGTTCGACATACGCTATTAACCGCTTACATCTCCCTACATGTGAAAGGGAGATTTTTTTGTGAAATCTACATTTCAAAAAATTAAACCTCGAATTTTGGAGATAGGGTGGTCAAACGATAGGAAGTGTGTATAATGAAATAGACCAAGCGATATATTGTCAGAAAATTTAGTTATTATTTTTTTGTTAAGTCGTTCGGAATATCAAGTGTATGGAGGTAGTTGTATGAAAAAATCGACATTGTTCCCGTTAGCGTTTACGATTTTTGCTTTATTCTTTGGGGCCGGGAACTTGCTGTTCCCACCTGAGCTCGGCGCCTTGGCGGGGGAAAACCTCGTACCGGCGATGATCGGGTTCGTCATTACGGGTGTCGGTTTACCGCTTCTTGCTTTGTTCGCAGTCGCTCGGGTCGGCGGCGGGACAGACCAAATTGCTCGTTATATTCCAAAGCGTCTCGCGCTTATCTTGACAGGATTGATGTATGTGGCTATCGGACCATTCTTCGGAATCCCGCGTACGGCTGCTGTCACGTATGAAATGGGACTCGTTCCGTTTCTCGATGCTCCTTCTACTTTGACACTCGCGATGAGTTCGACCGTCTTTTTCGGTTTGACGTTCTTCTTGACGCTTCGTGCTCAAAAGTTGATTGAAGTCATCGGGCGTATCATCACACCAATCCTCTTGTTCTTGCTTGCAGCGATTGGAATCACAAACCTCATCTCGCCACTCGGGGAGCCGGGAGCTCCAGCGGAAGGATTTGAGACATGGGTGGGTGCACTCGGCCAAGGTTTCCAACAAGGCTATTTGACAATGGATGTATTCGGGGCCCTCGTCTTTGGGGCAATCGTCCTCGTCACGTTGAAAGCTAATGGATTGAGTGACCAAAAAGAAGCGTCTTCGCTTCTTCGCTCTGCAGGTATGCTTGCCGTTACCTGTTTGATGCTCGTCTATATCTCGCTCGGTTCAATCGGTGCGAATATGACAGTCGCAGAAGGAACGACGAGTGGCGCAAGCCTTCTCCAAGCGTTCGCAGGTACGTCTTATGGACAAGTCGGAATGCTCGCACTCGGGTTAGCGGTCTTCCTCGCTTGTTTGACGACAGCAGTTGGCCTCATCTCAGAGTTCTCACGCTTCATCAGCAATCAGTTTGATTCTCTCAAATATCATCATGTCGTCATCTCGACAACGTTGTTTGGATTCATGATCTCACTCGTTGGTTTGAGTTCGTTGATTCAAATCGCCGTGCCGCTTCTCACGCTCCTCTATCCGGTCATGATCGCACTCGTGCTCGTATCGGTGACGGAACGTCTTCAACGAAACCCTGGTGTGGCGATGAAAGCGACGATTTATACGGCGCTCGTTCTCTCGTTCTTTGAAACGTGGAACGGCATCCAGCCTTCTGCGGTTACTTCTTGGATTGGAAACTTACCAATGGCGGATATCGGACTTGCCTGGGCAGTTCCGACGATGATCGTCTATGCGATCACGCTTCTTCTTCCGAAAGGAACGTCACAAGAATCACTCGCTCAATCACGCATCTCATAAGTCTCGCCCATCCTTTGGTCAAGGATGGGCTTTTTTCTGTCTTATTGTTTGCCTGGATGTGAGCTCAAACAGTAAAATGGAAAGATGAAAAGGGAGTGACATTCGTTGACGACAAAACAAAAAAATCAATTGGCGATTCTCATGTTGAACATGTTTATCGCCGTCGCCGGATTTGGGATCATCATCCCGATTATTCCGGATTACTTAAAGATGATTGGCGAGGGAGGGACAGCCGCCGGACTCATGATTTCCGTATTTGCGGGTGCCCAGCTCGTCATGTCACCGATTGCCGGGAAATGGGCGGACGTCCACGGCCGCCGACTCATGATCATCCTCGGTCTGATCGGATTCACCATCTCGATGGGAGTCTTCTATCTATCAGATAATTTGACGATTCTTCTCGTCTCTCGTGCCATCGGGGGTGTTGGTGCAGCGCTTTTGATTCCTGCCATCTTCGCTTATGTGGCAGATATCACGACACTCGAGCAACGAGCTCGAGGAAACAGTTATATTTCCGCGGCAATGTCGCTTGGAATTGTAGTGGGACCAGGGATTGGTGGCTTTTTCGCTGAATTCGGCTTGAAGACACCGTTGCTTGTTTCAGCGATTGTATCGTTTATCGCTGTCATTTCGTCTGTGCTTCTTCTTAAGGAGCCTGACCGTGCTCCATACGTGGCGCCTAAGATTAAAGAGTCTTTACCGACGCAGCTGGTCATGTCGACGCGAAAACCGTACTTCTTCGTATTGGTCATCAACCTCGTCATGGCGTTTGGTCTGATGGCGTATGAATCGGTACTTGGGCTCTATGTCAGTGAGATGTTCAGTGCGACACCACAAGAGATTGCCATCATGGTAACCGGAACGGGGATTGTGAGTGTCATCGTTCAATTGTTTGCGGTGGACCGTCTCGTCGAATGGTTGGGTGAGACCAAGGTCGTACTTGCTTTCATCGCGCTCGCCTCATTTGGCTTCTTGTTATCTTTGTTCGCTGGTACGTATATGCTCTTCTTCGCAGTGACACTCGTGATTTTCTTATCGACATCTATTTTACGACCGGTGTTGAACACGCTCGTGTCGAAACTTGCAGGAAACGAGCAAGGTCTTGCCATGGGGATGAACAACGCTTATATGAGTATTGGGAATATTTTAGGGCCGACATTGGCGGGAATCGCCTTTGATATTGATATGCGCTATCCGTTCATGATGGGACTCGTCCTATTGCTCGTCACATACATGGGCACATGGAACTGGTCGAAACGGAAAGCGGCCGCCATTTCAGAATCGTAAAGGAGGACGCTATGATCTATGTAGGTGTGACCGGATGGGGTGACCACGATTTGCTGTATACGAACCCAGAAGAACGAAAACATAAATTGTCGACATATGCGGGACATTTCCCGACTGTTGAAGTCGACTCGACCTTCTATGCGATTCAACCTGTGAAAAATTTCGAAAAATGGGATGGGGAAACACCGGATCATTTTCAATTCGTTGTGAAAGTTTCCAGGGAAATGAGCGGACATGATCGTGAGCCGAAAACGCCTTTGATTGAACTGTTTGAGCGTTATCGCGTCTCGGTCGATCCGTTAAAACGAGCGGGGAAATTACGGGCTGTGCTCGTTCAATTGCCGCCGTGGTTCGATGTGTCAAAGCCACACCTGGATTATTTGAGAACGCTTCGTGCCGAGCTGTCAGATTACGAGATTGCCATCGAGTTCCGCAATCCGACCTGGTTCTCAGAAGCGTTCCGGGACCGGACGCTTCAATTTTTGAAGGAGCAGCGGTTCATCAACACGATTTGCGATGAACCGCAAACGAAAGAGAGCAGCATCCCGTTCGTACCGGTCGTGACACATCCTGATGTTGCGGTCGTTCGATTGCATGGACGCAATACGTCAGGGTGGCTCAAAAAACCTGGAATGACGAGTCAAGAATGGCGGCATGTTCGCTGTCTGTACCGGTATAGCGAGGAAGAATTGCAAGAATTGGCGACCTCACTTCGTGAGATTGACCGTGATGCGAAAGACGTGTATGTATACTTTAACAACAACTCGGCTGGGGATGCAGCACCGAATGCGAAGCGACTCATTGAGATTCTTGGCCTTGAATATGAACTCGCGCCGAGACAAATCAGTTTGTTTTAGAAGGAAGGGATGGCCATGACGACACTGTCTATTTTTCATTACAACGATCTTCATTCAAAGTTCGACCAATGGCCGAAACTTGTTTCATTTCTAGAAGAACATCGGACTGACGACACGCTGTACTTTGATTTAGGAGATCATGCCGACCGCACCCACCCGGCGACCGAAGTGACACGTGGAAAGTTGAATGTTCGTTTGCTCGAGCAACTCCGTCCGACAGCGGTCACCATCGGAAACAACGAAGGAATCACTTTTCCTCATGATTGGCTAGCCGAACTGTATGACGAAGCAACATTTCCCATCTTACTTGGGAATGTATATGAAGCAGACGGGTCACGACCGAATTGGGTCGATGAGACGCTCGTTCTTGAGAAAGATGGTTTCCAGATCGGTCTGTTTGGTGTGACCGCTCCATATGAAGAGTTATACCCAGAGCTCGGCTGGCAGATTGAATCGCCTTACGAGGCGGCGGAGCGAGCGCTGAAACAGTTGGCGCATTGTGATGTCATCATCGCGCTCAGTCACCTTGGATTCTTTGGAGATGAGCGATTAGCTGAAAAGTTTCCTGAAATCGATGTCATTCTCGGTGCGCATACACATCATGTTTTAGATGAAGGTGTGATGACGAACGGTGTGTTGATTGCACAGGCCGGAAAATATGGGAAGTACGTCGGTGAAGTCACACTGACGCTTGGCGAGTCAGGAATCGTATCGAAAGAAGCGCGCCTTCACGAACTGTCTCAGCAATCGGATAGTCCAGACACGTTGGCGTTGTTGCACACAGAAGGGGCAGATGCCGAACGCCTTCTTGATGTCACGATTGCAGAGACGGATGGATACGCCTCCGATTGGTTCGGACCTTCTCCACTTGGTGACCTACTCGTCGAAGGGATGGTCGAATGGTGTGCGGCGGATGTTGGGATTATTCCATCTGGGGTTGTGCTAGAAGGCCTTGCACCGGGTGGGGTGACGCTCAACATGTTGCATCGGATCTGTCCGCATCCAATCAACCCTTGTGTGCTGACATTGGACGGTGAAACGTTGTCGCGTTTCCTTCACGATACTAATGAAGAAACGTTCACGAATATGCATGTCAGAGGTCTCGGGTTCAGAGGGACCGTTCTCGGAGAACCGAGTCTCTATCAAATCGAACAACGTGACGGTCAGACTTATGTGATGGGGGAACGATTGGATTTAAATCGGACATATCGTGTCGCAACGGTCGATATGTTGACATTCGGTCCGCTTCTTCCTTATTTGGCAGACCAACCGAAGCGATATTTCATGCCCGAACTTCTGCGAGATGTATTACGAGAAACAATCGTCGCCCGTCATGAAGTGATTCGAAAAGGATAGAGTGCATCGATGAGGGCATGCTATGATAACAGAGTGGAGGTGGGAGCGATGATTCGAGTGAATCGCCACGGATATACCGTCTTGGAAGAAAAACGGGACGGGTTCGATGAAGAGGCGTTTATCGCACGGTATAGTGACGTGCTAGATAAGTACGATTACATCGTCGGTGATTGGGGGCATGGTCAGTTGCGATTGAAGGGATTCTATGAACCGCAATCTAAATTGGCGACCTATGAGAACCGAATTGATCACGTGATGGACTACGTATACGAATATTGCAACTTTGGATGTCCTTATTTCGTTTTGAAAAAAGAAACGGAAATCAACGAAGAAGAGAGTGGACCCGTCTTTGGGGGAACGAAGCAAAAACTGAAGTTGAAGCGTAAGTTTAACAAGACCGATGAATCAAACGTGTGAAGTGCTGAGCCGTCAGCACTTTTTTTATTACATTTGATTTCCAAATATTTCGTTTAGGTAAAAAGTCGTGACTTCCGGTTTTGAGGTTGGAAAAATGTGATAAATTGTCATTAAGGATAGTTTCGTCGTTTTTTGGTTTTGATAGTGAGGTGATTTGGATGCAACATGTACAAACGACCGTCGGGGATCGGGATGACGTCCATAATCGAATTCATAACTTCGGACTCGGGATATTGGCCATGTTCTTTTTTGGTTTCCATATCATGATGACCTTTTATTTTACGGCGGCAGTCATTCTATTTGAACTCGTTCATGTGTTGATCATCCGTCGCTTTGAATATGGCCATTCGTTCTTGCGAGGCCGTGTCTTCAAAGTCACATCTCACCTTGTGTTATCACTCGGGGTGCTGTTGTTGATCTTGTCCATGTCTCAGTTCTTTTTAGGCAATGTGATGATTCGCTAAGCGGAAAGGAAAAATTCCTTTCCCTTTTTTTATGTTTTTTTGAAACGTATGGTCACCTTTTCACGTACACTAATAGAAAGACTACGAAAAAGGATGGGTTACTATGAGATCTGAATGGAAACAACATGCACGACACGCCTTGAAAGGAAAATGGTGGTTGATGGCCGGATTGGCACTCTTGTTCCTCATCATTAACGGGATTCCGCAATGGTTTGCGCCTGAAATGGACGTCAACTCGCCAGAACCGTTCACATCGACAGAAGTCACTTTGAGCTTTGTATCGAACGTTCTGCAAATTTTAATTGCCCCACTTGCGATCGGTTGGTCGTGGCTTGCTCTCAACGTATCACGTGAGAAAGGAGCCTCGCTCTCAACGCTGTTCAAGCCGTTCCAGACACGTTACTTCAAACATGTCATCACCTCGTTTGTGATGGGGGTATTCCTCGTGTTATGGACGTTGTTACTCATCGTACCGGGAATCATCAAAGGATTCTCATATTCACTTACGCCGTACATTTTGCGCGATCAGCCTGAACTTTCCGCACTCGAGTCGATCACAGAATCACGTCGTCTCATGGATGGGCACAAGATGGAAGCCTTCATGCTCGTCTTGTCTTTCTTTGGTTGGTTCCTCGTCGGGATCTTGACGCTCGGGATCGGGTTCTTCTTCATCGGACCTTACTTCTCGACGACGTACGCGACGTTCTACGATTCGATTCGAGACAAGCAAGTTGATTCGAATGAGCCAGTGCACGGAACAGAACAAGGATTTTAAAGAAACAAACGCCTCGCTCAAGTGATTGAGCAAGGCGTTTTTGATTAGGCGTTGACTTCAGTTTTTTGTAAGTATGGCTTCAACGACAAGTGGTGTTCGGCCACGACTTTACGAATCGTACGTGTCTTCGAGCGCATGACGAGTGATGTCGTCTCGACGATATCATCTGTTAAGAATTTGACGCCATCGAGCAACTCACCTGACGTGACACCTGTTGCGGCGAAGATACAGTCATCACTCTTGACGAGGTCGTCGAGCGTGAGGAGTTGGAGCGGATCTTCAATGCCCATCGAGATGACGCGTGCAGATTCTTCTTCATTCATCGGGTGAAGACGGGCCTGCATGTCTCCGCCAAGCGCTTTGACAGCTGCAGCCGTGATGACGCCTTCAGGAGCACCGCCTGTACTGATGAAAATATCAATCGGATTTGTTTTGACGGCAGCTGCGATTCCGGCCGAGACATCGCCATCCTCAAACAATTTGACGCGTGCGCCGACGTTCATGACGGCTTGGCGAAGGTGTTCGTGGCGATCGCGGTCTTGCATGATCACCGTCACTTCTTCAATGCGTTTATTGTTATATTTTGCTGCTTTTTCGATGATCGACTCGAGTGGTTCATCGAGCGAGACTTTTCCTTTTAAGTTCGGCCCAACGACGAGCTTATCCATGTACATATCTGGTGCGTGGAGGAGGGCACCTTCATCCGCAACAGCGATGACGACCATCGCATCTCCGAGTCCTTTTGCGACAATGGATGTACCTTCGAGCGGGTCAACGGCGATGTCGACTTTCGGACCGAACGTCGTACCGAGTTTTTCCCCAATGTAGAGCATCGGTGCCTCATCGAGTTCACCTTCACCGATCACGACCGTCGCATCCATGTTCACTGTTCCGAGAACTTCGCGCATCGCTGACGTAGCTGCGTCATCGGCTTCATTCTTTTGCCCGCGTCCAATCCATTTCGATGATGCGAGTGCTGCGGCTTCCGTTGCTCGTACGATTTCTAATGCTAATTCACGTTCCATAGTGTTGTACCCTCCACGTTATCTCTGTTAAATGTGTTATACTTTTTACGGCTTAAACCCGTTGATTAGTGTATCACATTTTTATAAATGATGTAAATAGGGCAGGTTCTTTTCTCCAGAACGAAAAAGGATTAGTATTAACAGCAGGGGGGATCATCATGTATTTTGTGAATAGAGAGAAGATTAATCAGACACTGGAACAAATGGAGACGATGTTAGCACATACGGACCAACTGAGCGGAGATGCGTTCACGGTAGAACTTGCGAAACAACGAATGGCTGTCCTCCTGATGGAAGGGGTCATCGACGTAGGGAACTCGATGATTGACGGATTCATCATGCGAGACCCGGGTAGCTATGAAGATATTGTCGACATTCTGCTCGATGAACGCGTGCTCGATGAGAAGACGGGTAATGCCACCAAGGCGCTCGTCGGATTGCGTGCATACTATGTCCGTGAGTTCGTCGATGCAGACGCGTCACGCTTTGATGAATGGGTGAAGATGTCGAAACAAGACTTCACAGCGTTCTCCACGCAAGTTCGTCGCTACTTAGAGGTCGAACTTGGACCAGTGTCCGCATTCTTGCCAGAAAGCGAGTGATTGGATGGAACCGATAAAAGGATATTTGTTTGATTTAGATGGTACGATGTATGCAGGAACAGAGCCCGTTCAAGCTGCTGTCGATTTTGTAAACGAGTTAGAAGCTACGGGCGTCCCATACTTATTCGTCACGAATAACGCCTCGATGACACAACAGCAGATTGCGGATAAGTTGATTTCAATGGGGGCAAATGTGAAGGCAGAAAACGTCTTGACGAGTGCGATGGCGACGGCTTTTTATATTGAGAAGATGTCACCGGGCGCGACCGTCTATATGATTGGCGAAGACGGACTCCGACTCGCCTTAGAATCTCGTGGGTTCCACGTCACGGACGAACCGAAAGCGGACTATGTGGTCATCGGTCTCGACCGTCACATCACGTATGAGAAGTTGGCGCGAGGGGCGATCGCCATTCGTTCGGGAGCCCGATTCATTTCGACGAATGGGGATATCGCCATTCCGACAGAACGAGGGTTTTTACCGGGGAACGGGTCGCTCACATCCGTGTTGACGGTGACGACAGAAAAAGAACCATTCTTTATCGGGAAGCCAGAACCGGTCATGATTGATATTGCACTCGACATGATTGGATTGACGAAAGAGGATGTCGTGATGGTAGGGGATAACTATCATACAGATATTCTATTCGGGATCAATGGGGGAATCCGTACAATTCACGTCAACTCAGGTGTACACGGTCCAGCATTTATTCAAGAACAAGAAAAACTCCCGACCTATATGGTTGAGAGTTTAAATGAATGGAAGCATGAAAAAAAGGGATGACGAATGTCTCCCTTTTTGCTTAGAATACTTGTTCTACTTCGACGATGCCTGGTACTTCTTCGATGAGCGCACGCTCAATACCGGCTTTTAGCGTGATTGTTGAAGACGGGCAGCTGCCGCAAGCACCCATCAAACGGAGCTTGACGATGCCTTCTTCCACATCAACGAGTTCGACGTCTCCGCCGTCACGAAGCAAGAACGGACGCAATTTATCGAGCACTTCTTGGACTTGATCAAACATTTCCATGGTATCTACCCCTTTCTCGTTCTACTTTATTCTAGCAAGTTTGAGAGTGTTTCTCAATCATTTACGCTGAGCGTTTCGTCATCGGGAGTGGGGAAGATTTTTGTATAATGGTTTCGAGGGGGAATGAATATGAAAATCACGGTTTATGGGGCAGAGGTTCAATGTGCCAGTTGTGTCGGTGCACCGAGTTCGACCGAGACGTATGAGTGGTTGCAAAGTGCGCTCGGACGCAAGTATCCGGAGCAGTCCTTTTCTTTCGAGTACATCGATTTCGAACAGAGTGAGGACGAGTTTGCCCTGGCGCTTAAAGACGATGAATGGTTTTATCCGCTCGTCTTGCTCGACGGAGAAGTGATTGACGAAGGGGTCGTTCAGTTACGAAAAGTGTATGCGGCAATTGAGGCGAAACAAGGATCCGTCAATCATATAAAATAGTGAGCAAGTGGACGAACCATGCGATAGCAAGGTTCGTTTTTTGTTTACCTATAATTTAGAAAAAGATTTTACAACTTTTGTCTCTCGGGCTAAACTGAACATAACTTGTATAAATTTTATAATATTTTGAAAATTAATAAACCTGTTTATTAAAGGAGGACTATTTGATGTTTGCCCGAAAACGAAATATGCCGATCCATTTAGACACCTCGTCCCAAATGGAGCACTTGTTGATCGCACTTCCCGATGAGTTGGAACGACAACGTCAGTTGATTCGTCTCGAACGTGAGGATTTAGCTTATTTACGTGCGTATCAACAGGAATTACGTCAATTGACACCTCGGTTGGTTGATGTGTTTTATGAAGAGCTCGAAAAGATCGACGAGATGAGAGAGTTGATTCGGCAACATTCGTCATCGGACAAACTAAAACTCACTCTTTCTAACCATATAATGGAGATGTTTGAAGGGAAGTTGAATGAAGCATATATCAATCGACGTCTCGCCATCGCCAAACGTCATTATCTGATCGGTCTGAAAGGGAAATGGTATATGGCGGCCTTCCAAAAAATATTCGAGACGCTCGTCTTATCGATTCAACATGAGCAGCTCGATGCGGACTCGAAAATGAGGTTGATGATGGCCGTCTCGAAAATCTTTAACTTCGAGCAACAAATCGTGCTCGAGATGTTTGACGATGAAGCAGACGTCGTTCGTGACCAGATGCAACACGTGAAAGATGAAATCAGTCAAACGATTCAGCAGGCGAGTGAAGATTTGGCCGCCCTCTCACAAGAAGTCATGGCTAGTTTTCAGTCGATGAATGAGCGGGCAGATGATATGAAGCATTCGAGTTCACTCACACAGACGAAGCTTCGGACGGTACTTCACTCTTCAGTGAGTGGGAAAGATACGATTTTATCAGAGACGGGACGACTTGACGAAATCGCGCGTGACCTTTCCGACTCGGCCCAAGAAATCAAGGCACTCGAAAGATTGATGAATGAGATCATGACGATTGCGGATTCGGTGAAGCAAATTGCCAACCAGACGAACTTGTTGAGTTTGAATGCGGCCATCGAAGCAGCAAGGGCAGGCGAACAAGGGAAAGGGTTCCAAGTCGTCGCATCAGAAGTACGAACGCTCGCGAGTCAATCGAAACAAGCGGCGGAAGAGGTGGAGGATTTGGTGAAGCGTCTCACGAATCAGATGGAAGAGACATCGAGCCGCGTCTTATCGACCGAGCAAGAGATGAAGCAGACGATGGGACGGATCAATGAAGTGACGGATGCCTTCCTCCAAATTTCGGGTGATTCGGAGCATGCTGACGGACAGATGGGGAGCCTCGCTGGTGATATCGATGAGATTGTGGAATCCATTGCCGAACTCAAGCGTGCCACGACCCAGATTGCGACGTCTTCGACACAGCTGATGGATACCGCGCAACGACTATAAGTGGGCAAACTATAAAAAAGACGAACCAGGTCGCATAACACGACTTGATTCGTCGATCGACAAGGTCGAGCGATGCGCTCGACTTTTTCGTTTAGAGAAGCTGGAACGATGACGTCGCTGAACCAGCCGTGTAGCCGGTAAGCGTCGCATCAGACTTCACTTGATACGTTCCGCGTTGTGACCAAGAATTCGTCGAGAGTGTGAATGTGATGGCTCCTGATGAATTCGTCTTGCCTGTACCGACAAGCGTTGTACCGTTCGGTTGTGTGACCGTCACACGAACATCGGCGTTTGCGACCGCTTGGCCATTTGAATTTCGTACTGCCGAAGAAATCGAGACGACTTCACCAGCGTAGTAAGAAGACTTCGATGTCGAGACTGTCGTCGTGAGTGCTTGGACAGGTTGCGTCGTACCACCAGAAGTCGGGGATTGGACAAGTCCGTTCCCGAACCATGTGTCGCGACCTGTTGTACCAAGGTCGATGGAGTCTTGCGACAATTTTGTACGGAGTTGTGTGCTCGATAGCGTAGGGAACGCCTGTTTCATGAGTGCGAGGTTACCCGCCACATACGGTGTCGCCATTGATGTTCCGCTCATTTGACCGTAGCCCCCGTTTGAGAGGGTCGAGTTGATGCCGACACCAGGTGCTGCCACTTCGACAGTGCTACCTGTCGCCGAGAACGAGGCGCGGTTGTTGTTGATATCTGTTGCAGCAACAGCAATTGCCGAACTGTAACGAGCCGGATAGTTGACGAGGTCACCCGATCCATCGGTACGACCATTGTTACCCGCTGCCGCGACGACAAGGATGCCTGCATTATTGGCACGATCGACAACTTGTTGGAGCGTCGTCGATGGACTTGTCGTCCCGAGGCTCAAGTTGATGATATCCATATCATTAGTGATCGACCAGTCAATCCCGGCAACGATACTCGATAAGCTACCACTTCCGTTCGCCTCAAGAGCTTTGACGGCGTAAATGCTTGCCTCGTGTGCAATCCCGACTGTTCCGATGCTATTGTTACGTGCACCGATAATCCCGGCTACGTGTGTACCGTGACCGTTGTCATCAGCATACGAACTCGTGACCGTGCTAAATGAGGCACCACCAGCGATTGTTAAATCGGGGTGGGGCGAAATCCCTGTGTCGACGACGGATACTTTGACACCTTTCCCTGTGAATCCACTCTGCCAAGATGAAGGAGCCTTTAGTTTAGGAATCCCCCAGTCTTGTGTTTGATTCTCAATCTGTACGATTTGATCCACTTCCACGTGTGCGACGTTCGGGTTATTCTTCAGTCCATTCAAAGCAGCTTTCGGAACTTCGAGTGCTGCTGCAGGAATATTCGAATACTGTTGTTTAACTTCCATGCCTTCAATCGACAGCGGAATTTTCTTTGCCGATTCCTTGAAAACGACGATGACACGTTCTTTCTCTTTATTTGGGGCGGCATCCGCGCCCCCAGGTACGGTTGACAAGACGAGTAATGTGGCGAGGACGGAGCTACAGATTTTTTTCAACTTGTTTCCTCCTTTAAGGTATGTAGGCAAGATGACGGGCTGTCCAACTGCCGTGACCATAGAGTAACAAGTTTTACCAACGTGTAGAATACGCCAATGGCATTAAATATCTGAATATTTAGATAAGGATACAGGGGATTCAGATACAAGACTTTTGACTCAATCGTTAGAAAAATGAATAGAAATAACAGATGAACAAATTAAAAAAGCGAACCAGCCAGAGGCTCGTTCGCAATGTATTCATTTAATGACTTTATGTTTCCAAAGGATACCGGACTTTAATAGTCGGGCTACTTTCCCGGTGAGTGATTGTTTCCCCATAAACACCCCAAAGCCAGCCTTCTTCCCGAGGGAACCGAGCGTCCCTTTCAGTTTGATGTCGGGTAATTCTGGATAATTGATACCTTTCCATTTGCAAAGCAAGACTTGAACGATCTGTTCGGCTTGGGCTTCGGCAAGTTGTCCGGACGGTGCGTACGGTAAGCTCGCATTGTCACCAACGACAAACACGTCCGGCAGTCCAGGAACAAAGTGATGTTCCGTCAATTTGACACGTCCGCCTCCATCGAGTTCCCAACCTTGATTCCGTACAACGGCGACCGGTTGAATCCCGGCCGTCCATACGGTCAGATCAGATGGGAATAAGTCTTCATGGTTCCATAATCCGTCAGCATCGACACGTGTGATGTTCGCATTATTGATGACTTCGACGCCGTGCTCCTCGAACCAAGATTGTACGTACATCGAGACACGATTAGATAAGAAAGACAGAACGGATGGTCCGCGGTCGAATAAACGGACCGTCAAATCAGGCCGGCTCTCACGAAGTTCGCTGGCGAGTTCGACACCAGATAGACCGGCACCGACGACAGAAACGACCGAACCTGGTCGCAGACCGTTGATCGCTTGTTGTGTCTTACGTGACTCTTCCAGTGTTTGAATACTGTACGTGAATTCGGCTGCCCCTTGAACGTTGTGGTATTTGTCTTCGCATCCTAATCCGATGACGAGGTCGTCGTAGGGCACTTTTTCTCCACTCGCGAGCAGAACCATTTTGTCTTCGGTGTCGATGTCCGTGACCTGTCCGTATATGTAATCGATTTCATCCGGAAAGTCGATGCGAATATCGCGGTCCGAGACCGTTCCTGCGGCCAGTGCGTAATACTCAGTTTTCAATCCATGATAAGGCAAGCGATCGACGAGCGTGACCGAGATGTCTTGTAACTGATGTCCAAGTACTCTCTCAATCACACGCATTCCCCCGTAACCGCCTCCTAAGACGACTAATTTGCGCATAATAATCCCCCTTTGTTACTCTTCAACTGTATCATGTTATAATCTGCCGTAGAAGAACCATTTTCCGATAATTCACGTAAAGAAAGACGGTGACATATATGATGAATCCGATCATCGAATTTTGTGCTTCGAATTTGGCGATGGGCTCACAAATTGCCCGGGCTAAATTAGAGTCCGACCCTGATCTTGATGTGGTCGAATATGGCTGTACAGGCTATTGTGGTGTCTGTTCCCTTGATCTCTTTTGCCTCGTAGACGGGGAAGTGGTGACGGGTGAAACACCAGAAGAGCTCGTGACGAAGGTGTATGAAAAAATCGAAGAGATGGCATGGTAAAAAGTTTGAGGAAATGACCTCAAACTTTTTTATTTCACCCGTTGCATTTTAAAAAGAGGGATGTTATATTCTAAGAGGTTCGAATGTAGGTTGTCTGACGTTTAACAACGATAAAAAGAAAGCGTTTCAAACGGTAGGACACATCTCTTTTCGGGTATGACACATATAATTGGTTTTGTTTAATATGAAAGGAGCACAACATCAATGAAAATCATGAGTGTGGTTGGTATTTTGGCACTAATTGCAATCGCTTACATCTTCTCTACCAACCGTAAAGCCATCAAATGGCGCACGGTCTTGGCAGCGTTCGCTGTTCAATTCGCATTTGCATTCCTCGTCTTATATACGGCATGGGGACGTAAGGCGCTTGAATGGATCTCAAATGGGGTTCAAGCTGTCTTGAACACAGCGGGTGACGGGATTGCCTTCGTATTCGGAACAGCAGTCGGTGGCGACAACTTCGTTTTCGCATTCCAAGTCCTTCCGATTATCATCTTCATGTCATCATTAATCGCATTGCTTTACTACCTTGGCGTCATGCAGTGGGTCATCCGTATCCTCGGTACTGCCCTTGCGAAAGCACTTGGTACGTCACGTAAAGAGTCACTTTCAGCAACAGCGAACATTTTCGTCGGTCAAACGGAAGCACCGCTTGTCATCAAGCCGTACCTTCCTACAATGACACAGTCTGAGCTCTTCGCAGTCATGGTCGGTGGACTCGCATCGGTTGCCGGATCTGTACTTGCAGGTTATGCAGCACTCGGTGTACCACTCGAATACTTGCTCGCAGCGAGCTTCATGGCAGCGCCAGCAGGTCTCTTATTCGCGAAAATCATCGTACCAGAAACAGAAGAGTACGATGACGACATCGAGATTGTAGAAGATGAAGAAGACAGAGCGGCGAACTTCGTCGATGCAGCGGCACGTGGTGCTTCTGACGGTCTCTTCCTTGCCTTGAACGTCGGTGCGATGCTTCTTGCATTCGTTTCATTGATTGCGCTCGTCAACTTGATCCTCGGTTCAGTTGGTGGACTCTTCGGATTTGATAGCTTGTCACTCGAATTGATTCTCGGTTACGTCTTCGCGCCACTTGCATTCGTGATTGGTGTACCATGGGCGGATGCTGTACAATTCGGTAGCTTCCTCGGTCAAAAACTAGTCTTGAACGAATTCGTTGCTTTCTCTGAGTTTGCTCCAATCATCGGTTCTGGTGATTTGTCAGCTCGTACAGAAGCGATGATCGCATTCGCACTTTGTGGTTTCGCAAACATCTCGTCACTCGCGATCCTTCTTGGTGGTCTTGGTGGTATGGCGCCAAACCGTCGTGGTGACATCGCACGCATGGGTGTTCTCGCGATTCTTGCAGGTACGCTTGCAAACTTGATGTCAGCTACATTGGCTGGACTTCTTCTTTAATCGGTATAAGAAAACGCGATCACTTCGGTGGTCGCGTTTTTTTAGTATGAGAAGGATGTATGTATGGTGATGTTTGGCCACTTGGCGGACCAGTTCTTTTGCTGCAACCGCTCCAGATAGATGGGGTGCTTTGAAGAGTTCGAATCAAAGGGTGGTGTCGGTATAACGTGCATGTTGATCAAGTCGTGAATGCCGTGTGGGGCAGCGAGGGTGAGGGAACCATCCGATTGAAGACGTACCCCGATCGCGGTGACGGTCTCAGGAAAATGTGCCAACGCATCGACCGATGAAGCATAGGGTGGAAGGTTGTTGACGTGATGCATTCTCGCTTGATTTTTGACAGACCAAGGTACATCGGGGATGAGGCGGAATAATCGCTGTTCGAGTTGTTTTTCGACTGCTTCCTCTGGTTGGTTTGGGTCGAAATAAATCACATCTACATCATCTGTTTTAGTCGATGTTTCGTATCCGTGAAGGTGGTCCCAGACTTTTGAACGAATATATCCCGCACAAATCCACCAATCCGGTAAATCGAGGCTGGCGACGGCGTGGAGAAGCTTTATGAGCTCGGCGTCTTGTTTTAGAAAATGAACCAAATCCTGTTCGTCTGTCATAATGACTGCCCCTCCTTACAATATGGTTGAAAAAAGCACCTAGGCAACGCCTAGATGCTCGTATATTGATTATGCTTGAAGTTGTACGCGTTGACGTTCGATCCACGGCTTCAATTTCAAGAAGAGTGGGACGAAGAGCGCGCTGATCAAGATCGCTTTAATCAAGTTGAACGGTAAGATCCCGTAAAGGACAAGATCCGTTTTCACCGCCGGGTCGGCCATGTCTGCCATTCCGAAGAAGAAGGCGTAGGCTGGCAAGATGACGAGATAGTTTAAGATGGCGAGGCTAAGAGCCATTGTGATTGTACCGGCAAGTAATCCAGAAGCGAGTGCTTTGTTTGACTTGCGCTTATGGTAGAACCAGGCAACTGGGTACATGAATGCGACACCTGCGAAGAAGTTTGCGACTTCCCCGACTGGAACGCCGCCACCGTTAAAGACGTAGTACAAGACGTTTTTCAAACCGACGACCACGACTCCTGCGAGTGGGGAAAAGACGATTCCGGCAATGAGTGCAGGAATGTCACTAAAGTCCACTTTAAGGAATGGCGGTAAAAATGGGAGCGGAAAGTTGAATAGCATGAGAACGAACGAAATCGTCCCGAGCATCGCCAAAGTCACCATTGTTGTCAGTCGTTTGTTGCGCGTAGTTTTCATCAGAATCTCTCCTTTAGGTCGCTCCTCGATGAATGGCATCCGTCGCATATAAAAACCCGATTGCAATGAAGACAATCGGGAGAGTTTACGCGCATACGAAATAGATGTTTTCCGAGGTGGAAAAGTCCACGTCAAAGAAAACATCCGGATATCGGTCGGATGCCGCCATCTTCTCCCATCCAGACTATACTGTCGGCTTTCGAATCTCACGAAATCAGCAAGCAACGCCTTGCTCGCTCACGGGCTGAGAAGAATATATTCTTCAATACCGCCGGTCGGGAATTTCACCCTGCCCCGAAGATGGAACGATTTAATTTTTTTTGTTACAGTTTAGTTATACAAGATAATCCACAAGATGACAAGTCAATTGACTTGAATTGAAGATATATGAGGAGGAGTTCAGATGATTCATTTAACAGAGTCAGCCGCACTTCAAGTGCTAGAGATGATGAAACAGACGGAACGCCCAGATGCTCAATACTTGCGAGTGAAGGTACAAGGTGGCGGATGTACAGGACTTTCATACGGGATGGGCTTCGACGAGGAGAAAACGGACAAAGACATTCAATTCGACCATCATGGTGTCCGCGTCATCGTTGCGGAAGTGGATCATGGGGTCGTTGATGGCCTCGAGATTGATTATAAGCAGTCGATGCTCGGTGGCGGTTTCACAATTAAAAACCCAAATGCGATTGCAACATGCGGTTGCGGTTCGAGTTTCCGGACAGCGACGAATGCAGGTACGCCAGGAGAATGCTAAAGAATAAGAACCGATCGCGAGTGCGATCGGTTCTTATTCTTCTTCTGTCAAAATCAACCGAATGACTTTTGCAGTTACGTCGAGTTCGATGTGATGTTGCCAAGGCCGAAAGCCTGTGATTGTACACGTGTCATTCGTGATGCGGAATGAGCAGACACTCTCTTCCTCTTGATCGAGGACAGAGTAACGACTGAAATCAGATAAGCTCTGATAGATCGCATACTGTGGTGGTAGTTCATACGTCCATCCTTTTTCTAACATGATTTGGTGCATATTCGAGCCCCCTAACAAGTCTTTACTTATTAGAATAGCAAGAATACGTGTAAAAGTGGTAGATTAGTCTGTTTCTTTGAAGGGAAAATGAGTAGGGACGTCATTACAAATGGGAGGATTCAGGGTCATGAGAAAAGTATTGATATTCGGAGGGTCACGCTATTTCGGAAAACGGCTCGCATTGCGACTTGCTGAAGCAGGGGATGATGTGACGATTGTGACGAGAGGGCAACTACAGGTGCCGGAAGCTGAAGGGATTCGGTCTGTCAAAGGAGACCGGCAATCGGTCGCGACGATGAAAGACTTGGCCCGCGAACGGTACGACCTCGTCTATGACAACATTTGTTTTACTCCGTATCAGGCAAAAATCGCCTCGGATGCGTTCATGGACAAAGTCGGGAAATATGTGCTCACGTCGACGATGTCGGTCTACGCGCCTGGTCCTGATTTAAAAGAGAGCGACTTCAATCCGCTCCATTACGAATATCATCTTGAATCCGAACATGACTACGGACAAGGGAAACGCGAGGCGGAATCATTCTTCTTCCATCGCGCCTCTTTCCCGGTGGCGACCGTACGATTACCGATCGTGTTAGGTCCGGATGACTATACAGACCGATTGAAGTTTTATGTAGATGCAATCCGGAACGAGGAACCGGTTGTCTTGCATCACCCGGAAGCAAAGATGGGCTTCATCTCGAGTGCGGAAGCGGCCGCCTTCTTAGAATGGGTCGGTCGTGCCAATGTGACAGGACCGTTCAATGCGGCGAGTGATGGACTCATCTCGATGGGGGCCTTGATGGAGCGAATCGGTCAACACGTCGGAAAACCCGTCCATATTATAAAAGATGGAGACTCGTCGCCGTATGATTCGGATGTCGACTATTATATGTCGATTGCTGAGGCGAAGAAGGCGGGATTTGTGTTTACGCAACTCGATGACTGGATTGACCGGGTCATCGTTCAAACGATGAAAAGATAAAAAACGCTTCTGTGGATGTGGTCCACAGAAGCGTTTTTGGTTATTTCCCAGCAAATACAGATGTCGAGTGTTGCGGATGACGAGCAGTCGGATCCACGAGCTGTTTCACTTGGTTGATGGCGATTGGGGCTTCACCGAAACCGGTCGCAATCAATTTTACTTTCCCTTCGTATGTCGCGATATCACCGCAAGCGAAGATGCCGGCAACGGTCGTTTCCATACGTGAATCGACACGGATTGTGTTTTTCTCGAATTCCATTCCCCAGTTCTTGATTGGACCGAGCGATGAAACGAATCCGTAGTTACAAATCAAATCATCGATTTCAACGATTTTTGATTCGCCATCCTTATCTGTCAATTCGACAGATTCGATGTGTGTCTCACCAGACAGTGACTCGATGTTGTAAGGCGTAAGGACGTTAATCGTCGATGCCTTCATCTGTTCTACCGTATGTTCATGAGCACGGAAGCGGTCACGACGGTGAACGATGTGTACTTCTTTTGCGATTCCTTCAAGCATGAGTGCCCAGTCGACGGCTGAATCGCCACCGCCGGCAATCATGACACGGCGATCACGGAATTTCTCCATGTTGTCAACAAAGTAATGAAGGTTGGCATAATCTTCGCAGCCATCAAGACCGAGTGGGCGGGCTGAGAAGGCACCGTTTCCGGCTGTGATGATGATGGCTTTCGTATGATACTCTTCTTTGTTCGTCGTCAATACGAAAGTGCCGTCCTCGAGGCGTTCGACCGTTTCCACCGTTTCGCCGAGGCGGTAGTCTTGTTCGAATTGATCGGCCTGAGCTTTTAGTTGATCAATCAAGTCCTGTGCTTTCACTTTCGGGAAACCGGCAATATCATAAATATATTTTTCAGGATAGAGCGTTGATAACTGACCACCGAGTTGCGGTAAGCTTTCAATCAACGTCGTATCGAGTTGGCGCATGCCTGCATAAAATGCGGTGAACAGTCCGACTGGGCCGCCACCGATGATGATTACATCTTTCGTCGTCTTCATCGAATTCCTCCTCAAAGCGTATACATCTATTATAGAGAGTTTATTGAATTAAATCCATTCAGTACAAACATGCAACACTTTCAAAAAAAATTCAAGAAGATAAGCTTTTCCATTGAGAATTCAAATTAAAGAGCGTACAATGAAACAGAAGCAATTGTGAACAGATGTTGAACAAGAATAGGCTTTATTGTGAACGTCTATGTGAAGAAACACACAACATAGTTGTTCAAAAAAACAAAATTTTAAACAAGGTGGAAATGAACATGAAACGACCTAACATTGTTATTCTTGGTGCGGGCTTCGGTGGACTCATCACAGCCGTCAACCTTCAAAAGACACTCGCTGCAGGTGATGCGAACATTACGCTTATCAACAAGCATGATTATCACTACCAAACGACATGGCTTCACGAACCAGCTGCTGGAACGATGAACCCAGACCAAGCACGCATCTACATTAACGATATTGTGAACCCGTCACGTGTGAAACTTGTCAAAGGGATCGTCGATCGCGTCGATACTGCTGCGAAACAAGTTACACTCGAAGATGGTTCAGTTGTCGAATACGACTATGTCGTCATCGGTCTTGGCGGTGTACCTGAAACGTTCGGTATCCCAGGCTTGAAAGAAAATGCGATGACAATCAGCTCGTTGAACAGTGTTCGTAAAATCAAAGAGCACATCGAATATTCATTCGCTCAATATAAAACAAATGGTTCTTCTGACAATTCGTTCGTGACGATCGTTGTCGGTGGTGCTGGATTCACAGGAATCGAATTCCTCGGTGAAATCGTCAACCGGATTCCAGAGCTTTGCAAACAATATGACGTTCCACGCGAAGCGGTTCGCATCGTCAACATTGAAGCAGCACCAACAGTTCTTCCTGGTTTCGACCCAGAACTCACAACGTACGCACAGAAATGGTTGGAACGTAACGGTGTCGAGATGAAACTTGGTAACGGAATCAAAGGTGTCGAGCCAGGTGTGGTGACATTCGGTCCACTTCAAGGTGACACGACAGAAACGATTCGTGCCAACACGATCATCTGGACAGGTGGCGTAAGTGGTAGCCCGATCATCGAAAAATCAGGATTTGAAGCGGTCCGTAACCGTGTCATGGTGGAAGCGGACAACCGTGCACCAGGTCACGATAACGTCTTCATCATCGGTGACTGCTCAGCGGTCATGGATCCTGCATCGAACCGTCCATACCCACCGACGGCACAAATCGCGACACAACAAGCACACAACGTTGCGAAAAACATTGCGGCGCTCATCAATGGAAAATCGACATCGAAGTTCACTTACGAGAGCAAGGGAACGGTCGCTTCACTCGGACATAACGATGGAATCGGAATCGTGATGGGCAAGAAGATCTTCGGTCGCAACGCTTCGTTCATGAAAAAAGTCATCGACAACAAACACTTCATCGAATTGAAAAAGTACGGACTCGTCCTTAAAAAAGGGAAGTTCTAATTTCATGATTGCACGGCTCGTTCTATCTCAGAACGGGCTGTTTTTCTTTCGAAATTGTCATAGGAAGTTCTTTGACCTCGTTGGTCGAAATTTTGTATAATGAAGAGCGGACAAGGGGGGCAATACATGCATATTATCCAAGCAGTCATTGGAGCCGTTTTATATATGACGATTTTTTTCAGTATCGGCTTCATCTTGAATATGTTACTTAAAAAGACATGGACACTTGTGTTCATTTATCCGATTTTTGTCATCATGATGATTGATAATGTCAAACTTTCGAGTTACGTGACCGAGACATCGACCGCGCTTACGAGTGTCTATGAAGGACTCGTCGGGTTGCAACTTCTCGATTTATTCATGCTCGGCTTTGGATTGCTAGGTGCAATTCTAGCTGGTGTGACGATTCGTTTCTTACGAAAGAGCGGTTATTCAATGTTTTAATTGGCGACAGAAATGTTCGCCTTTTTTGTTTTGTCCCTACTTTTTTAGGGCATGAACCGATATACTAGATAGCGAAACGATTTTTAGTAAGGGATGCGATGCGAATGACATTACCGATGTATACGATCAAAAAAGTGTTGAATAATAGCGTTGTCATTTGTCAACATGATACGGATCCGGAAGTCATTCTACTCGGGAAGGGGATTGGCTTTGGCAAAAAACCAGGCGACCTCGTCGACCCGGCCAGCGTCCCGGAGAAAGTGTATCAACTGACAGATAAAGAAGAGCAATCACAATATCAGGAACTCGTCAAACATGTCGACGAGGACTTCATTGCGTTCATGCAAGAGATTGTTGGCTTCATTGAGATGAGTACAGGCAAGAAAGTCGATGAGCACATCCATATCGGTTTGACCGATCACTTATTCTTCACGATGAAGCGAATCGAACAAGGGATGGAAGTGACGAATCCGTTTTTACTCGAGACGGAATCACTCTACCCAAACGAGTTTGCGCTCGCGGAACGGATTGTCGATATGTTCCATGAACGATTGAACGTTTTGCTCCCGGATGCGGAAACAGGGTTTATCGCCCTTCATATTCACTCGGCGACGACGTTCAAAAACGTCCTCGAGGTCAACCGTCATAATCAAATCATCGGGCAAATTGTTCAGACGATTGAGAGTCGTTTGAACGTGAAAATGGACCGGACATCACTCGATTATAAGCGCTTACTTCGGCACTTAAGGTACGCCGTTGAGCGGGTCGCGACAGGTGAGACGGTTGAGGCACCACAAAAAATTGAAAAGGTGTTGCGCGACGAATATCCGCTATGCTATAGTACTGCTTGGGAGCTGATGGGCATCATGGAACGCGAATTAAAGCGTCCCGTCCCACGAGGTGAAGCGACATATTTGACGATGCATCTCCAGCGCCTAACAAGTAGATAAATGATACCACGTGTCTTACGTGTTACTGATTCGATCAGGCATGAGTAAGGAGTGGAACGTTATGTGATGTCTCCATTGGGAGAGGTCTACGTTCTATCCTTATTCATGCCTTTTCTGTTTTTATAAACGTGATTTATGAAAACGTTTAGATACGTCGGTTGTCTGACATCTACGCCGCTATCATATTGTTTATACGTACTTAAAAAAAGGAGGAAATGTTGATGTTTAAGCAGATCTTTGGTGTTCTTCAAAAAGTCGGTAAAGCACTTATGCTTCCTGTTGCGATCTTGCCGGCAGCCGGTCTTCTTCTTGCATTCGGTAACGCAATGCAAAACCCACAACTTACATCACGCGCTGGTTGGTTAACAAACGAAGGTGTCGTGAAATTCGCTCAATTGATGGAGCAAGCAGGTGGAATCATCTTCTCGAACTTGGCGCTCTTGTTCGCAGTCGGTGTCGCCATCGGTTTAGCAGGTGACGGGGTAGCCGGACTTGCAGCAATCGTTGGATTCTTGATCATGAACAAAGTCATGGGTGTTTGGCTCGAACTCACACCTGAAGTATTGGCACAAGGTGATCCAGCTTACGCGAACGTACTCGGTATCCCAACACTCCAAACAGGGGTATTCGGAGGGATTATCATGGGTCTCATCGCCGCATGGGCCTATAACAAGTACTTCAATATCGAATTGCCACAGTTCCTTGGTTTCTTCGCTGGTAAACGTTTCGTTCCAATCGTAACGGCAGTTGCAGCCGTTGTTGCTGGTTTCGTCCTACTATTAGTATGGCCACCAGTTCAGCACGGATTGAACTCATTCTCAAACTTCATGTTGAATGAAAACCGTACATTCGCAGCGTTCATCTTCGGTTTAATCGAACGTTCATTGATTCCATTCGGTCTTCACCACATCTTCTACTCACCGTTCTGGTTTGAATTCGGTTCATACACAGATGCAGCGGGTAACGTTGTACGTGGTGACCAAGCGATCTTCTTCGCACAAATTCGTGATGGCGCTGAATTGACAGCAGGTACGTTCATGACTGGTAAATTCCCGTTCATGATGTTCGGTCTTCCTGCAGCAGCACTCGCAATGTATCACGAAGCACGTCCTGAGCGTAAAGCGGTTGTCGGTGGTCTCTTGGCTTCTGCTGCCCTTACATCGTTCTTGACTGGTATCACAGAACCAATCGAGTTCTCATTCTTGTTCGTAGCACCACTTCTCTTCGCAGTACACGCAGTATTCGCAGGTCTTTCATTCATGACAATGCACATCTTGAACGTGAAAATCGGGATGACGTTCTCGGGTGGTTTGATCGACTTCTTGCTCTTCGGTGTTCTTCCAGGTCGTACGGCTTGGTGGCTCGTTATTCCAGTCGGTCTCGTGTTCGCGGTTGTTTACTACTTCGGATTCCGTTTCGTTATCCGCAAATTCAACCTTAAAACACCAGGTCGTGAAGATGAAGTTGTTGAACAGTCAACAGCTACTGGTTCGGAACTTGCACAAGATATCCTCGTCGGTCTTGGTGGCTCACAAAACATCAAGCACCTCGATGCATGTATCACACGTCTTCGTGTCGAAGTAAAAGATAAGAACCAAGTCAACAAAGATGAGTTGAAACGCCTTGGTGCATCTGGTGTACTTGAAGTTGGTAACAACATTCAAGCAATCTTCGGACCACGTTCGGACGCATTGAAATCAGAAATCCAAGCGGTCATCGCTTCAGGTAACGAAAAGAAAGCTAACTAATTGATGACCTAGACCAATCCTTCGGGGTTGGTCTTTTCTTTTTATGTGAAACGGTTTCATCCAAACGTTAGAGGGAAAAAGTAAGTATTCTGACAAAGGAGGGAACCATGATGTGGAAGAAAGTGTTTGGCGTTTTACAACGGGTCGGGAAAGCACTCATGCTTCCGGTTGCAATCTTACCGGCAGCCGGTCTTCTCTTGGCGTTTGGTACCGCATTCCAAAACCCGGACCTCGTTGAATTGCTCCCGTTTCTGGCGAATGACTCACTTGTCCTGATTTGGCAAGTCATGACAGATGCCGGGGACATCGTCTTCGCAAACTTAGGGTTACTGTTTGCCGTCGGGGTCGCGATTGGCCTGGCGAACGGGGACGGGGTTGCTGGTCTAGCAGCCATTGTCGGTTATTTGATCATGAACAAAGTCATTAGCACATGGAATGGGATTACCGCGGAAATCGCTCAAGGTGATCCGCAGTATGCCACCGTTCTCGGTATTCCGACACTCCAAATGGGGGTATTCGGGGGGATTATCGCAGGTCTTGTTGCAGCCTATGCGTACAACAAGTATTTCAACATCAAGTTGCCAGATTTCTTAGGGTTCTTTGCAGGGAAGCGGTTCGTCCCGATTGCGACGGCCGCATTCAGTTTGATTATCGGGATTGCGCTCGCATATATATGGCCACCGATTGGGAATGCGATCAACACGTTCTCAAGTACGGTCATCGAGGCAAACGTTGCCTTATCAGCATTCATCTTTGGATTAGTAGAACGTTCCTTGATTCCGTTCGGTCTTCACCATATTTGGTATTCTCCATTCTGGTTCCAATTCGGGGAGTATACGAACCAAGCCGGTGATCTCGTACAAGGTGACCAGCGGATCTTCTTCGCACAACTGCGTGACGGCGTGGAATTCACAGCCGGTACGTACATGACCGGGAAATTCCCGTTCATGATGTTCGGCTTACCAGCAGCCTGTCTCGCCATGTTCCACACGGTTCCGAAAGAACGACGGAAAGACGTCGAGGGTCTCTATTTCTCGGCTGCCCTTACGTCATTCTTGACAGGGATCACAGAACCAGTCGAATTCTCATTCGTTTTCGTTGCACCACTTCTCTTTGGAATTCACGCCGTCTTTGCGGGTCTCTCCTTCATGACGATGCATTTACTGAACGTCAAGATTGGGATGACATTCTCTGGCGGTCTCATTGACTATCTTCTCTTCGGAGTCTTGCCGAACCGAACCGCCTGGTGGCTCGTCATCCCGGTTGGTCTCGTCTTTGCGGTCATCTATTACTTCGGATTCCGTTTCGCCATTACGAAGTTCGACCTGAAAATCCCTGGACGTGACGTGCAGACCGGCACGAAAGCGGATCGAGCGGGCATCGGGGACGACTTACCGTATGAGGTGCTCGTGGGTCTAGGTGGACCTGAAAACATCAAACATTTGGATGCTTGTATCACGCGACTTCGTGTCACGGTAAATGATGTGAAACAAGTCGACAAAGACCTCCTGAAAACACTTGGTGCTGCCGGTGTTCTTGAAGTAGGGGATAACATTCAAGCCATCTTCGGACCAAAATCCGATACGCTCAAATCACAAATCGCGACCATCATCGAAGGTGGCGAGTATAAACCGAAAGAAAAAGTTGAAAAAGCGGTGATTACACCGGAAGCGGCTGAACAAGCCGATCATCGATTCTTGGCACCGATGTCAGGTGTATTGTTGTCACTCGATGATGTGCCAGATCAAGTCTTCTCTGGTCGCATGATGGGAGAAGGATTTGCGATCGAACCAAGCTCGGGTCAGGTCGTTTCTCCGGTGACGGGTCAAATCACGACATTCTTCCCAACGAAACATGCAATCGGTCTCTTGGCTGACGATGGACGTGAACTACTGATTCATGTCGGTCTCGATACGGTCAACCTGAAAGGGGAAGGATTCACGGCGAAAGTCGAAGAAGGCGCCCGGGTCGAAGCGGGAGACGTCCTTCTCGAAGTCGACCTCAGCGCGATTCGTGATAAAGTGCCGTCACTGATCACACCGATCATCTGGACGAACGGAGACGGAAAACTCGTCGTCGTACCGTTCGGTGAGACGGTCGTCGCGGGTGAAGCGCTCGACTTTAGAGCCGATGACAGAGGACCAGAATAAATGATTACGAGCCGCTCCTATCATGGCGCGGCTCGATTTGTGTAGTTACTTCAATGTGCCTTATTCCGGAAAAGGAGAATCCCCCTTATAGTGAAGGAGAATTCTCACGAAAGAAGGGGTACAAATGAAACAATCCATACAATTGAATCACGGTCAGAAAGCCATTCCTACTATTGGACTTGGCGTCTTCAAAGTTGAAGATGGGGATACAGTCATGGATGCAGTCGTCGAGGCGATTCGTCAAGGATACCGTCATATCGATACGGCAGCCGTTTATGAGAATGAAGAGGGGGTCGGTGTCGGAATCCGAAAAGGGATGAAAATCGCAAATATTTCCCGGGATGATTTATTTATCACATCGAAACTATGGAACGCCGATCAAGGTTACGATGCTGCCATCTCCGCCTACGAGGCGTCACTCGTTCGTCTTGGATTGGAACAGTTAGATTTGTATTTGATTCATTGGCCGGTGGAAGACAAGATGGTCGAGAGTTGGCGTGCCCTCGAAACGTTGTATCGAGAGGGACGTGTCGGGGCAGTCGGGGTGAGTAACTTCCAAATCCATCACCTCGAGACATTGGCTGCAAACAGTGACCTCGTTCCAGCCGTGAACCAAGTTGAACGGCATCCGTTGCTTCGTCAAACCGAGTTAGCATCGTATATGAGCGAGCACGGCATCGTACCGGTCGCTTGGGCACCGCTTATGCAGGGAGGGTTGTTCGAAGAGCAGATTTTAGTAGAGGTCGCAAAGGAAGTCGATCGTTCCGTCGCCCAGGTGTTGTTACGGTGGCATCTCCAAACGGGATGGGTGATTATTCCGAAATCCATCAAACCACATCGAATCGCAGAAAACTTCGATGTTCATGACTTTGAATTGACCAAAGATCAAATGGAACGAATCGACTCACTCGACCGATATCAACGTGTCGGTCCGGACCCAGACGATTTTGATTTCTAATGCAGTATATAAAAAAGTCCTTCTCTCGAGCGAGAGAAGGACTTTTGCCATTATTTCTTAATGTCGAACTTTTCGCTAAGGAAGTTTACGACTTCTTCAGCTGTGTCCATGTTGAGGACTTCGTTGACGATTGCTTCTGTTTCCGACTTCGTCAAGCGTTTCACGAGGCTACGCGCACGAAGGACGCTTGAAGCGGACATCGAGAATTCGTCGAGACCAAGACCGAGAAGAATTGGAATCGCGAGTTCTTCTCCAGCCATTTCTCCACACATGCCGACCCATTTGCCAGCTTTGTGTGCTTCAGTGATGACGTTGTGGAGAAGGTTCAAGATGGCAGGGTTGAACGGTTGGTACAAGTAAGAAACTTTTTCGTTCATCCGGTCAGCCGCCATCGTGTATTGAATCAAGTCGTTCGTTCCGACTGAGAAGAAGTCGACTTCTTTTGCGAATTGCTTCGCCATGACAGCGGTTGATGGGATTTCAACCATCATCCCTGTCTCATATTTTCCGACTTCGATTCCTTCTTCTTTCAACTTCGCTTCTTCTTCGAGAAGAAGGGCTTTCGCCGCGCGGAACTCTTCGAGTGTCGCAATCATTGGGAACATGATTGCGAGGTTACCGTGAGCTGAGGCACGGAGAAGGGCACGAAGTTGTGTGCGGAACAAATCTGTTTCCTCAAGGCAAAGGCGGATGGCACGATAGCCGAGGAACGGATTCATTTCTTTCGGGAGGTCAAGGTATGACAACTCTTTGTCGCCACCGATGTCGAGTGTACGGATGACGACTTGCTTGCCTTCCATGCCTTCAAGAACCGTTTTGTAAGCTGTGTATTGCTCTTCTTCAGTCGGGAACGTTTCAGAGTCCATATATAGGAACTCCGTACGATAGAGCCCGATTGCATCTGAACCGTTTTTCAAAACGCCTTCGAGGTCGTTCGGTGTCCCGATGTTCGCAGCAAGCTTCACTTTGTGACCGTCCGCTGTGATTGACTCTTCGTTGACGAGTTGCTTCAACTCTTCTTTGTACGCTTCAAAATCAGCACGTTTGCCTTCGTATTCTTTGACGAGATCTTCTGAAGGGTTGACGAAGACGTCACCTTCTGTACCGTCGATGATGACGAGGTCACCGTTTTTGATTTCTTCAAGGGCTACTTTTGTTCCAACGACGGCCGGAATTTCAAGTGAGCGTGACATGATGGCAGAGTGAGACGTACGTCCACCGATGTTCGTCGCGAATCCTTTGACGTATTTACGGTTAAGTTGTGCCGTGTCTGATGGTGTCAAATCTTCGGCAATGATGATGACTTCTTCTGAAATCGAAGCTGGAGTCACGAATGTCACTCCGAGAATGTGAGCCATGACACGTTTTGTGACGTCACGAACATCAGCTGCGCGTTCGCGCATGTATTCGTTATCCATTGATTCGAAAATCATAATCATCGTTTGGGCGACTTCGTCAAGTGCCTTCGCGGCGTTCATGTTTTCGCTTTCAATTTTGTCGTTCACTTGCGATACGATTTCTGGGTCCTCAACGATTAAAAGGTGAGCTGAGAAAATCTCGGCTTTGTCTGGACCGAGCTCACGAAGTGTATGTTCGCGAATTGCTTCAAGCTCCGTTTTAGATTGTGCGATCGCATCGTGGAAGCGAGCCTTTTCTGCAGCGACATCTTCAATCTTGTGTGATGGGATATCGAATGAAGGTGTCTCCATGACGAATGCTTTTGCAACTGCAATTCCTGCAGATGCACCAATACCTTTAATGTGTGACATAAGCGTAGTCCCTCTTTTCAAAGAAATAGTGTACTTTCCTGCCTCGTTACTTCATACCCGAAAAGAAAAAAGAATTAACGAGAACGGAGAAAGTTAAAGTAGCAACGGTCTACGACTAGGGGAAGCCTCGACCAGTCAAATTGGCCTCACTTCACGATGAAGAGAAGCCCGATTGCGTACTTTCTTATCCTATCATAAAATAAAACAACGTCACAACGAGGAGATAGCCCATGAATTCGAAGATTTCTTGACTCTTACGCATACTATTTCATTATTTTGGAGAAGTTCGTTATGCTTACCATATATATAGAAGGGAAGTGGCAATATGTATCAAATTGCTCAATTAAATTGGACCGATTCTTACGAGACAATCGTCTTCGGAATTGGAGCGGCTGATTCTATCGATGAGGGGCTCGACACATTGTTTGCTGGGCGCGTCAAAGCGCTTATTCAATCAGGAGACCTCTCTACGAAGACGGGGGAAGTGACAATCCTTCCGACATTCGCCGGGGAGACGACACGTGTCTTATTTGTCGGACTCGGTCAACGAAATGACATGACGACCGAGAATGTTCGGAATTGGTTCGGGAAAGTCGCGAAGCTGATCAAAGCACGTGGACTGAAGGACGTCGCGGTAGCGCTTGATACGTTTACGGAAGGAGCGGCGCGTATGTTTACAGAAGCGTATGAAATGGCGACCTATGCCCATCCTACATATAAGTCTGCTCCAAATGAAACGGTCGAAGAACCGACGATCACGTTGCTCGGTGACGTGGACCAGACGGATATCGATGCGGGTGTGGCTTATGGGAAAGGAGTCAATGTCGCTCGAATGTTGACGATGATGCCGGCCAATATTTTGACGGCGGAGACGTTAGCGGATTACGCGGTTGAGTTGGCGAAACGTCATGATTTCAAATACCGCATTCTTGAAAAAGAAGAAATGGAAGGACTCGGGATGGGGGCATTGCTCGCAGTGAACCAAGGTTCGACGATTCCGCCAAAATTGATTGTGCTCGAGTATCGCGGGGCAGAGGAAGAAGCTCCGATTGCCGTTGTCGGAAAGGGTGTCACATTCGACACAGGTGGCTATTCAATCAAGCCAAAAGATGGAATCGTCGGAATGAAAGGGGATATGGGTGGCGCTGCTACCGTCCTCGGATTGTTCGAAACCCTCGGATTGACACGACCAAAACGGAACGTGATTGGCATCATCGGTGCGACCGACAATATGATTTCTGGGGATGCGTTCAAACCGGATGATGTGATCACAGCCATGAATGGGAAGACGATTGAAGTCTTGAACACAGACGCTGAAGGACGCCTCGTCCTAGCGGATGCGGTCACATTTGCGAAAACGTATGAACCAAAAGCTATCATCGATGTAGCTACGCTCACAGGTGGCGTTCTTGTCGCCCTCGGTACAGACGTGACAGGCTGTCTGACAAATGATGATTCGCTCTATCGTTCGCTTGAAGCGGCGAGCCGTGAGACGAACGAGCTCGTGTGGCAGATGCCATACTTTGATGTCTTCATCGACAAGGTGAGAAAATCGGAAGTTGCCGACTTGAATAACTCACCAGGTCGTTTCGGCCATATGATTTTTGGTGGCGCATTTGTCGGTGAGTTTGTCGGCGATACACCATGGTTGCATCTCGATATTGCGGGAACGAGCGAACGAGCGGCAGCGAATGACCTCGGTCCGAAGGGGCCGACTGGTGTCATGGTTCGAACCCTCGCACGGATGATTGAATCGTGGGATCGGTAAGAGCAGCTGGAGTAATCGGTTTGGCGATTCTGTGTGGCTTATGCTACACGGTGTGGCCGAACCGTATTTGGTTAGGGAGTACAGTGTTTCTCGCCGTATTTGGCGTGTTGATGATGTTACAGGAGGTACGACATGGTAGGAGTAGGAATTGATGGTGCACGTGGTGGTTGGGTACGGATCACATATGACAGCATCTCACTTTGTTTAACGATTTCGGAGACGTTGGAGGAGTTGCTGATTGATGGTGCCATGCATTTTGTGGATATGCCGAAAGATTTAGGAACGGTCGACCATCCGAGCCGCGAATGCGATGCGTGGATGCGTTGCCGACTCAGCCAACGAAAGTCGTCCGTCTTCACTCCGCCGATTCAAGAGGTGTTGCAAGAAGCGACTTATGAGGAAGCGAATGAAAGGAGTCGGGCGTTGGTTGGCAAAGGAATTAGTAAACAAGCGTGGAATCTTGTTCCCCGTATCCGTGAGTTTCAGCAGGTGAAGGCAACTGACGTTTACGAATCACATCCGGAAGTTTGTTTTTCAGTCATGATGGGGCATGAGGCGAGTCATTCGAAAAAGACGGTCGAAGGGCAGGATGAGCGAATCGAGTTACTTCGGCAATACTCGAAAAGTTCTCCATGGAAATGGAAAATGTCAAACGTCCAAATCGACGATATTATCGATGCGTGCATCTTGGCGGTAGCTGCCTATGAAGCGGGGACAAGTGGTCTCTCGCTCCAGCCGGCGACATCCGATCAACCCGTAGTGGCTGTACCTCAAATGAAAAAAGAGCGATGAAATCAACATTTCATCGCTCTTTTGCTGTCGTCGTAGGCGGACCGACGATAAATCGCCATATGTAATGAAACACTTTGGCATTGTATACGGCTTTCAACAGGACGGCGAGTACGGGCCCGACGATAAAGCCGAGTACACCGAATAGCTTTAATCCAACGAAGATGGAGATGAGTGCGACCAGTGGATTCAATCCGATATGGGAACCGACAATTTTCGGTTCAGCCAAGTTGCGTTGGACGATGACGATGATATACAACACGACCAATCCGATGGCAACGAACCAATCACCTGTCACCGCGGCATAGGCGGCCCAAGGAATAAGTAGCGTACCGACCCCTAAATAAGGCAAGAGGTCAAAGAACCCCGCAAGTAAAGCGAAAGAGAGCGGGTTGTCAACACGAAGGATGAGCATCCCGATCAAGACGATCCCGAATGTGATGGAGATGAGCGTGAACTGGGCACGGACGTATCCAAATAGGGCAGACTTGAGGTTGATCATCACTTCCTCGAATTCTTTGAATCCTTTTCGTTTGTTCAGACGATTCAGTGAGTTGACGTATGATGGCCAATCCTTTGTGATGAAGAACCAGGCGAGGACAATGACGACCACGAGCAACAAGACGAGCGGGAGCGCCGCTAACATGTTTTGTAGCACACTGGCCACTCCGCGGGACAAGACACCAATCGCTGAGGCGAGTTGGACACCGAGCTCGGTGATTCCTCCCTCGAGCGAGGTCGTCTGTCCGGGATTTAACTGCTGATAGCTCTCGTATGCATCATTGACGAGCGGTGCGATTTTCTCATTGAACAGTCGTTGGATAAACTCGGTGAGTGTCTCAATTTGTTCAGGGAGTCGTTCCGCTGCCACCGTTGCATAATGAATCAATTGGATGATGACGATGGTGATGATTCCGACGACGATGCTAAGCACGATGATCAAGGAAATGAGAGTGCCGAGTGCACGAGGCATATTTGATTTTCGCTCGAAAAAGTTGACGAGCGGGACGGTCATCAAGGACAAGAGCAAGGCAAATACGAACGGATATGTATATTCGAAAAGTATATTCAATAGCCAAGTGATTAAAAAGAAACCGATAACGACGAGAATGAATCGAAGCAATTGCCAAAGTCTTGCCGACGACATGTGGAACCCACCCTTTCCGGACAACTAGGTTGAGCATAGTATATCATGTAAGCGGTAAATAAAGCAGAAAGATAGGTGAATGAACGTGAGAGAAGTTCAACAGAAAATCGATACGATGATTCTTCATTTAGGTGGTTACTGGAGACCTTTATCCGGGCTAGCACGATTGTTAGAAGAGGTAGGAGAAGTAGGTGGCGCGTTAAGGAGAGAGGCGCGGGATGAGTTGAAAGAGGAGTTACTTGATGTACTAGTGATCTCCACGTGTCTGGCAAACCAGTATGCGATTGCATTGCAACAACCAGAGGCAGAGGGAGGAGAATCGAAAGAGAAACTGTATTTTCAAATTGTTGAAGAGGCAGGGGAAGTGGCGCGGATTTTGAACGCTTATGAAGGCGATAAGAAGTTAAAACCGAATCGTAAAGGTCAATCACTACAGCATCATATCGAGCAATTGCAGCGTGCCGCTTTGTCTCTTGGAGAGTCTTACCATCTCAATCTGTTCGATTCACTCTTTGCCCTTATCGAAGAGAAGTCGGCCCGGGACTTCGGACGATTTGATCATACGCCGGATCCGATTACGGAGACATCGGTGCGTACTTATCTATCACATCAGCCAGGTCGCTATTGGGGCGGAGTCCCAGTTAAATCGTTTGAGCGATTCGACCGATATATAGAACGAGAACAACATATCGAGCGTTTTTGTCGCATTGCAGCGATTGAAGGATTGGACGGATTTGTAATTCAACAGAAACGAGATGGATTGATTGTTACAGAGAATCCTTCGATTAAAGAAGGCTTTACTGTCGCCATCGAACGTTACGGTGCGGAGACGTTTCTGATCATCCGACCGGTCAAATAAAAACATTTACCTTTTTATCAAAAACATTCATCTTTTTTTCAAATATTTACTTTTTTTAAAAAAGCATTATGCTAATATGAAATTGTTGTTAGTAGGAAATGCCGCAATGAGAAAGGAATATTTTGGATGAAAATGAAACTATTGAAAGTTGCCCTCATCTTAACGGTCCTCTTGTTTGGTATGCAACTTCCGTCTGCTGAAGCTGCTACTTACGATGGAGAGACGACTGTCAATTTGAACATTCGTACATCCCCTAGTCTGAGTGGGAAGGTAGTGAAAACATTACCAAAAAGCACGAAAGTAAAGTATGGAACGTATAATCAGTCCTGGCACAAAGTGTATGTAAACAATCGTACATACTATGCCTCGGCCCAGTACATTCGGAAACTTTCATCCACTGCAAGTTCGCTAACGACGCAGGCGGCAACGTCTACTGGTGTGACAACTGCGAACTTAAACGTACGAGTCACGTCTCATCGATCGGCGAAGATTGTCGCTACGTTGAAGAAAGGGACGGAAGTGAAGTATGCCGTTCATAATTCTTCTTGGGCAAAAGTCTACCTAAATGGCAAGACGTACTATGCCGCCAAAGCTTACATCGCACCGAAACTGACAGAATCGAATGTGGAGCGGACAAACGGCTACGCGAACCGTGAGTTGAAGTTGTTCGCTGAACGCAACCAACGTTCGAAAGTGCAGAAAGTTCTTCCGAAACATACGGCTGTCGTCTCGAGTAAATATAATTCAAGTTGGTCGATTGTCTATATCGGGAACGAGACGTATTATACGCCGACTTGGGGCATCACAGCAGGCACATTGGAAACTGGTGTAGAGAAAAAAGACGGGTATGCAAACCGGGAGATGAAACTCTTCGCTGAGCGGAATCAACGTTCGGCGGTGAAGAAGGTACTCCCCGTGAACACGGCTGTCGTCTCGAGCAAATACAACTCGAGCTGGTCGATTGTATATCTCGGAAGTGAAACTTATTACACACCGACAGCTTGGATCTCTACGTCGAAAACGCCGACAGAGCCTCCGACGACAACGAAACCGGATGATGGACTCACGCAAGGGTATGCAAACCGTACAGTAAACTTGTTTGGGAAAACCCATCAGAGTTCGGAAGTCCTCATGGTTCTTCCGAAATACACGGCTGTTTCATACAAAGCGTACAATTCGAGTTGGTCGACTGTTCATATCGGCTCGAAAGTCTACTACACAGCGAGTTCGTGGTTGACGAAAGGGAAAGCCCCGGCAGCGCCGGAAGCTGCACCAAAAGGTACGGTATACATCAACACACCAGGTGATGTATTGAACGTTCGTTCGAAAGCGAGTCTTGATTCGAATGTGGTTGGTCAACTCAATCACGGAACAGCTGTTTCACATTATGGGACAATCAATGGTTTCCATAAAATCAAGTTCAATGGACAAGATGCTTTCATTTCTTCAGCATTCGTGATGACATCTAAGCCGAGCACATCGACTGGAACAGTCATCGTCCTTGATCCAGGACACGGTGGAAAAGACCCAGGAGCAGTTAATGGATCTCTCTATGAGAAAACGATTGTACTCGATGTAACGAAACGTGTAGAAGCTTATCTTCGCTCAAAATATGATTACAATGTACGTCTCACTCGTTCAACTGATGTCTATTTGACTCTAGATCAGCGAGTTGCTGCAGCGAAGTCGTTACGTGGTGATTTGTTTGTAAGTATGCACGTCAACGCAGCCGGTTCATCATCTGCGAAAGGGGTAGAAACGTTCTATTCTTCTCAGTCTGCGCACAGCGCTCGAAGTCGTGTCCTTGCTTCAAACATTCAAAGCAACTTGGCAGGTAAAATGAGTGGAATGTCGAACCGAGGAGTGAAAACAGCTAATTATTACGTTATTACGTATAATACAATGCCATCTGCACTCGTCGAATTAGGATTTATCTCATCACCAACAGATTTGACTTACCTTCGAAGTAACACGTCTCGTCAGCAAATGGCGGAAGGTGTGGCTGAAGGAATTGCCAAATATGTTCAGACTTATTATTGATTTGAATTAACCCAGACATGATTGTCTGGGTTTTTTTGATGTACAAAAAACCGAACCGATTAAATCGGTTCGGTTCAATTTTATAGATCATCAAATCCGTTCGCGTCTGTCACTTTCGCATAAGAACGTGACTTTTGTTCGAAGAAATCAGATTTTGTCGCATTGAGCGAGTCATCTGAGTATGCACGGATCCAAGGCATGACATCTTCGTCAAATCCTTCATACAAGTCATTCAGACCGATGACGCGGAGGCGTTTATTCGCCAAGTATTTGACGTAGTCTCGCATTTCACTGACGTCGAGTCCATCGAGGTCACGGAGAACGTATTCACACCACTCGATCTCGAGGTCGACCGCTTCTGCCATCGTGTCGTATACGAACTGACTGAACTTTCCGTTTTCATCAATCTTCGGATTTTCTGTCAGCACGGCACGTAAGAGCTGGCTGATGAAGTAAGAATGTTGCATCTCATCACGTTGGATATAACTGATCATCGTTGATGTACCGACCATCTTTTGGTGGCGGGCGAGATTGTAGAAATAAGCGAATCCTGAATAGAAGTTGATGCCTTCTAGAATGACGGATGCAACGAGCGATTTCGCAAAGTTTTCAGCGTTCGGAGTCTCGCGGAACGCTTCATATAAGTCCAAGATGAATTGATTGCGCTTCATGACCATTTCATCGTCTTTGGCGATGTCAAAGATTCGATTTTGTTCAGCGAGTGGCACGAGACTTGATAGGACATAGCTGTATGATTGATTGTGCACGACCTCTTGTTGTGCGATGACCGCGAGAACGGCGTGTACAGACGAGTCAGATGAGAACATAGAAGACTCGAGGATGTATCGTGTCTGGACCGAGTCGAGAATCGAGAGCAGTCCGATGATCCGTTTGAATGCATCCTGTTCACGTTCAGTCAATTGCGGCCATTGTTGCATATCCTTAGACATTGAGATCTCATCAGGAATCCAAAAGTTCGATAATAACTGTTTGTAAATGGTATAGAACTGAGGATACGCGATATCGTTCCAATTGACGATCGAACTCGTTTCCCCGCCAATGATGGCGGTTGCCCGGTTAGGATGTTTGGGCGACAATAATTTGATTTTCTGAATCGACATGATGCATAACTCCTTCTTCTACATGGTGAGCCATCCGCTCTGCCCAATGTTGGACGTTGAACGGTTGGTTACGTGGGGACTGCTCGATTTTAAGCAGTTCCCCGGCAAGTGGGATTCCGTATTTTGAAAGGTGGTACGCCATCTCGTCAACAGCGCGACAGAAATGTACAAACATCTTGTCACCGGTTCCGAATACCGCAGCTTGTCGAATCGGCACTTGGAGTTCCTTTAACACGAGGCGGAACGTATCTTTCATTTCGTCTGGTAAGATTCCGTCTGCCCACGTGTAAGAGCCGAAATAGACGAGGTCGAACGAAGCGAGCGATTGAGCTTCGCGATATCCGACGCGATCGGCATCATAGCGGACGACCGTATCGCCACGGCGATGATGTGTCGATTCGATGAGCGATGCCACTTCTTCTGTGTTTCCACTCATCGAATGACAGACGATTGCGATGTTCATAGGGTGGACCACCTTTCTATAAAATGTACATAATGATTATGACGATGGTTTACGAAGCACACGACTCACATTCGTCGACTTCGACAGTCGTCGAACGAGTGTAGTAAATCGACTTCATGCCAAGAGACCATGCCTCGAGGTGCATCGCAAGAAGCTCTGTCGCTTTTACATCGTTCTTCACGTATAAGTTGAAGCTGATTGCTTGGTCGATGTGGCGCTGGCGAGCCGCGTTTTGACGGATGCTCCATAATTGATCAATTTCAAATGCTGATTTATAGAACCAGTTCGTGTCCGGCGTCAAGTCGGGAACCGTGACTGGAATCTTATAGTTTTTCTTCTCTTCTGAGTAGACCTTTTTGTAGACCGGGTCAATCGATGCGGTACTACCAGCGATAATCGCCGTCGATGAGTTTGGTGCAACGGCCATCATATAGGCGTTACGGACGCCGTTTTGATGTACTTCTGCTGCGAGACCGTCCCAATCGAGGTCGTCGTGTGAACGATAGTTCCGACGCTTGAAGTATTCGCCTGTATGCCATTCTGAACCTTCGAAGACGCCGAATGCTCCTTTTTCTTTGGCGAGTTCCATCGATGCTTGGATTGTGAGATACGCGATTTTTTCATAGAGTTTCTCTGCATATTGAACGGCATCGACCGATTCCCAACGGATTCCTTCTAGTGCGAGCAAGTGATGCCAACCGAACGTTCCTAGACCGACTGCACGATACTTCTGGTTCGTGATCATCGCCTGTGGAACTTCGATCGTATTCAAATCGATGACGTTATCGAGCATACGCATTTGAATCGGGATGAGTCGTTCGAGCACATCGGCTTTCACGGCACGAGCAAGTGCGATTGAACTCAAGTTACAGACGACGAAATCACCAGGAGTCTTTGTGATGACGATTTTTCCGTCTTGTGTGTATTCTTCTTCGATTGTCGTTGCCGACATGTTTTGCGCAATTTCAGAACAGAGGTTGGAACTGTAGATCATCCCGGCATGTTTGTTTGGGTTTGCGCGGTTCACTGCGTCTCGGAAGAACATATATGGTGTACCTGTTTCAAGTTGTGAGCGCATGTAACGTTTTACAAGGTCGATGGCTGGAACTGTCACACGAGATAATTCTGGCGTGTTGACACATTCCATATATTTCTCTGTGAAGCTTCCACCGTTCTCTGATTCGTCAAAATAGTCTTCAAGGCTATATCCCATCACGGTACGAATCTCGTGTGGATCGAACAAGTGCCAGTCGCCGCGTGCCTCGACCGTACGCATGAAGAGGTCCGGTAAGCAAACGCCTGTGAACAAGTCGTGTGTCCGGAGGCGCTCATCCCCGTTGTTCAATTTCGCGTCTAGGAATTCGAAGATGTCCTTATGCCAAATGTCTAAATAGACGGCAATTGAGCCTTGACGCATACCGAGTTGGTCGACAGAGACGGCCGTGTTGTTCAATTGCTTCATCCAAGGAAGGGCACCACTTGAGACGCCTTTGAATCCTTTGATGTCACTACCACGTGAACGAATTTTCCCGAGGTAGACACCGATTCCACCGCCACCTTTTGAGAGCGTCGCCACATCGGTGTTCGAATCATAAATGCCACGGAGGGAGTCATCAACTGTATCAATGAAACAAGAGCTGAGCTGTCCATATGATTTACCGGCGTTTGACAACGTTGGTGTCGCGACCGTCATATAAAGGTTTGATAAAGCCCAATAAGCTTCTTCGACGAGCTTCAATCGAGTCGTCTCATCTTCTTTTTGCATGAGCGTCATCGCGATGACCATGAAGCGCTCCTGTGGAAGCTCATAAAGGTTCTTCACATGATCGCGCCCAAGATAGCGGTCCGACAACGTGCGGAGTCCGATATATGTGAAGAGACGGTCACGGGATGGGTCGATCAATGTTTCGAGATGGTCCATGTCTTCTTTTGAATACGTATCGAGAAGCGCTGACGTGAAAATTCGTTTTGATGTTAACGTCTCGACCAGTTGATAGAAGTTACCATAACGCATAGATGCTTCGTAACCGCGGTTGCGTGCCGCTTCAAGATAGAGGCGGTTCAAGTACATTTCCGTTGCCACGAACGTCCAGTCCGGTTCTTCGGCTTTCAACATATCGAGGGCATGCATCGTCAATAAGTCATATACTACATCTTGTGTTAGCGTTTTTGTCTCGAGCGCCCGAATCGCCCGTTCTTCATAGCGTTCTACGCTTAAGTGAGGATACCGTGTCTGGATAGATTGAATAAGAGAAGAGACGTCAGAAAGCGTTGGAGCCGCTGGTAGCATCGTCTCGTGGTGGATAGGGGATGTCAAAATAGATCACTCCTTTAGATGGTGTAGACGTTATAAAAGGATAATAAGAACTTCCTTACCTGTCACAATATCGTGTTAACGATCAAAATACCCGTTAACTATATATTGACACTTTTTTATCTTTTTAATCATAAAACACCTATATTTAGTTTTTCAATCCTTGACATTCTGGAATGTGCCCGTCACCTTTTTGCTTTTGCTCCAAAAGGGCTTCATGACCCAATTTGAGACAGAGAACTGAGATGAAAAAAATTTATGTATTGTCTTTGCTTGTTTTTTCACAAATTGATGAATTCGATTTCATCACTCTTGATGAAACATTTCATCCGTTTGTTTGAGGTGGAATGGATTGTATTTGACGTTACTTATCAAAATACCTGCATATTCATTTCATACTAGATATAGTGTTCTGATGAATCAAGAAATATGAATCCATTTGTCAAGGCTGGTATCCGAGTAAAAAGTAAGGTAGATTGGTGAAGTAGGACATGGAATTTCAGCGAAAAGAAGGGTTTAACAAGTGCGTACAGAAGACTTATTATTAACATGGGACCCACTCGGTTATGGGGCAGGTTCATACGGACCGGAGTTTGATGAAGTCATGATGGCATTAACCTATGTCGATTCTACCGAACAATTGACCGAAGTGATTCGCCGAACGCTTCTTGAAGCGTTCGATGCGTGTCCACCAGAAACAGAGATTTTCGAGATGGCGCAGCGACTCCTCGCATCGTCATCTTGCCAACTATAAGGAGGAACCAATAATGTTACGAATTGATCCAACACCGAATCCGAATGCGATGAAAGTGACACTTCCAGAGAACGTGTTTGGCGCCAAGAGTCAAAGTGTGAAGGCGGGCGAAGCGACAGATCAACCGCTTCTCGCCAAGTTAGTTGAAATCGAAGGCGTGGAGAGTGTCTTTGCTTATGGTGACTTTGTGACCGTATCAAAGGAGAACGGTGTGAGCTGGGAAGCAATTCTTCCACTCGTTGAGACGGCATATCGCGGATGAAACCGATTGTCTCGATTGTCATTCCGGCTTATAAGCGCGAGACGGAACTGACGGAACTGCTTGAAAGTCTAACGGTCCAAACGTTTCAGCAGTTTGAGGTCTTGGTCATGAATAATGAAGGGCCGCCAAAACAACACCTTTTGGCGCCTTTTTTGAATCAATTGGATGCACGTGTCATCGAAGTGGGTGAAAACCATCATGTTCGTGCCCGTAATCGTGGTGTTCTCGAAGCGAGAGGCGATGTCATCTTGTTACTAGACGATGACGATTTGCTCATGCCGACACATCTAGAGGCAGGGCTACGCGACCTTCAACAGGCTGACCTCGTCTATTCGGACGCTGAGCTGTTCCGCTTCGAATGGAGAGGAGGCCGTCGTGTCGTGACGGACTGGGAACCGTTCGCTTACGCGTTCGATCGAGAGCGGATGCGTCAGGACTCGACGTTTATCCCTTCGGGTACGATGTATCGCAAATCGATTCATGACACGATCGGCCTATTCGACGAAGACGTCTATAACTACTGGGATTGGGATTTCTTGTTAAGGGTAATGGATGCATTCACCGTGTCACACCCGGCGCGTGCGACGGTACTGTACGCGTTCAACGGGACCGACAACCTATCAGCAATACAGGATGAAACGAGACGTCGTTATTTTGATCGTTTTTGTCAAAAGCACGGTCTGACAGACATGGAGATGAAGAATTTCCATATCGTTCAGGAGGAACGACGTTCATACGTGAGACAGACAGAGAGAACGTTCACAGGCGTGCTACCTGGTCGAACGGAAGGAGAATAAGTATGTATTCATCAAAAGAACTTGAGTTGTTAGAATTGTTAGAAGAAAAGGGGTATCTCGAGACGAAGATGTTGGCTGACTTGTTGGCACTCGATGAAGAGACGATTGAGTCGATGCTCGAGAAGTTCAAGCAAGACGGGATTCTCCTTGGATTTCGTGCCATGGTCAATTGGCAAAAAATCAATCGCCACGATGTCACTGCCTTCATTGACGTTAAAGTGACTCCGAAACGAGGGCGCGGATTTGACGACGTGGCCGAGCGTATTTATCGCTTCCCAGAAGTGACGGCGCTTTATTTGATGTCGGGGGCTTATGACCTTCAAGTCGTCATCCGGGCAAACTCGCTTCAAGATGTTGCCTCATTTGTCTCAGACAAGCTTTCGCCGCTTGATTCGGTTTTGTCGACGACAACTCACTTCAAATTGAAGACGTACAAACATGACGGGATCTTGTTCACCCCACAAACTGAAGATAAGCGGTTGAACATCACGCCATGAAGTCTTTATCAAATCAAGTCGTCTCGATGAAGCCATCGGGCATTCGCCGTTTCTTCGACTTAGCACAGACGATGGATAACGTGGTCTCTCTCGGGGTGGGAGAACCGGATTTCATCACACCGTGGAACGTGCGAGAAGCGAGCTATGCCGCACTCGAAGAAGGATATACGGCCTATAGTGCTAACGCCGGTCTCATCGAGTTGCGTGAAGAGATTGCAACTTATATGAAAGAACGCTTTTTAGTCGAGTACGATCCGACGTCTGAATTGATTGTCACGACAGGGGCATCGCAGGCGCTCGATATCGCATTCCGTGCCCTTCTCAATCCAGGGGACGAGGTCATCGTGGTCGAACCGGCATTCGTTTCATATGGTCCACTCATCGAGTTGGCAGGTGGAACCGTCGTGCCTGTCGCGTGTCGTCCAGAGAAAGGGTTTCGACTCGATCGGGATGACGTCGAGCAAGCCATCACAGAACGAACGAAAGCGATCTTGCTCTGCTTCCCGTCCAATCCAACGGGCGCTACGATGAATGGCGACGAACTCGCGCAAATCGCAGAACTCGCGACAAAGTATGACCTTTGGGTGGTCAGCGATGAGATTTATGCGGAACTTTGTTATGACGACCCATTCGTCAGCTTCGCGACGCTCCACGACATGCGAGACCGGACGATTGTTGTGAATGGTTTCTCAAAAGCGTTCGCAATGACAGGATGGCGTCTTGGCTTCACATGCGCGCCCGAAGTTGTGACACGAGAGATGTTGAAGGTCCATCAATATGGCATGATGTGTGCACCTACGCTCGTTCAATTCGGTGGACTCGAGGCACTTCGGACTCGTGAGCAGCACGTGCCGAGCATGGTGAAAAGTTATCGTCAACGTCGGAACTATTTCATTCAAGCGCTGAACGAGGCGGGATTACCGACGCACGTGCCAGGTGGAGCATTTTATGCTTTTCCTTCGATTCGACATACTGGATTGACGAGTGAGGAATTTGCAGAACGTCTTCTCATCGAAGAACGTGTCGCCGTTGTTCCTGGAAATGCCTTCGGTGAGAGCGGGGAAGGATTCGTCCGGGCGAGTTATGCGACTTCGCTCGAACAACTACAAGAAGCGATTCTCCGGATTCAACGTTTCATGAAACAATTTGAAGTCACAGTAGCCAAGGACTCTCATTCATGAGAGTTCTTTGGCGTTTTAGCGATATAACGAAAGGGAAAAGACGGGCGAGGTGAAGATGATGAAACGATTTGACTTTGTTGCAATCGGGTGTGGTCCGTATAATCTTGGTCTCATGGCCCTTACGGAAAAAACTGAACTGCATGGGATTTGCTTTGAGCAACGCGCGGAGATGATGTGGCATGAAGGCATGTTGATTGAAGGGATGACGATGCAAACGCATTATTTACAAGATCTCGTCACGTTGGCGGACCCGACCCATTCGGCGAGTTTTCTGAACTATTTGAGTGATACGGGTCGACTCCAAACATTTATCACGCAAGAACAAGATAAGATTCCTCGAACGGAATACAATCGTTACTTGCGATGGGTTGTAAATCAACTGTCGACGATTCGTTTCAATCATTATGTGTCTGACGTTGTAGTGGAAGAAGAGGGCTTCCTCGTGACCGTCGAATCAGATGGTCGATCGCCACAAGTTCATACAAGACATCTCGTCCTAGGGACAGGGGCGGCGCCATTCGTGCCGGACGGGTTTGAACAAGTCATTCATACGAGCGATTATTTGACGTACCGTGACGTCCTCAAAGACCGATATCGTGTCGCGGTCGTGGGGAGCGGACAGAGTGCGGCGGAAGTCTTTCTGGACTTGTTGCGTGAAGCGACGGATGAACAACGCGTCGACTGGATCACACGCTCCGAACAATTTGAGTCACTCGAAGCAGGCAAGCTTGGGGATGAAATTTTTAGTGTGGATTATGTCGATTATTTTCATAAGCTACCGTACGACGCTCGGCAAGAGCTACTCGGGTCATTCGAGCGTTTCCGTCATGGTGTCAATCCTGAGACGATGACCTCGATCTATGAGACCTTGTATCATCGGACGGCAGAAGCGAAAGCGACGAAGGCTGATATGATGACACAGGTCGAAGTGGAATCGATTTCTTATGATTGGTTAACACATCGTTTGAAAGGGACCCAACGGTATACGGGAGAAATGATTGAAAGAGAGTACGATCTCGTTGTCGTGGCGACGGGGTATCGCCCGGTGATCCCATCTTGGATAGATCAGCTCCCGGTTGTATGGGAAGTAGAGGGAGAATGGGCAGTCCGTGACACGTATGAGGTGATCATGAGCGAGTCGCTAGGCGGAAAGTTGTTTACGCACACGAATATAGAGCATTCACATGGTCCGGCTGCGACGAATCTCGGGATGGCAGTCTATCGAAATGCGGTCATTTTGAACGACATGGCTGGAGAAACGATCTATCCGATTCGTCATCAGAAGCCGTTTACGACATTTTGAACAAAAAAAGGGCTAGGCGAGTCGCCTAGCGGAATCAGGGGGGAATACTTGAAGTCTTGCTTGATTTGTATTTACCCCGCACTTCGACTTTAAAACATACCAACACGTCAAAAATAATCTTTTTTACTAAATTCTACACTTTATCGAAAAAAGTATGTTATAGTAAGTTGATGAATTTAGCATAGGAGTTGTTTGTAATGGCAAAATACGAAAAAGATCAAGTATTAACAGGTAAAGTAACAGGAATCCAACCTTTCGGTGCTTTCGTAGCACTCGACGATGAGACTCAAGGTCTTGTACACATTTCAGAAATCTCACACGACTACGTAAAAGACGTAAACGATTACGTTCAAGTTGGTCAAGAAGTTGAAGTGAAAATCCTTGAAGTGGACGAAGCTTCTAAAAAAATCAAGCTTTCAATGAAAGCGACTCAAGAAGCTCCAAAACGCGAGAAGTCTGCGAAGCCAGCTCGTCGTGCGCCACGCCGCAACGAAGCATCTTCAAACTTCAAGCAAGAAGAAGCTCCAGGATTCACAGTCCTCAAAGACAAACTTGAAGACTGGATCAAAAACACAAACTTCAAGAAGTAAGTGTTTCAAGGTGGCCCGTTCTAAACGGGTCACCTTTTTTATTTTACAGGAATCGGCGGATTGAATGACGAAACTGTAAAGCGAATAGGAGGGGATGGCATGAAGATTGGCATCATCGGAACGGGAGGAATTGCGACGAGTGCCCATATCCCGAATTATGTCAAAGCAGGCATGGATGTGGTAGCGGTCATGAACCGGACACGGGCAAACGGGGAACGTGTCGCACGACAGTTCGGCATCCCAAACGTTTATGAGACGGTCGAAGAGATGCTTTCACGCAAAAATCTCGATGCGGTCAGTATATGTACACCAAACGCCTTACATAAAGAGCAAGTGCTGCTTGCGCTTGAAGCAGGATGTCACGTTCTCTGTGAGAAGCCACCGGGAATTTCAGAGAATGAAGCGATCGAGATGTTAGAAGCGGCAAAACGAGCCGGAAAAACATTGCATTACGGATTCCATTACCGACATCGTGAGGATACGGTTCTGTTGAAGCGAATGATTGATGCGGGTGAACTCGGAGACATCTATGCAGCGACGGCGCTCGCGCTTCGACGGCGTGGAATTCCGGGATGGGGTGTCTTCACGAATAAAGAACTGCAAGGCGGGGGTGCATTACTCGACATAGGTGTGCATATGTTAGACCTGGCGCTTCATTTGATGGGATACCCGAAACCGAGAGAGGTCGTCGGTCATGTAGGTCAGTACTTAGGGAATCGTCCTGGTGTCGGCTTGCTGGGGGAATGGGACGCGAGTTCGCTCACAGTCGAGGATACGGCGAGAGCGATGGTCACGTTTGAAAACGGAGCATCCTTATTACTCGACGTCAGCTACATGGCCAATATCGAGGAAAAAGATACGATGCGAGTGGAATGTCGCGGCACGAAAGCCGGAGCCAGTCTGTTCCCGCTCACACTTCACACGGAGAAATTTGGGGCATTGTTTGACGAGCGACCAGCTTATTTGACTGAACACGACCCGTATGAGCGGCAAATCCGACTCTTCCTTGAGGCCTGTGGAGAAGAGCTGAACTATCGGCAAGCGGAGGAAGCGGTCATCTTGCATCACATCATCGACCGTATCTATCAGTAAGCACGATACTTTTCATTCCGTGAAAACAGGGTATATAGTGTAGGTGTTACATATTTCTATGAGGAGGTTAACTTATGCACAACTTTGAATACAAAAACCCGACAAAACTAATTTTTGGAACACATCAGGTCGAAAAATTAGGTGGAGAACTAGAAGCGCTTGACGCGAAGAAAGTGATGCTCGTCTATGGTGGCGGAAGCATCAAAAAGAACGGGACGTACGATGAAGTCGTGGCCGAGCTTGAAAAAGCCGGTATCTCATACGTAGACTTCTCAGGTGTTGAACCGAACCCGCGGATTGAGACTGTACGTCGTGCGGTGAAATTTGCGCGTGAAGAGGACGTTGATGCCTTGCTAGCTGTCGGTGGCGGTTCCGTCATCGACTGCACAAAACTGATTTCAGCAGCGATTCCATATGACGGGGACGCGTGGGACATCGTACTTCGTGAACATATCCCGACAGAGGCGGTACCATTCGGGACAGTCCTTACACTCGCTGCGACAGGGTCGGAGATGAACTCGGGATCGGTCATCACGAACTGGGAGACTCAAGAGAAGTTCGGTTGGGGTCACCCACTTGTATTCCCGACATTCTCGATCCTCGATCCACGTTACACCGTGTCAGTTCCAAAAGACCAGACAATTTATGGCATCGTCGACATGATGAGCCACTGTTTCGAGCAATACTTCCACCCGAACCATGCGCCGGTACAAGAACGCATGACAGAAGGTGTGTTGAAAGCGGTCGTCGAATCGGCACCGAAACTCGTCAACGATTTAGAAAACGTAGACCTCCGTGCCATCATCTTATTCTCAGGTACGATGGCATTGAACGGTGTACTTCAAATGGGTGCAGCCGGTGACTGGGCATCGCACAACATCGAACACGCCGTATCTGCTGTCCATGACATCCCGCATGCTGGGGGCCTCGCGATCCTCTTCCCACGTTGGATGGAACATGTGTTGGATGAAGACAACGCGGCTCGCTTTGCTCGACTCGGTACGGAAGTGTTCGATGTGGAGCCAGGTGCAACGGATTTAGAGACAGGGAAGCGTACAATCGAGGCCATCCGTGCGTTCTTCGATCAACTCGGTGCACCGAACTCGCTTCGTGACTACGATATCGATGAGTCGACATTCGATGCGATTCTTGATTCTGCGATGAAACGTGGTGCATTTGGTCGTTTCCGTACGCTCGAACGGGAAGATGTTGCGCATATTCTCGAACTAAGTAAATAAGGCGATTTCTTGCCTATTTTGCAATAATGATTGAACGAATCTAGACTTTCCGTTTATGATGGGTCATGTATGGCTCTTTTACGAGCGATTTAAAGGAGGAAATGACATGTCAACTGTACGTTTCGATTATTCAAACGCGCTCTCATTCGTAGGGAAGCATGAAATCGACCAAATGCAAGAAACGGTAAAAACTCTTCACTCGGTGATTCACGAGCGGAGCGGTGCCGGAAGTGATTTTCTTGGGTGGGTCGACCTTCCGACCGAATACGATCAAGATGAGTTCGCACGAATCAAAGCTGCGGCGGAACGAATTCGCGAGAATTCAGATGTTCTCGTCGTCGTCGGAATCGGAGGTTCTTACCTCGGTGCCCGTGCAGCGATCGAAATGCTTCAACATTCGTTCTTCAACGTATTGTCAAAAGAAGAGCGCAAGGCGCCACAAGTATTCTATGCGGGCCATAACATCTCTTCAACGTATATGAGAGAATTGCTTCAAGTGCTTGAAGGGAAAGACGTCTCAATCAACGTCATCTCGAAATCAGGAACGACGACAGAACCTGCGATCGCATTCCGTGTCCTCAAGCAATTCATGGAAGATAAGTATGGTCAAGACGGAGCGCGTGAGCGGATCTATGCGACGACAGACCGTGCCCGTGGTGCCCTCAAGACGCTCGCGGACGCTGAAGGTTACGAGACGTTCGTTATTCCAGATGACGTCGGTGGACGTTTCTCTGTCCTCACACCGGTCGGACTTCTTCCGATTGCCGCTGCAGGAATCGATATCGATGCTTTGATGGAAGGCGCACGCGATGCACAAAACGCCTACAGCTCGCCAGAATTGGCTGAGAACGAAGCGTATCAGTATGCAGTCGTACGTAATGCTCTCTATGCGAAAGGTAAATCGATTGAGATGCTCGTCAACTACGAACCAGCTCTACACTACGTGTCAGAGTGGTGGAAACAGCTTTACGGAGAATCAGAAGGGAAAGACAACAAAGGGATCTTCCCTGCGGCTGTCGACTTCTCGACTGATCTTCACTCGATGGGTCAATACATTCAAGAAGGCCGTCGCGACTTGTTCGAGACAGTCATCCGTGTGAAAGAAGTCCGTCACACAATGAATGTCCCAGAAGACGCACAAGACTTGGATGGTTTGAACTTCCTCGCAGGCGAAACAATCCAATTCGTGAACGACAAGGCGACAGAAGGGACGCTCCTCGCACATACAGATGGGGACGTACCGAACCTTGTCGTCGAATTGCCAGAGATGACACCTTACCACCTCGGTTACTTGTTCTACTTCTTCGAGAAAGCATGTGCAATGAGCGGATACATCCTCGGGGTGAACCCGTTCAACCAACCTGGCGTTGAAGCATACAAAGCGAACATGTTCGCATTACTCGGTAAACCAGGGTATGAAGAACAAAAAGCAGAACTTGAAAAACGCTTGAATCAATAAGAAAACGAATCGGTCCGCGTGTCGGACCGATTTTTTTGTTTGAAACTGGGTGCAGACAAGGTAAAGTGAGAGTAGACAGGGGAAAGAAAGGGATGGACTATGAAGACATTCAAGGATTACTATCATAATCAAGTCGAGTTAAGCTTCACCCATTATCCGTTCTCAGACACGCCGCTCCACGTCTGGGTCGTCGCCCGATATAAGGACAAATGGGTATTGACGAAACATAAGCAACGAGGGCTCGAATTCCCAGGTGGGAAAGTCGAGCCGGGCGAACATGAGGATGCCGCTGCCATCCGGGAAGTATATGAAGAGACCGGAGGCGTCGTCAAGACATTACGATACATGGGGCAGTATCGTGTGCTCGGCCGCGGCGACACCGTCATCAAAAACATTTATTTTGCGGAAATCGAACGATTCGAAGATCATCCCGCAGTCGACGAGACGGATGGGGCCGTCTTGATCGATGTCTTGCCGGACAACCTACTACGGAATCCACGTTACAGTTTTATGATGAAAGACCGTGTCTTACCGGAAACGATGAGGGTGCTCCATGAGCAACACTTGGTTTGATCGGGTCGACGTCTTGCCACCTTATGCCGGTTATCGGGTGACGCGTGGGTGGTATACGACGAATGATGGGGAAGAGGTCGTCGCTTATTCGATTGAACCGAAACGGTCGAACGGACAGGTATTGATGTACTTACGAGGGGGGACGGCACGAATCGGAGACGTCCGGTTGCCGCGACTCATGCAATTTGCGGCACGTGGTTTTCATGTGGTGGCCCCGGTTTATCGAGGCAATCACGGAGGTACGGGAAAAGAAGACTTCGGTGGAGAGGATTTAGAAGACGTACTCTCACTCTATGATCGCGTCCAAACGAGTGGACGACCGATTCATGCGCTCGGTTTTTCGCGCGGTGGGATGATGGCACTCTCTCTCGCATCTGAACGACCGGTCACCACTGTCACTTCATGGGCCGGTGTGACGAATCTACAGTGGACGTATGAAGAGCAGCGCTCGATGCGGAAGATGTTACGTCGCATGACGGGCGGGGACCCTGAATCGGCAGAAACGGCATATACGGAACGTTCTCCGCTCTATAAGGAATGGGGCGCTCCAACGCTGATCATCCACGGTACGGATGATGAACAGGTCCGATTGCGCCATGCGACGGCAGTCGCCGAGAAATTAGGTGAGCAGGCCGAGTTTTGGGTGCTTCCGTTCGGACACCAACTCCCGTTTTGGGATAAATGGGAGACGACCGAACAAGCGATGGAATGGATGCTACAACAAGCAAAAGCACCGACTCGATGAGTCGGTGCTTTCGTATTAGATGACCAGTGGACCGGCTGCGATGACCGATTCACTCGCTTTCGTGAACCGTGTGAAGTTCTCTTTAAACTTCATCGCGAGTGCCTTCGCCTCGACATCGTAGCGAGCTGGGTCGCTCCACGTGTCACGTGGATTGAGCACGTTACTCGGTACGCCTTCGATGGCTACTGGGATCTCGACGTTGAAAATGTCATGTTTCTTCGTGTCGACGTCACGAAGTTGACCGTTGACTGCGGCGTTGACCATCGCACGCGTGTAAGCGAGTTTCATACGCGAACCTTCACCGTATGCACCGCCAGTCCAACCTGTGTTGACGAGGTAGACATCCACGTCGTGTTCCTCAATCAATTTACCGAGCATATCCGCGTAACGCTCTGGAGCGAGCGGAAGGAACGGTGAACCGAAGCAAGTCGAGAATGTCGCCTGTGGTTCTGTGACACCGCGCTCCGTGCCGGCAAGTTTTGACGTATAACCCGACAAGAAGTGGTACATCGCCTGTTCTTTCGTCAGTTTGCTGATCGGAGGCAAGACGCCATATGCATCTGCCGTCAAGAAGACAATCGTATTCGGATGACCTGCGCGAGATGGGAGCATCGCATTGTCGATGAACTCGATTGGATATGCCGCACGTGTGTTTTCCGTCAAGGAAATGTTCTTATAGTCCGGTGTACGATCTCCATTCAACACGACGTTTTCAATCAATGAACCGAAGCGAATCGCATCATAGATTTGAGGTTCGTTCTCACGAGACAAGTTGATCGTCTTCGCGTAACAACCTCCTTCGATGTTGAAGACCCCATCCGGTGACCATCCGTGTTCGTCGTCTCCAATCAAGTGACGCTCAGGGTCAGCCGAAAGCGTTGTCTTCCCAGTGCCCGACAATCCGAAGAAGAGTGCCGTTTCGTTCGCATCGTTGACGTTTGCCGAACAGTGCATCGATAACACGTTCTGCTCAGGTAGCAAGAAGTTCATGACGGAGAAGATAGATTTTTTAATTTCGCCACCGTATTCTGTTCCCCCGATCAGAATCGTGCGCTTGGCGAATGAGACGAGAATGAACGTCTCAGAGTTCGTACCATCGACCGCAGGGTCTGCTTTATAGCTCGGTGCATAAATGACCGTGAACGGGTCGAACGCACCTTTCGTCGGCCATTCGCGTAAGAACAATTGTTTGGCGAACAGACTGTGCCACGCATACTCCGTAATGGCACGGACAGGCAACGTATAGTGTTCATCTGCACCAGCGGATGCTTCTAGATAATACAGCTTATCCTTCTTTTCTAAATGGTCGAGAACTTTGTCAAGAAGTGCTGAAAACTTCTCTTCTGCGATCGGTTGGTTCACTTTACCCCAATCGACGAGGTTGTTGCTGACTTCATCTTGTACGACGAATTTGTCTTTCGGTGACCGTCCGGTAAAAGCACCGGTGCTGACAGATAATGCCCCGTCTTTTGTCAGTACACCTTCACCATTTTGAATGGCTTCTTCCACCAGCTCTGGAACCGTCAAGTTCCGTAACATGTCGGCACCATTAATTAATTCTTCGATTTTCAGGAGCGTTGTCGCCATCCTGAATCCCACCTTTCCCCTAAATAGATGTGGATGAAATCCGCATACTTCCGCGATTACGATTAATCAGTATGACATTTTTAATTATATGTGACACACTAATTAAACACAAGCGTTTCTTCTCTCTAAGTAAGCGCTTTCTTACAAAGTCATTTTATCACATTCTCTTATCACAAGGTGTTAAAAAAAAGAAACGAAATAAAAAAATGTTTGACGATTCACAAACAGAAATGTTTTGCAAGTCTGTGAAAACTTTTACGAATTCGTCCGATTCCCTTGACATAATCGAGTGTCATTTATATGATGGTTTTCGTAACGGATACTCTTATTCTGAGCGGTGGAGGGAACAAGGCCCTACGAAGCCCAGCAACCGTCCGACATGAAGTCTTGTGCGGAAAAGGTGCTATCCTGAAGCGAAGCCATTAGCTTCGAACGATAAGAGGGTAAGGAAGAACGATTCAACCTTTCCCCATGTATGTCATCGGGGGAGGTTTTTTTCATTACCGTCCCAAAGCAACGCGTAAGGGGAACGAGTACCGTCCACATAATACCCTTATTATAGGAGGTTTTTTGAATGTCAAAATTGAACCGTCGACTTTTTACTTCAGAGTCGGTTACTGAAGGACATCCAGACAAAATTTGTGATCAGATCTCTGACTCCATCTTGGATGCCATTTTAGCGGAAGACCCGAATGCCCGTGTTGCGGCAGAAACGTCTGTCACAACAGGTCTTGTACTCGTAGCTGGTGAAATCACAACGTCAACTTACGTGGATATCCCGAAAGTTGTCCGTGAAACAATCCGCGAAATCGGATACACGCGTGCGAAATATGGCTTTGATGCTGAAACGTGTGCGGTCTTGACGTCAATCGATGAGCAATCGGTAGACATCGCGCAAGGTGTTGACCAGGCGCTTGAAGCACGTGAAGGTCAGATGACTGAAGAGGAACTCGATGCAATCGGTGCAGGAGACCAAGGTCTTATGTTCGGATATGCGACAAACGAGACACCTGAACTCATGCCGCTTCCAATCTCGTTAGCACACAAGTTGTCACGTCGTCTTGCTGAAGTGCGTAAGAACGGTACGCTCGAGTACCTTCGTCCGGACGGGAAGACGCAAGTAACCGTCGAGTATGATGAGGACAACAACCCTGTGCGCATCGATACGATTGTTATTTCGACACAACACGCTGAAGAAATCACGCTTGAGCAAATTCAAGAAGATTTGAAAAAACATGTCATCGAGGCAGTCATTCCTGCTGAACTCATCGATGCTGAAACAAAATACTTCATCAACCCGACTGGTCGCTTCGTAATCGGTGGACCACAAGGGGACGCAGGTTTGACTGGACGTAAGATCATCGTCGATACGTACGGTGGATACGCTCGTCACGGTGGCGGTGCATTCTCTGGTAAAGATCCTACAAAGGTTGACCGTTCAGCGGCATACGCAGCCCGCTATGTAGCGAAAAACATCGTTGCAGCAGGACTTGCTGATAAAGCAGAAGTTCAACTTGCATACGCAATCGGTGTTGCACACCCAGTATCAATCGCTGTCGATACGTTCGGCACAGGTAAATTGAGCGAAACGGAACTCGTTGAACTCGTTCGCGAGAACTTCGATCTCCGTCCAGCAGGCATCATCAAGATGCTTGACCTTCGTCGCCCGATCTACAAACAAACGGCAGCTTACGGTCACTTCGGTCGTACAGACATCGAACTCCCATGGGAGCAAACAGATAAAGCAGCCATTCTTGAAGAAGGCGCGAAACGTTTCGCGTAATCATCAAAAACGACCTTTCCGAGGAAAGGTCGTTTTTTTATGCTGTCGGCGGTGCCTGTTTGTTCGAATCGGATGAAGAATCGGTTGTCGGATCTTGTCCAAGCGCCGTATCCTTCGCTTCGACGACTTTCTCCCCGATGTCCTGTAAGTCCGACTTGGCCTCTTGAGCCGTCTCGACGATTTTAGTGACGTCCTCTTTCACGGTATCGACTTCCCCGACGACTTTTTCGTATACGTTTTGGACATCTGTAGAGACTTCTTGAATCTTTGTCGAGGCCGACTTCACTTGTTCAATGACTTGAGACGCCTTTCCGGCAGGATCTTGTTTCACTTCGTTGACGATGCCCCCGACCGACGATTTCGCATTCGAGAGGGATTGCTTTGTCTGCTCCCGGTTCGAGGAGCTAAGTAAGGCGAGTAGACCACCGACGAGTGCACCGAGCAACATCCCGGTCACGACACTGATTTTTGGACTTCCCCCGTCCAATTGATCAAATTGACGGTTCGGGTTTGCTGTCTGTTCTACTTTCGGGTCATGTTCTTGTCTAGGTTCCATGTGGTTCCACTCCTTCGTTTGATTGGCATTGGTTGTGTTATACCCTAGAGCAATGTCTACGTAACGTTTTCTGATGAATCGTCATGAAAAAGAAATGAAGGAGCAGGATAAAAACACCGGGATAGGGAATGATACAAATAGATTGGCCAAAAGGGGGAAGCTGTCATGAACATGAGGGAAGCAGTGCCAGAAGATGCGACGCTGATTCGGAACATCGCGCTGGCGACCATTTCACAGGATGATTCCAATCGAACGAGAGCGATGGAACGCGCGTATCGGCAAGAAGAGATTGTACGAGCAATCAGTTCAAGTGAAGAAGCACGAGAACAGTATTTTATCGTTGGCGAATATGAAGAAGATGTCATCGGATTTTGTCATGCCATCGATCGCGGTGACATGTGGGAGATGCTCCGCCTCTATCTGCACCCCGATTATCATCGAAACGGCTACGGCGCAGCCTTTTTGGCCCACCTTCAATCGAAAAAAGAACAGCCGATGGAAGTGTACGTTGAGAATTCGAATGAGCAAGCAATCGCCTTCCTCTTGCATCAATCTTTCAAAGAAGTGAATCGCATCCAGGAAGAGGTATATGATCGTCCGATGGAACTCATCCATTTACGATATGACCCGAGCTAAGCCTCCAGACGGATTTTATTTAAACATCAGTTGCGGCTGATGTTTTTTTGATACAATGAATGTAGTCTATAAACGAGGTGACGGCTGTATGGCAAATGAAGAAGTACGAAAAGGAGTCATCGTCATCGTGTATCCGTTACAATTCACGTCACGGATCAGCGAGAACTTTATTCGACGGCTCGAAGACGAGTATGAAGTCATCGTCGTCCGCGAACAATCGATTGGATTGACGGCGGGTGACCATAAGCAACTAATCAAGCGAGCATTGCGCGAGGCAGGAGAATATAAATTACCGATTCATGTCGTGGCATTCAGTCTTGGCGCACTCTTAACGAATCGCCTTTTGCAGGAGTACGATGTGCCACTCGGGAGTCTCACATATATCTCCCCATTGTTTGATTGGCATGCCACTCGTCAAATCGGTGGGTTGAAACAAGTCGTCGCAAGTGCTGTCGACCGTTTTCGTCCTGACTTGCCACTTGGGATGATGACATTTACTGGCGGCGGAGACGAGTCGTCCCGATTCGGAGAAATCACATATGCGCAATATCGGGAGATCGAAGAAGAAATCGTCGAGCATCAGGAAGAGAAGAAGCATCTGCCACGCCTTCCGCTCGCCTGTTTCTATGCACCAGACGACCAGTTTGCGGACGTGAAGTTGACGTTGAATGTTTGTCGAAAAATCGGTGGGGACCAAGTGTATATCCGGCGATTGGAAGGATTCCCACACTTTGGTTACGAACGATTGAACACGAAATTCGCGGAAACCCTCATGACGTTTTATGAATTGATTCAAGAATGACAGAAGGCGACTCTAATGAGCCGCCTTTTTCTTATGCACGTTTTTCAATCGCCACGATGAATGGGGGATGATTGACTTGGTTGATAAATCCATAACGCAGGACGCCTGCCTGTTTTTGATCGAGGGACTCTACATAATGAAGCACCTCGTCTCGTTCGACTTTCCCACTTTCATGTCCGTGGTAAATCACGATGACGATGACGCCACCGACAACCATGACGTCTAATAGTTGGGATAATGCGGCAATCGTCGTATTTCCGTGTGTCGTGATCGATTTATCACTTCCCGGTAAATACCCTAAGTTGAAGACGGCCGCGGTGATCGGACGCGCTTCCTTTTCAACGACCGCTTGGACCGTATCGTGACTATCATGAATCACGGTCACACGTTCACTGACATCCGCTTCTTCAACCCGCGCCTTTGTGGCTGCTACAGCTTCTGATTGGATATCAAAAGCATAGACATGTCCTGTCTCGCCTACAGCATTCGCTAAGAACAACGTATCGTGTCCGTTCCCGGCCGTCATATCGATGGCGACCTGACCTTCCTCGAGATGGTCATGTAGTAATTTTTTTGCAAAAGGTAGTACTCTCATTAATCCCATACATCTCATCCTTCTTTTTTCCTTGAAAAGAATCCCGGCGCTCCAATTCCGCACGAATCTTGTTTAGCACCTGCATCTTGTGACGGCTCCATAGCGGACCGATCAAGAGGTCGGGAGGACCGTCTCCTGTCAAACGATGGACGATCACCTCGGGGGGAATCCGTTCGAGTTGATCACAGACGAGGGAGACGTATGTGTCTTCCTCCATCAAGTCGAGCAGTCCTTTCTCATATTGACGGGCGAGCGGTGTGTGTTTCAAGACGTGAAGTAAATGGATCTTGATTCCTTGTATGTCCATTTTAGCAACTTCTCGTGCCGTGTCGAGCATCATCTCTGGTGTCTCACCTGGGAGGCCATTGATGATATGAACGCAGACACGAATGTTGTGACGGCGAAGTTTCGCAAGACCGGTCAAAAACGATTGATAGTCGTGCCCGCGATTGATCTTTTTAGCGGTGGTGTCGTGTACGGTCTGAAGACCAAGCTCTACCCAAAGGGAAGTCCGTTCATTCAACTCTGCTAAATAGGCGACGACGTCGTCCGGCAAGCAGTCAGGACGTGTCGCAATCGAGAGACCGACGACCCCATCCTCATTTAGTGCCGGTTCATACAATTCACGTAACCGCTCGACTGGTGCATACGTATTACTAAACGCTTGGAAATAAGCAATATAATTGGCATTTTTCCACTTCCGGTGGAGACGAGCCTTCACTTCTGCAAATTGAACGGGAATCGGATCGCAAGCATTTCCCGCGAAATCACCACTTCCATCGTCCGAACAGAAGGTGCATCCGCCTTTTGAGACACGTCCGTCACGGTTCGGGCACGTGAAGCCACCATCGAGTGGCACTTTAAACACCTTGCCCCCGTACTCTCGGCGATACGCCTCATTTAGTGTATGGTAGCGATTTTGACCGAATGGATTCATGTTCATCTCTCCTTCCTTGCTCATCCTATCACAAACGGAAAATGACAAAACTTCATAATAAGTAATTTTTCTTGACACTTCGTTGGCGTTCGTTTAGGTTTGATAAGGAAATCTTGTCGATTCGGCCTTTTTGTGCCGATTTTTTTAATGTGAAAGAAGAATGAAAGGAGGACTTGGTGTGAACAATAAAATGCCAATTTCGGTATGGATTTTAGTCATTGCGATGGCGCTCAATACAACGGCGGCGTCTTTTTTATGGCCATTTAACACACTGTATATTCATGATTTTTTAGGTGAGTCGATGACGCTTGCTGGGGTGGCGCTTCTTGTGAACTCGGCACTCGCGATTGTCGGGAACTACATCGGAGGGACGCTATTCGATCGAATCGGTGGGAAGACGACGTTGATGATTTCTGTCGGTCTCTTGCTCGCGAGCTCGCTTGGATTTTTACTGTTTCATGCCACGTTCTTCGGCTATCTCGTATGGCTCGGATTGATCGGTCTTTCAGGTGGACTCGTCTTTCCGACCGTATATGCGTTTGCGGGTCTCATTTGGCCAGAAGGGGGACGCCGTTCGTTCAATGCGATTTACGTCGCGCAAAACGTGGGGGTCGCCCTCGGTACGGCAATGAGTGGTCAAATCGCTCGATTTAACATCGAGTGGATTTTTTATGCGAACTTCTTCTTATCGGTCTTATTTGTCGTAGTGCTCTTGTTTGGACTGCGTTATTTGAAAAATCCGGCACGTCCTGTCGTTCAGTCGCAACTAGAAGCGGCAGCCACGACACTATCGAGTGCGACGATGAAATCGATGTGGTATGTCGCCGTCGGTTATGCGGTGCTTTGGTTCGTGTATGTTCAATGGCAGGGGACGATTGCGGTTCACTCGAAAGATCTCGGCGTCACAATCAGTCAATACTCACTCCTTTGGACAGTGAACGGGGCGATGATTGTCTTCGCACAACCGTTGCTCAACCGCGTCTTACGACAGTTTGAGGACGACTTAAAACGTCAATTGATCATCGGGGCATCCATCTTCCTCGGTGCGTTCTTGATTGTCCCATTCGCTGGTGGATTCGGGATGTTCATGGTCGCGATGGTTGTCATGACCATCGGGGAGATGTTTGTCTGGCCAGCTGTTCCGACGATTGCGGCGAAGCTTGCCCCACCTGGGAAAGCTGGGCAATACCAAGGGCTCGTCAATATCGCAGCATCCGTCGGTCGAATGATTGGACCGACGTTGTCTGGTTTTGTCTATGACATGTTCGGCATTACAGCAGTCTTCGGCATGCTTCTACTACTTGCTACGTTGGCCTTAACGCTATTTGTCATCATGAAAGACATTCGTGTCACAGAAAAATCAAGTTGACGTTGAATTTCAGAATGGGCTAAAATAGACTACGATGAATAGCAAGCGTTGAAGAGGACTAGTAGCGAACGTTCCGTTTCAAAGAGAGTCGATGGATGGTGTGAATCGATAAGCGGATGTTGTGAACTCGCCTTGGAGCTGTTTTCCTGAAACGAGTAGGGAAAACCGGGGTTACGCCTCGTTACCGGCGTCTCAAGTGGCAGCAATGCAACATGGGTGGTACCGCGGAGAGCTTTCAAGCCTTTCGTCCCATTTTCGGGGACGGAAGGCTTTTTATTATGCAGAGGAGGAAGAATGTTGAGCTATTTTAAACATCAAGAAATCGAGCCGAAGTGGCAAAAGCGTTGGGAAGAGAAAGAAGCATTTAAAACGACAGAAGACCCGGAGAAGGATTGTTTCTATGTCCTTGATATGTTCCCGTACCCATCCGGTGCAGGTCTTCACGTCGGTCACCCGGAAGGTTATACGGCGACGGATATCATCGCTCGTATGAAACGGATGCAAGGATATAACGTACTTCATCCGATTGGCTGGGATGCATTCGGTCTTCCTGCCGAGCAATATGCACTCGACACAGGGAACGACCCGCGTGAATTCACAGCGCGTAACATCGAGACGTTCCGCCGTCAGTTGAAAGAACTCGGATTCTCATACGATTGGGACCGTGAAATTAGCACGACGGACCCGAAATACTATAAATGGACGCAGTGGATCTTCACGCAACTCTTCGAACGTGGTCTTGCATACGTCGATGAAGTCGCGGTCAACTGGTGCCCGGCTCTCGGTACAGTCCTTGCGAACGAGGAAGTCATCGATGGGTTGTCAGAGCGTGGGAACCACCCGGTCTACCGTGTCCCAATGAAGCAGTGGGTGCTTCGTATCACGGAATACGCAGAGCGTTTGCTCGAAGACTTGGAAGGTCTCGATTGGCCTGAGAGCGTGAAAGAGATGCAACGCAACTGGATCGGCAAATCGGTCGGTGCCGAGGTCGACTTTAAAGTCGATGGTCACGATAAGATCGTCACGGTATTCACAACACGTCCAGATACGCTTCACGGGGCGACATACGTAACACTCGCACCAGAGCATCCGTTCACGAAAGTGGTCACGACACCGGAACAATCGACGGCAGTCGAAGCATACATTGAGGAAGTCTCGAAGAAGACGGACCTCGAGCGTACAGACCTTGCCAAAGAGAAGACAGGTGTCTTCACGGGCGCTTATGCGATCAACCCGGTGAACGGTGAGAAACTTCCGATTTGGACAGCGGACTACGTCCTCTCGACATACGGAACAGGTGCGGTCATGGCCGTTCCTGCACACGATGAGCGCGATTATGAGTTCGCGAAAACGTTCGACCTTCCAATCCGTGAAGTCGTTAAAGGCGGAAACGTGGAGGAAGCGGCTCACGTCGAAGATGGAGAGCACGTCAACTCAGGTAGCTTGAACGGACTTAATAAAGCCGATGCCATCAAGACGATCATTGAAGAGCTTGAAGCGAGTGGCACGGGTCGTGCGAAGACGACTTACCGCCTTCGTGATTGGTTGTTCAGCCGTCAACGCTACTGGGGTGAGCCGATCCCGGTTGTCCATATGGAAGACGGTACGATGAAGACGGTACCGGTCGAAGAGCTTCCGCTCGAACTTCCGATCATCGATGAAATCAAACCATCAGGTACAGGCGAATCGCCACTTGCGAACGCGGAAGAATGGTTGACGTACACGGACCCGGTCACTGGGGAAAAAGGTCGTCGCGAAACGAACACGATGCCACAATGGGCAGGTAGCTGCTGGTACTACATTCGTTATATCGATCCAGATAACGAAGAGATGATTGCAGACCCTGAAAAACTCAAGCGTTGGCTTCCAGTCGACTTGTATATCGGAGGTACGGAACATGCCGTCCTTCACTTGCTCTACGCACGTTTCTGGCATAAAGTTCTTTACGATATCGGCGTCGTCCCGACGAACGAACCGTTCCAAAAACTCTACAACCAAGGGATGATCCTCGGGGAGAACAACGAGAAGATGTCGAAATCTCGTGGGAACGTCGTCAACCCGGATGATATCGTGAAGTCGCACGGAGCCGATACACTCCGCCTTTACGAAATGTTCATGGGACCACTTGATGCAGCAATCGCATGGTCGACGAATGGTCTTGACGGGGCACGTCGCTTCCTCGACCGCGTTTGGCGTTTATTCGATCAGACGAACTTCGCAGACGTGGCACCGACTGCAGACTTTGAACGCACGTATCATCAGACGGTGAAAAAAGTTACGGAGGACTATGAAGCCCTTCGCTTCAACACGGCGATTTCGCAATTGATGGTCTTCGTCAATGAAGCGAACAAACAAGAGACGTTGCCGAAATCGCAAATGGTCGACTTCATCAAGATGCTTTCACCGGTCGCGCCGCACTTGTCTGAAGAGTTGTGGGAGAAGATGGGCATGACAGAAGAGTTGACGTATGCGGCTTGGCCGACATACGATGAGTCAAAACTTGTAAGCGACACGATTGAAGTCGTCATCCAGGTGAACGGGAAACTCCGTGCGAAAATGCACGTCTCTCGTGACGCATCAAAAGAAGCACTTGAGGCGGAAGCACTCGGGAACGAGCGTGTCCAAGAGTTCACAGAAGGCAAGACGGTTCGTAAAGTCATTGTCGTTCCTGGAAAACTCGTCAATATTGTAGTTGGCTAACAAAAAGAATGTGTGACATTGTCGCACATTCTTTTCTTTTTGGTGAGGTCATTTTCTTTTATGGACGGTTTTGATACACTAAAGGGCGATACTGAAGTAGAAGGGGACGACATGTCCATGAAACGTTCTTATGTGCTATACACGACATTATGTGCTGTCGTGGTCGGTGTGATCCTTTGTTATGTTTTTGTCTTTTCAGATGAAGAGATTCAACGACAGGTCGCCTCGACATTTGAAAAAATTGATATTCAAACGAGTCATCAAACGGCCTCACTTCCACCCGTGGAAGCTGCGCAGGATGATGAAGATATCGATACGACCGATGCCCTCGAACAAATCAGTCAAATCGATGAAGTGTATTACAGTGACACGATCGGGGCGTATTTGGTCTTAACCGAACAAGCTGAATTTTTTGAAGTGAGCGGAAACGGGACGCGCGTCAACTCTGTGCTCCAACTTGAGAATTCTGGGAAACAGCGCCTCGATGACTTTATCGGGATGCGCATGGTCGAAGAAAATCTTGTGTATGCGGTGACAGCGAACGGTACGCTCATTACAATCGAGCGAGAAGAAGGACGCTGGGTCGAGCGACCACGTAAACAAATCAAAGGACTCGTATCGGAAGACCGAATCTTTGGTCTTGGGTATGACCGGGAAACGAAACGGCTGTTCATGATGAACCGATTGGCGGATACCCCGGACCTTGAGCTCCTTTATGTCGAAGAACGGGAGATCGAACCGGAGACTCCGGCCGATGACAAATCATCAGAAACGTCGACTGACGCTGACACGACTACTCAAGAAACAGAAGAATCATCGGAAGATTCAACGACAGAAAACGTCTCGACGAATGACGATGCCTCGAGCGAAACGGCTGCAACTGAAGACGCGCCTGACAATGAGTCAAACGAACAAGAAGCGGAAGAAGAGAAACAAGAGCCCGAGACCGAATGGATGCTTGATTCACGACAAGCGTTATCTGCTGACGGGATGAGTGCTTCCATCCAGCAAAAATTCGAACGGTTCGAAGGAGTTGGGCTAGTAGAGAGGCAAGGGCGCATCTACGTGCTCGACTCTGAGGAGCTCGTTCTCTATACGGTCAACCCAGAAGAAGGGACCATCAACGGTCAGATGGTGACGCCTCGTGTGTATGATTCGACCGGTATGTTTTTACAAGACAATGAAATCTTTGCAATCGTCCACCCGGAAGTATTCGATTTAGATGCCTTCGTATCTGTGGACTGATCATGGGGGAATGACAGATGAGCAAGCGTTACTTTTTTGAAGAAGTGAAACAATTCCATGAGACATTTGGACATCCAGGAGCGAAATCGCCGCAACCGTTGACGCTTGATCGTGCGACAAAACGATCGGTGTGGACGGCAGAGGAAGCGGTCGTCGAGTTTTTGCATCAATCATCGCAATCGGAAGAAGAGTTTTTACAAGCCATCGAGCAATTCCAAGTAGGATTCCAGAAAGCGGTCCAAAAATCGTTGCAAGACGCACCACCGTCGGATGAAGTGGAACGCCTCGTCGGACAAGGGGATGCATTGACGGATGCGTTATACTTTGTGATGGGCAGTTTCGTTGAACTCGGGCTCGATCCCGTTCCGTTATTTGAAATCGTCCAGCGCGCCAATATGGCGAAACTTGGACCGGACGGGAAGCCGATCTTACGCGAGTCGGACAATAAAGTCATGAAACCTGAAGGATGGATGCCGCCCGAGCCGGAGCTCGAAAAAGAAGTGCGTCGTCAAATCGCAGGGAAAGAATAATCACAAACGGCTTGAGCCCTCACTAGAATGGGTTCAAGCCGTTTTTTGTTATGATGGTCGTGATGACATGCTGATATTAGATGGGATTGGAAAGGTTATGGGAGTAATTAATGGTATAATTTAACAGAAGTAAGCGAATGAGGGATATTGATCATTGATATGGAGGTCATTCAACTGAAAAAATTGATTAGTATGTTATGTGTGAGTTCAGCACTTCTGTTAGCAGCGTGTAGTGAGGATGAAAAAGATTTAGAATCTAAAAAATCAGAGCCTGACGTTTCAATCGAAACGATAAAAATTAATGAAGAGAATGAATTGACAATCGTCCCACTCTATATCCAATACCAACAATATTTGAACGCATCCCTTGAAACAACTGATGCGGAGGAAAATAAACAAAACTTCAAAAAATATGTATTGGATTACATAGGGGAAGTCGGAGAGGAAGAAAAAATCGATACATCTATATTAAAAACTGATTTTAATCTAAAGCCGACTCCTCATAAGCAACAATTGATGAAACAGTTAGATAAATTAATCGAGCAGCATGACGAGATTAAAGAGATTATTGCATCGACATATGCAGATTCAAATCAAATTCTCCCCAAAAAGAAGAGCACAGTGTTTATTGCACCGTATAATCCTGAATTCTTCTACGATAGTGAACCGTTGAAAGGTGTAGGCGCAGCAGCATACAAAGACGCATTCATCTTGTTTCTCGATACAGATTTTGACGAAGGTGTGTTAGCCCATTCGACGGCTCATGAATACCATCACCTGATCCTTCGTGATCAAAACGAATATAACCTGAGTTCGATTCTCGAGTCAGTGATTATCGAAGGGAAAGCGGATGCGTTTGCCGACCGCATTGTCAAAGGGGTAACGCCACCGTGGTATGTAGACGTTGATGAAGCGACCATGAAACATATTGCGAGTCGAGTGAATGATTATGAAACGTCCTTCACCGATTTTGTAGTCGGTAATCATCAAAAAGAGATGTCACGTTGGAGTAACTATATTCTAGGGAAGGATGTGCTCCATGACTATTTGACGGCGCACCCAGAACTGTCGATTCCCGAATGGACCTTCAAAGAAGATCATGAGATTTTAGAAAAATACAAGTATCGAGATGTGATGGAATTGGAAAATTAAGTTGAAAAGAATGTTAAAAGGCTTGACCCTGAATGAGACAGGATCAAACCTTTTAATTGTTTAGTGATCATGATAGAACGCAGACGATGCGTTTGACCGAACCGTTTACCGCCCTGTCGCCAGTTCGGCTGCATGCGATCCAGCACAATGTCCTGTCGTGAAAGCGGCCGTGATGTTGTAACCGCCTGTATATCCATGAATGTCGAGCACTTCACCGGCAAAGAAGAGACCTGGTGCCTTCTTTGACATCATCGTCTGTGGTGCAACTTCTTTAACCGAAACGCCGCCACCTGTGACGAACGCCTTATCAAAGTCGAGTGTCCCGACGGCGTGCATTTCGAACATTTTCAAACGTGTTGCGAAATCGATGACGGATTGCTTCTTCAACTGACTCGCGTCTTCTTCTCCAAATGCGAGTTCTTCGAGCAACAAGTCAAGAAGTCGCTCGGGGATATAGCCTTTCCATACGTTTTTAACGGCACGCTTCGGTTGGCTCTGTACTTGGTTCCACAGTTCCTGAACGAGCTCATCTCGTGACGTGTCTGGGAAGAAGTCGAGTGACAAGAGGACGATTTGCTCTTTGCTGCGCTTCCGTTCTTTGATTGTGTACTGACTGCAACGGAGCGCGATTGGACCTGAAATCCCGAAATGGGTAAAAATCATGTCTCCCTGATGCGTCTTGATCGCCTTCCCTTTTTTGCCATGCACCGTCAAAGCGACGTCCCGTAACGATAATCCTTGAAGTTGTTTCGTTCCGATGAACGCGTCATTCAATTTGATTGGCACCTCTGTCGGGAAGAGTTCGGTGATCGTGTGTCCTGCCTTCTGTGCCCATGGATAGCCGTCTCCGGTCGAACCGGTGTGTGGGACGGACTGTCCGCCGACCGCGACGACACAAGCTTTTGCCTCGAGCATCTCACCGTCCATCAACTCGACAGCGTGAAACTCGTTTTCCTCATTAAAATGTAGCGTTTTGACTTCAGCTTTTTTTCGAATCTCGACGCCGAGGTCTTCGATTGCCCGAAGCAACGTGTTGACCACGTCCTGTGCTTTATCTGTCACTGGGAACATTCGTCCGTTGTCTTCCTCTTTTAGCGGAATCCCGAATCCAGTGAAAAGGTCGATGATGGATTGGTTGTCGAACTGGGCGAGGGCGCTGTATAAAAAGCGACCGTTCCCGGGGATGAATTGAATCAATTCATCGATTGGTTTTCGGTTCGTGACGTTACAACGTCCTCCACCTGAAATGGCTAATTTTCGACCGAGTTTCGAGCCTTTATCAATCAGCAAGGTCGATGCGCCACTTTTTGCCGCAGCATACGTTGCCATGAGTCCGCTCGGCCCTCCACCGATGACGATGACATCTTTCATAGGTAATCTCCTCATTTCTTCATCTATATGATTAGTAAAATTATCGTAACTTTATTATCCGTAACAGTAAGAGTATAATGAGAAGCGGTTGTTTTGTAAAACCGAATTCATTGAAATAGTTGATTTATAGATGGAGGTACCTCATGTCATCAAGCGCCAAACAAGATTCTGGAAGAGCCTCCTTCGTCAAAGGAACGCTTCTTTTATCAGCGGGAAACTTGATTTCCCGAATGTTAGGACTATTGTACACGTTCCCGTTCCAAGCGATGGTCGGGATTGCCGGAGTGACATTATATCAAGCGGCATATACGTATTATGCGATCATGATCTCCATTTCGACGGCAGGGATCCCCGTCGCCGTTTCGAAATTTATCGCAAAATATAATGCACTAGGAGAATACGGGACGAGTCAACGACTGTTCCGACAAGGGATGAAGCTGATGCTTGCGACCGGTGTCGTCGCTTTTTTATTACTCTTTTTTGCAGCACCATGGCTATCCGAACTGATGGTCCGAAACTCGGAGAACAATCAGCAATACATTGACTCGCTCACCCTCGTGACACGAAGCGTCAGTTTTGCGTTACTGCTCATCCCGGCGATGAGTATGGTACGCGGTTATTTCCAGGGACATCAAGATATGGCTCCGACGGCAATCTCACAAGTCGTCGAACAGATTGTACGCATTCTGTTCCTTCTCAGTGGAACGATGCTCGTCTTGTTCGTCTTTGCGGATTCCAACTTCATTCAACCGATTGCCAATGCCCTCGGAGGGACGCAATCCGTTGAAACGACTGAATTGAACGGATTGAAAGTCATCGCGGTCACGATTGCGACGTTCAGTGCGTTCATCGGGGCAATCGGTAGTTTCGCCGTGCTCATCATGTATTGGAAGCGTCGGAAGGACATTCATCGTCAGACAGAGAATCCAGCGGGCACACCGGTCCGCTCGATGAAATCGTTATTGCTTGAATTGCTTAGCTATTCAATTCCAATCGTGATGGTCGGGGTATCGACCCCTCTCTATCAATTGATTGACCAATTGACGATGGTCAATACGTTACTCAGCTCGGGTGCGAGCGTTTCTGAAGCGACGTCGGCGTATGGCTTTTTGACCGGAAACGCCCATAAAATTGTGTTGATTCCAGTCTCTGTGGCAGCGAGTGTATCGATGGCGACGATTCCGCTTGTGACTCGTTCGTTCACGACAGGGGACATGCAAAAAGTTCGAAATCAAGTAAACCATATTTTCCAAGTCTCGTTCTTCGTGACGATTCCTGCGGTCATTGGTCTCGTGGCACTTGCGGAGCCATTGTTTGGCACCTTGTTCCCGGGTGACCGTGAAGGATGGGTATACTTGTTCCACTACGCACCAAGTGCCTTCTTCTTGGCGTATTACTCGGTCGCGGCTGCAATCTTGCAAGGCATCAATCGCCAGTATTTCACCATCTTTGCCACATCGATGGGACTGTTGACGAAACTTGCACTGAACGTACCGCTCGTCTATTGGCTCGGCGGAATTGGGGCCGGGTACGCGACCATCGCTGGATACATCGTGGCCATTATTCTCATGGTGTGGATGATTCAACGAACGCTCCACTTCCCATATAAGCAACTGCTTCGTCGTACCATCTTGATGTTCTTGATGGGTGGGGCGATGTTCGCAGCCGTCTTCCTCTCTCTTCTCGTCACAATGAATGATGAAGCGAGTTGGGGGAACGACATCTTTGCGACGATCGTGGGAGTGACAATCGGCGTTCTCGTTTATGGATACCTCGGCTGGCGAAGCCATCTCGCAGGGAAATTATTAGGGAAACGCTTTGAATATCGGAGGAAAATGTAATGCGGATTGATAAGTTGTTAGCGAACATGGGATATGGTTCACGGAAAGACGTGAAAATCCTATTGAAACAAGGGGCGGTGCGAGTCGATGAGGCACCTGTAAAAGATGCGAAACGGCACGTCGACCCAGCATCAGAGAAAGTCACGGTTTTCGGGGAAGTGGTCGAATATCGTCCATACATCTATTTCATGATGAACAAGCCGGAAGGTGTGGTCAGCGCGACGGAAGATCAAGTCGAAACGACGGTCATCGACTTGATTGATTCCGAGTATGCGCATTATGACCTCTTCCCGGTCGGTCGTCTCGATAAAGATACGACGGGACTGCTCCTCATCACAAACGATGGCGCATTCAATCATGCGCTCATGTCACCTCGCAAGCATGTCGACAAAGTATACATCGCCGAAGTCGACGGAGAGATGACAGTAGAGGATATCAAGACGTTCGCGAATGGGGTCGAGTTAGAGGATGGGTATACGACAAAGCCGGCTCGTCTTGAGATACTGAGCCGGAGCGGACGTCGGTCGGTCATTCGTCTCACGTTGTCCGAGGGGAAATATCACCAAGTGAAACGAATGGTCGCGGCGGTCGGCAAACATGTCGAGCGATTGGAGCGTGTTCAAATCGGTGCATTGGAGCTCGATGAATCGCTTGAACTCGGCGCATATCGTGAGTTGACGGAAGAAGAGGTTCAACGGTTTCTTCAGTCATGAGTAAGATGAGAGAATCTGTCCGATGGGCAGGTTCTTTTTTATGAGATGAAAAAAGAGACCTAGCATGCAGGTCTCTTGAATATACATATACAATTCAGTTTGCCGTCTTGAGTGAACGTTTTGATGAAGTCCACGTGCCACGGCTAGGGCTCTCCACAAGGTTATTGTACTCAAGTACGTTCAAATCACGTTGCACGGTACGTGACGTGATGCCGAACTCTTCTACTAGTTCTGAAGTGGTAACGGATTCCCTTTCATTGATGAACAAATAAATGGACTTGATGCGCGTTAACATCCGATCTGTTGAGCCTTTCATTGGATAACCTCCCAATGTGTAGAATAATGATAAACCATACCTACAGACGACAAAATGAAATATAAAATTGTTATTTTCTAAAATTACACCTTTAGTATACCGCTCTTGAGCAAAAATGCAAGTGGAAAGCACGAACAATCTGTTTGTAAAGATTTGATTATGAACGTAAATATCGAATGAAGATTATATTTTTACATTGAAAAGAAGCTGAAACACGAACGAAAAAAACTTTTCTAAATGAATGTTCGTCTTTCATACATTTGGATATACTAGTAAGGGAGAGAACATTCGCAAAAGGGGAGATGAACATGAATTGGAGACAGGAAGTCGACAATCGTAAAGACGCATTTTTAGAAGATTTGAAAGGGTTACTTCAAATCCCTAGCGTACTCGATGAATCGAAAGCTGCACCGAACATGCCGTTTGGTCCGGAGGTTCGTCAAGCGCTTGACTACATGTTTGAAATCGGTGAGCGAGATGGATTTAAAACAAAAGACGTCGGAGGATACGCGGGACATTTGGAATATGGAGACGGGGAGGAAATCGTCGGCATCCTATGTCACCTTGACGTCGTCCCAGCAGGGGAGGGATGGACGTATGGCGCGTTCAACCCGACCATCACGACTGATGGGAAAATTGTGGCACGCGGAAGTAACGATGATAAAGGGCCATCTATGGCTGCATACTACGGGCTACGAATTGTCAAAGAGCTCGGGCTACCACTTTCAAAGCGGGTCCGTTTGATTGCAGGTTGCGATGAAGAGAGCGAATGGCGCTGTGTCCGCGAGTATTTCAAACAAGAACAAATGCCGACGTATGGATTTGCGCCAGATGCGGATTTCCCGATCATCAATGCTGAAAAAGGGTTGTATGATGGTGTGTTGACTCAATTACCGATTCAACGTGTACCAGGTTCTGCCTACCATCTCGTGTCATTCACGAGTGGGGAGCGTCCGAATATGGTGCCGGACTTCGCGAAAGCCGAATTGAAGACGGATGAGGTACTCGAGGAGAAGTTCGAGGCTTATCTCGAAAAATATGAAGCGGACGGAACGTGTGAATACGACCGTGGCACATATACGTTTACGATGAAAGGAAAAGCGGCGCACGCGATGGAACCGGATAACGGAGTCAACGCGGCTTACGTCCTCGCTGGATTCTTGTTACATCTTCCACTTGATATTCAAGGCGAGCGCTATGTTGAATTCGTTCGTCACGTATTCGCCGATTCTCGTGGGATTTCGCTTGGGATTGAAGCGAGCGATGAGACGGGCGACTTGACGATTAATGGCGGCGTCTTCCGATACAATGAAGAAGAGCGTACGGCGACGGTCAACATTCGCTATCCGTATACGGCCAAATTCGAAGAACGGTTACAAAACCTACGTGAAATCGCTTTGTCATTTGGGTTCGAGTTGAAGACCCGTCAACATATGCCGCCTCATCATGTGGCAGAAGATCACCCACTCGTGAAGACACTAGCAGGCGTGTACGAGCGTCAAACGGGAGAACATGCAAACTTGATGGCCATCGGAGGCGGAACATATGCACGTTCGCTCGAGGCAGGTGTCGCATTTGGCGCATTGTTCCCAGGTGCTAAAGATGTGGCGCATCAGGTCGATGAGTATATGGAGATAGAAGATTTATTACGTGCCGCGGCAATCTATGCTGAGGCCATTTACGAGCTCGCTAAATAAGAAACAAGGAGAGCTGGCTGGTATAGTCGGCTCTCTGTCCTTTAGGAAGGAAGTTATCATTGGATTCGCAAAAAAGATTGTTTCAGTCTGTATACGTCGCGATATTCTTCGCGCAAGGGGCATTGATCCCTTATATGACCTTATACTTTTCACAAACTAAGTTTGGGTTGACACCTAGCCAAGTCGGGATTGTGGTGGCCATCTTACCGATTCTATCCATCGGCGTGCAACCATTGTGGGGGATGTTGACCGACCGGACGGGGAGAGTCCGTGCCTGGTTGATTTTGGCGATGCTGAGCGCCGCACTCATTTCTCTCACGTTTTTAGTGGCGACCTCTTACATTTGGATTGTCATACTTATGGTGATTTGGTCCGTTTTCCAATGTGCTCACATCCCGCTTGTGGACATGATGACACTCGACTATACGACGCGGTCGAAAGTTGATTACGGTGCAATTCGACTCTTTGGATCAGCGGGATTTGCCATTGCCGTCTTTGCAATGGGACGAATCTCTGATAGCACGTGGGGACTAGCTAGTACATTCGTGTTGAGTGCTATTTTACTCATCCTTGGCAGCGTATTTGTTCGAATGATTCCAGAGAAAAGTTCGATTCGCGATGTGACGTTGGCGCCGCTCTCATGGACGGCTGTTTGGAACAAACACTTTGTGTTCTTTTTATGTGGTGGGATGCTCGTCTTCGGCCCGATTTACGCGAATAACTATTATTTCGGTCTTTACGTGACGAACAGCGGTGGCTCGACGACGTTGGTCGGAACGCTATTCCTCGTGGCAGTGTTATTTGAAATCCCGTTTATGAAAGTGGCGTCCCAATTGGTTGAACGCTATGGAAACGTCAGCGTTCTTGTCGGGGCGGCTATCATTTCGGCAGTTCGGAACGGGGTACTTGCGTTAGAACCACCGATTTGGGTTGTGTGGCTCCTTGCGATTGCACAAGGTCTCGTCGTTGGACTTTTGATTCCCGTCGCACTTCAATTCGTTCGGACGCTCGTCGATCGGCAAGTTTCCTCGACGGCCATCGGGGTATATATGGCATTGACGTCCGGGCTTGCGACAGCTGGATTTAATATGCTGAGTGGTAAAATCATTGAACTTGACGATATTTTAGGCGTGTTTTGGATGTATACCATCGTCACGGCACTAGGAGCGTTGATTTGGATCGGAATGTCACGTCGCACCCTGAAAGGATGAATGAGATGAGTACGCATTACTTTATTGCGATTCCCATTGAAGCGACTGAATTGGTTGACGTACAGCAAACCATCTTACCTTATTATTCGTATCGAAGAATCTATCGACCGGAAGAGTTCCATATGACAGTGCAATTTTTAGGAAGCGTGGATGGGGATGAATTAGACGAAGTAAAAGAAATCACGCGTAGAATTTGCGAGAAAACATTACCATTCACGTTGGAGTTTCGAGCTATCGACCATTTTGGGCGACCAGATCGGCCCCGCGTTTTGACCATCGTTCCGGATGACTCCGAACCCCTTCAACGGTTGGCGCATACCCTCCGCCATGAACTAGTTGATGTGATTCCAAGATTGGACCGGAAGTCGTTTGTCCCTCACGTGACGCTCGCTAAAAAATGGGGCGAAGGGGAGCGTGTCCCGTACGTCCCCCCTGAATTTCACGCGACGGAATCAGTAGAAGAATTAATTTTATATGAAGTACAGCCGACTCATACACCTGCCTATCGAGCAGTAGACGTATTTCCGCTAAGACGGCCAGAGGAGGATATATGGCAATCCCGGTTAAAATTTTTGACGTAATCTCAAAATATGAACGTGATGTATTAGATCAATATAATCGTTATTTGGAATATGTGGAGTCCGATACGGCACGTCTACAGCGCCTTCATGAAAACAATCGCTTAAACCCGGTCGAAGTGCTCGAAATTGACCGACCGTGGTGGAAGTTTTGGGCGAAGACGGAACGAATCGAATTGGAGCCGAAGCCGCTCTCTGAATCACAATATCAAAAGTTGTTACGAGAGCGCCGGCATATCCAAAAGCTTCAATTCGCTTGTGAAGGGGTGCTTGAGACAGATTTACCGCATCTGGCGTTTATTCGTGACTTCGCTTATCGTGTGATGCGCACCGATTGGAACGAACGACACTTTTTCTTGTATCGACCGGTCATCGAATGGAATGGTGCGATGGTTGAATTGAGTCATGTCATCGTCGGACCGACGCACCTTTATATCGTAGAATGGCTTGAAGGCGATCGAAGCATCTATCACATATCGAAAGAGAAGACATGGGTTCATCAACCGCTGAAAGGGGAAAATACCCGTGTAGTGAACCCGCTGATTGCATTGACACGGACAGAGGAACTGATTCGTCAAGTTCTACCGCATTATGCGGGCGTGCTACAAAAAGTCGTCATTGCGACAAATGGATATTTTGATAACGTTCCAAGTGTTCGATCGACCCAATATATCGGTCGTAATGAATATACGGAATGGATGAAACAAGTGAACGGTCGTGCACCGATTGTAAAAGCACAGCAGATTCGTGACGTTGCTACCATATTAGAAGTGACTGCCAAGTTGCCGTTTCGTCAATTCATGGATCAGTGATTGAGAGGAAGGGACGCATATGCATCACACACCAGATCAAAAGACCGCCTCACATGTGACCATCGAGAGCGCGTCTTTCGTATCATTTGAGACCATACAACTTGAGATTGTGCGCGAATATGAATCCGTTCCAGTACAAATCGAACAGAATGGACGCCCGGTCGACTATCTCGTCGAGCAACAGTTTGTGACGGAATCCGGGAAGATCGAACAAATCCTTCGTTTAAACGAACCAATCTCTTTAGAAACGTTGTACACCGTCTGCCATCCGGGTCATAAGACGACGGTTGTCGTACCACGAGAAATCGTCCGATCAGAGGAATTCGAACGTCGTTTCTCATATGATGGTCCACTCGGCGTATCGTTTACGCCGCACGGAATGGAAGTGACGGTATGGTCTCCGGTTGCTTTATCCATGTGGATTACAGTGCATGATGATACGAATCACAGAGAAATTGAGCGATTTCACATGAACCGCGGCGCACGCGGGGAATGGAGTGGTGAAATACCACAAGCGTTCCAAGGTATGTTTTATCGCTTAGAAGTGAAAACACCGGTCGATACGAGGCAAGTCGTCGATCCTTATGCGCGAGCCGTCAGTTTGAACGGTGAGTATGGCGTACTACAAGATGTCTCACGATTTGTCAATAAACAGGTCGAACGAGCCGCGCGCCCCCCTTTATGGAAGGCAACGGATGCCGTCATCTATGAACTTCACATCCGGGATTTTACAAGCCATCCCTCATCGATGAGTCAATTGAAAGGACTATACGGTGGGGTATCTGAAAAAGGAGTTCGGACGAAAGAAGGCAATAGTGCCGGACTCGACTATTTAAAAGAACTTGGCGTGACCCATGTCCAGTTGCTTCCTGTCCATGATTTTGGAAGTGTCGATGAGACAACGCGTATGCCGTACAACTGGGGCTATGACCCGATTCATTGGTTCGGACTTGAAGGAAGTTATGCCTCAAGACCGGATGTGCCGATGAGTCGTGTGTTCGAATATGCGACACTCGTCTCTGACTTGCATCAAGCGGGTCTTCGAGTCGTTACAGACGTCGTGATGAATCATATTTATATTCGAGAACAATCCCCACTCGAAGCGCTCGTACCATACTATTATTTTCGATACGAGCACGACGGGACGATAGCGAACGGAACCGGTGTCGGGAATGACACGGCGTCAGAACGCTATATGATGCGACGTATGATTGTCGACTTCGTGACGTATTTCGCAACAACCTATCAAGTGGATGGGTTCCGCTTCGATTTAATGGGGATTCATGATGTCGAAACGATGAATCAAGTACGGGCCGCGCTCGATAAGGTTGATCCCTCAATTCTCGTCTATGGAGAAGGGTGGGACTTAGCGACACCGCTTGGACAGTCATTGAAGGCGACGTCACAAAATGCTGCACGCATGCCTCGAATCGGACACTTCAACGATATGATTCGGGATGCGTTGAAGGGGTCGACGTTTAATGACAGGGAACGTGGATTCATCTCCGGGAATGAGTGGCGAGAGTGGGAACTTCGAGAATGTCTTACTGGAGCCGTCCATATTCCGAACGTAACGGTCGGTCGTTTCCCGAGTCCGACTTATTCCATCAATTATGCCGAAGCCCATGACAACTATACGATCTATGACAAATTAATGTTGTCTTGTGAAGGAGTCGATGAAACGACTCGTCTTGCCATGCAACGTCTTGCTAATGCGGTCGTCATCACATCCCAAGGCATCCCGTTCATCCATGCCGGTCAAGAGTTTGGGCGGACGAAACAGGGTGTCGAAAATAGCTATAATTCACCCGATCACATCAATCATTTTGATTGGGATCTTCGTGACACACGAATCAAAGACATCGAGTATGTGAAGACACTCTTGAAGTTACGGCGACTCCATACATGTTTCCGGTATGATTCCAGACAAGAAGTCATTGACCATTTCACGTTTCTCCCATCTCCTCCTGGCGTCATTATCTATGAATTGACGGCCAGTCATTCTTATGATGCGTGGCAACGGGTACGCGTCTATGTGAACGGTACGTTCGACTCGCTTTCATTCGAGAGCGATGCGAAATGGAACGTATACGTTCAAGGAGAAACGGCGAGTCTCGTTCCGCTCGCACGAAACCCAACACACATTCAAGTCGAGTCGTTGTCAATGACGATTCTCGCGTGTTAAGATGTTGATTGTATCTCTTTAATTCAAGTAAGATTTGAGCGTGATGAATATGTATTCAGATATAGTCGGTGCGCTCGGGAAAGAGTGGACAGTCGCTTCAGCCGGAGGCATTACGGGCGAAGCGTATGTAGCGACGACGCGCCAACAGAAGATTTTTGTCAAACGAAATTCTTCTCCGTTTTTGGCGATCTTGTCAGCGGAAGGAATCGTACCAAAGCTTCTTTGGACAAAGCGAATGTTTAATGGGGACGTGTTAAGCGCCCAACAATTTATCGAAGGCCGCGAACTTTCACCAGAAGATATGAAACGACCTGATGTCGCGGCGCAACTCGGAAAGATTCATAACTCGAAAGAGCTATTATTCATGTTGCAACAGCTTAACCACACACCGGTGACGCCGCACTTGTTGCTCCGTCAGTGTGAGGCATATGAACAAGATGAAACAGACCCAATCATCGGAGAAGCCATTCAATGGCTAAAACACCATTTGCCAAAAGTCGACGAGCAAGAATTCGTCGTCTGTCATTCTGATTTAAACCATAATAATTGGATTGAGGATGAGAGCGGCCTACTCTACTTGACGGATTGGGATGATGCGATCATTGCAGACCGCGCGTTCGATTTGGCGATGGTTGTATATAGCTATATAGATGAAGTGGAGTGGGAGCGCTGGTTCTCTCATTACGGGGTACGTGTCTCGAGTGAGCTCCATAATCGAATGCATTGGTATGCAATCGCCCAGACGATTTTGACAATCTATGGGGAAGAGAATGACTCTGCGCGAACTGAAGGATTTCATGTATTACGTGAGCTGATGGATGAGGCGTACGAACGAATCAATTAAAAGGGATGGCTGTTCGCCACCCCTTTTTGAATGTGTTAAATGTCATCTGGATTCATAAAGTAAGCCCAAACGAACGTTGCGATGACACCAGCAAAAAACGTCAGTGGAGCTGCATAAAAAATAAGGAACTGATCTAAAGTACTCATTGTATTTAACCTCCTTGTGAAGGATGATTCACGTTCATTAAACTATGATTTCGTGTATAATCGCAAGAGGACTGCTCGTCCGTAACGTGCATATTCCCATTAAACTTGAACATTTGATGAACGAAAGGTAGGATTTTCATGCGTTTACGACATAAGCCTTGGGCAAAAGAATATATGGAAGCTCAAGAACATGTATTTATTCAACATCCTGAACAGTTGAAAGGTAACTGGAGCACTGAATTCGGGAATGACCACCCGCTCTTTATCGAGGTCGGTTCAGGAAAAGGACAATTTATTTTAGGGATGGCGAAACAACACCCGGATGTGAACTTCATTGCAATCGAGTTGTTTGAGAGCGTAGCCGTTTCCATCGTACAAAAATTAGTCGAAACCCCGATGCCGAACGTGAGAGTATTGACGGTCGATGCGAAACGACTCGTCGACTACTTTGAAGCGGGGGAAGTCGATCGCGTATACTTAAACTTCTCCGATCCGTGGCCAAAGACACGACATGCGAAACGACGTCTAACATATAAGACGTTTTTGGCGACATATGAGGCGATTCTTCCGAAAGCAGGAGAGATTCATTTCAAGACGGACAACCGTGGATTGTTTGAATATTCGCTTCAGAGTATGAGTCAATACGGGATGTTCTTCACAGAAATTTCACTAGATTTACATGTCAATGAACCAGAAGATAATATTCGAACAGAGTATGAAGAGCGCTTTAGTGCGCTCGGTCAGCCGATTTACCGAATGGAAGCCGTATTCCGTCCGAAAAATTGACACGCTTTTTTCTTATTTTAATAGTATTTTCTTCACACTTTTTTCTTTCTTCTTGGTACAATAGGAATGACGCTAAACTGGAATAAGAGAAGGGGGAACATGGGGATGTTGAAAAAAGCATGGGCAAGCCTGCTTGCAGTAATCTTCATTCTAACAATCGCACCAATGAATACCTCAGCGAACGAAGCGTTCTTAGACGCTCTCGAAGAGGATTTGAAAGCAACGCATTATGACTATAAAGAAGGAACAGCTGAAATCATCAAAGAAGAGACGCTTCGCCATTCAAACGGCAACGAAGTCATCGCGGCTGTCGTAGAGCTCGATACGATTCGTGATGGGATCTTCATCACACGTAAAACCGAGTACCATTACTTTGATGCGACAGACAACAAGATTCTTACATCAGCGGATCTCGTAGAAGTAGAAGGAGCCTCAGAGTTTGCGGACGCGAACATCGACATGCTCGGTCAACAGATCGTCTATTGGTTACCGGTATTGGTCTTGCTTCTATTGATTGCGATTCCAGCACTCATTTTGTTCTTGGTTGTACCACGTTTCTATTCAACAAGTTCATATATGAATGCCGTATATGAAAAGAATGACAACCCAAGATAAGACATGAAAGTACCCCGTTCAAGAGAACGGGGTACTTTTTACTGTTGTTTTAACTGTCCGACGATATCAGTTAGTGACATCCCATTTCCTGAAGAAACGGAGGCGATGAAGGCACTCTCGACAATTGGACCATCAAAAAATTCGACATGTTTGTCACCTTCGTACATATCGATGGCGAGTTCCGCATTCATTGTCGCCGATCCGATATCACTGAGGAGAAGTGCTTCTCCTTCGACCTGATCGAGCGCTGATAAGATGCGATTTACATCCGTTCCGATAGCGCCATCCTCAAGACCACCAGCTAGATGAATGGGCACGGACGGTGCCATTTCCTTCATCAAATCTTGGATGCCTTCCGCAATTTTTGCGCTGTGCGAGACGATGATCAATTCAACGATGTCAATCGACCTCCTTCATAATCGCGGCCAAAAGGATTGAGCTAGAAAGGGCACCCGGATCAACGGTTCCGCGAGAGTTTTCTCCGAAATAAGAGGCTCTTCCTTTCGTGGCCACCATATCTTCTGTTTTTTGGACAAGCGCGTCTAATTTCTGTTTATAATCTTCCCCTTGTTGGACTTGCTCGAGGAACGGGTCCCACACGTCGACCATCGTTTTTTGGCCGACTTCCGATTTCCCTCGTGCTTTGATAGAATTCGAACCTTCCTGAAGTGCCTCCTTGAGTAAGCCAAAGTCCGCTTCGGTCGCATCCCCGAACTTGTTTGCCATCTTCACGAAAGCTGAACCGTATAAAGGTCCGGCCGCACCGCCGACTTTCGACATGAGGGTCATCCCGACCTTTTTACTAAGTGCTCCAAGAGAATCATAGTCCTCATCTAAAATTGTAGAGACCGCATCAAAACCACGAGACATGTTGATCCCATGGTCACCGTCGCCGATGGCCCGGTCTAAATCGGTCAACGTATCCTTTTGCTCTTCGATGCCAACTTGTGCGTCGCGTAACGCCTGCTTCATCCGATCAATCGTCAACATAAACCAAACACCTCATTTATCAAATTTTGAATCCGAGTGCTGCTGAAGGAGCGTCGAGATACGTCGTCATCTCATCATCGAGAGGGAGTAACGTGATGGAGAACCCATGCATCTCGAGTGAAGTCATGTAGTTACCGACATACTTTCGTTTGAGGGTATATCCAGCAGCTTCAAGTTTTTCTGCAACGAAATGATACGTCACATACAGCTCAGATAGTGGCGTTCCACCCATTCCATTCACCATGACGGCAACTTCTCCTGGCTCGACTTCTTTTTTCAGGTGACTGAGGAGGTCGTCGACGATTTGGTCGACATCACTCGTCGGTTTCCGTTCAACACCTCGTTCCCCGTGAATCCCGATTCCAATCTCCATCTCTTCCTCGTTCAAGTCGAACCCAGGTTTACCGCTCACCGGCATATAACAAGGTTCGACTGCCATCCCCATGGAGCGAACGTGAGACGCTACTTTCTCGGCGATGGATTTGACTTCTTCGAGTGACTTCCCGCTAGCAGCGGCAGCTCCCGCGATTTTATGGACGAAGACGGTTCCGGCAACCCCTCTGCGATCTTCTTTGTTCGAAATGGCGACGTCATCTGCGACGACGACGTGGTCGACTTTGATGCCGTCTCCTTCGGCCAGTTCTGCGGCGAGCTCAAAGTTCATCACGTCGCCGGAATAGTTTTTCACAATCAAGAGAACGCCGTTTCCACCGTCAGCTGCTTTGATTCCTTCAAGCACCATGTCCGGAGTAGGAGAGGTGAACACTTCCCCACAAACTGCCGCATCGAGCATACCGTCCCCGACATATCCGGCGTGTGCTGGCTCGTGACCACTACCGCCTCCAGAGACGAGACCGACTTTTCCAGACTTCGCTCCGTCAGCCCGACAGATGACATTCACACCGTCGACTCGACCATACACTTCAGGATGGGCATGGACCATCCCTTCAACCATTTGCGATACGAGTTCACTTGCTTCACCGATTAGCTTCTTCACGCGAGATCACTCCTTTTTTAAATTGAAAACTACCAATTTCAATTTTCCACTCTTTCAAGGGAACTAAACAAAAAAACCGACGAATCATTCGTCGGTTTCGTATCATGCATATTCGAGTAATGCGCCAGTCTCAGAGTCGACTGTAAACTCATATGTTTTCTCTTCATCGTTCTCAAGAACCGAGATGCCACCTTTGTAGACGTCGTATTCACGGCCGTCGTATGTGTAGATCTCCGGTGATGCAGAAATCCATGCCCCTTGGACATGACCTTTTGCTGAGAAAGCACGTTTTGTGTACTCTAACGCGTTTTCTGCAGATAAGCTACGTTCATCTAAAGCTTTTTTCGTCATAAGTGCGGCAATGACGGCAACCCCGATTCCAATAAACCAATACCTTTTTTTCATATGACTACCTCCCCTTGAACTATGGCTATCATGTACATCGTACCAAAACCTGTACCCGAATGGAATGAAAAGCATTCGCATCCTGTCAAAACTTTTGTATATAATGAGACAAGAACGGTTAGGAAAGGATGATGAAAGATGGATCAGAAGACGAGAGATTTATTTAAGACGCTAACAGAACTTCCAGGAGCTCCTGGGTTCGAGTCTGAAGTTCGTCAATTTGTACGTGGACGAATTGAACCCCATTCAGATGAGATTGTCACGGATGGCATCGGATCAATTTTTGGGAAACGTGTCGGAGATGAGTCGGGACCGAAAGTCATGGTAGCCGGACATATGGATGAGGTCGCTTTTATGGTGACACGGATTACCGAGAACGGCATGCTTTACATACAACCACTCGGTGGCTGGTGGAGCCAAGTGCTCATGGCACAACGCTTCGACATCATCACGTCGAACGGTAAAATCCCGGGTGTCGTCGCTTCGACACCGCCTCATTTGTTAGGACCAGATGCGATGAGTAAGCCGATGGACATCAAGCAGATGTTTATCGACATCGGAGCAGATTCTAAAGAAGAAGCAGAGTCATGGGGTGTACGTCCAGGGGTCCCTGCTGTCCCATCGAGCGCATTCACCCCACTTCATCACCCGAAAAAGATTATGGCCAAAGCTTGGGACAACCGTTATGGCGTCGGTCTTGCGATTGAATTGTTGGAGGAAACGACAAAAGCCGATCACCCGAACATCTTGTTCTCGGGTGCTACTGTACAAGAAGAAGTCGGACTACGTGGAGCGCAGACGGCATCTGAATTGATTCAGCCAGATGTGGCACTCGTACTCGATGCTTCACCGGCAAATGATGCCTCAGGGAGTAAAACGGAGTTCGGTCAGCTCGGTGAGGGAGCTTTGATTCGAATTCTAGATCGCGTCATGATCATGTCTCCTGAAATGCGTGATTTCTTACTCGATACGGCTTCAGACGAAAACATTAAAACACAATATTTCGTCTCACCAGGCGGTACCGATGCGGGGCGCGTACACATGAGCGGAGAAGGGGTGCCGACAGCCGTCATTGGCGTCGCATCTCGTTATATCCATACACATGCTTCAATTCTTCATACAGATGACTATGATGCAGCAAAAGCGTTACTCAAAGCGTTAGTCAAGCGACTTGATCGTTCGACACTTGAAACGCTACGTCCATCTCGTTAAGTCAAACATTCCGTTCACTCGAAAGATGAGTGAACGGTTTTTTTGTGGATGTTCTTGCTATTTCATGAAAACGTCTTATACTGATAAAGGTGTTTATACATGTATATTACTTATGACAAGACACTTGTATAAGGGTAAGGAGGATATGTTATGTTCAAGAAAAAAGGAATCTCATTGAGCCCGTCGCTTTATTTTGTGACCGCGCTAAGTTATATGGCACTAGGTTTGTTTAGTACATTAATCATCGGTCTGATCATGAAAACAATCGGAGGTCAGCTCGAAGGGACGACATTCACAGGGATGAGTGCCACATTGATTCAAATCGGGGATGTTGCCATGAGCTTGACCGGACCGGCAATCGGGATTGCCATCGCCTATGCGCTAGAGGCGCCACCGCTCATTTTGTTTTCTGCGCTCGTTGTCGGGGCATTTGGATATGAGTTCGGCCCGGCAGGAAGCTACGTTGCGACAATTCTTTCGGTCGAAGTCTCAAAACTCGTCTCTAAATCGACGAAGCTAGATATTCTAGTGACGCCGTTCACTACGATTGCCGTAGGCTATTTCACAGCAACGTATATCGGCAAGTATGTCGGCCTATTCATGACGCAACTCGGTGGTTGGATTGAATGGGGGACGGAGCAACAGCCGTTGTTCATGGGAGTGGTCGTCGCGACATTGATGGGACTTGCGTTAACGGCACCGATTTCAAGTGCTGCCATCGCATTGATGCTCGGTTTGAATGGGATTGCCGCTGGTGCAGCGACTGTCGGTTGTGCGGCTCAGATGATCGGGTTTGCCATCACGAGTTATCGTGATAACGGAGTCGGTGGGGCGATTGCTCAAGGGATTGGCACCTCGATGCTTCAAGTCGGGAACATTGTGAAAAACCCTTGGATTCTCCTTCCGCCGACAATGGCCGGTGCTGTATTGGCACCAATCGCGATTCTGTTGTTTGAACTGGAAAGTGTCGCTGCGGGGGCGGGCATGGGAACAAGTGGGCTTGTCGGTCCAATCGTCATGCTCGAAACAATGGGCTTTACTTGGTACACCTTTCTCGTCGTCATTGGTTTCCTCATAATCGGACCAGCTCTATTGAGCTACGCGGTATACGCAGTCTTGCGAAGAACCGGTCGGATTCAACCGAATGATTTAAAAATTGATTACTAAAGAAGAGCAACGTTTCGAGGAACGTTGCTCTTTTTCATCCAATTCCAAACCACATTTTAACGGACTCAACCGTCTCACGTGGGACGCGGAAACTGATTAGGAATAACATGAGCACGATCACGTAAATCGGAATCAAGAAGCGCTTTCGAATGATGGGTAAGTGACGTGCCAATTTCTTAAGGAATTTTTCGAGCACATAAATGATGGCAAAACCGACGACGAGCCAAATCAAGATCTCTAGTCTCGTTTTATCGGTGTCAATAAACAAATAGCCGTATCGCAAAATGGCAAGCATTCCAAAAACACCGACCATCTGTTCAAGAGGGTGTTTCATTTCAGGGTTTAACGTTTCACGTGTTAATTTCATTCAGCTTCACCTGTTTCAACTAGTTTCGGCTTTGATTATAACAAACAGCAGAGCAGAATGTGTGACTTGACTTATGCTATTATAAGTGAGGAAAAAACGAACAGGAGTGATAATCATGAAACGACTATCCACAATGGCAGAATATATGGAAGCAAAAGAAGCGAAAAGTGTCCTTATGTTTTCAGCGACATGGTGTGGGGATTGCCGATTCCTTGACCCATTCATGCCAGAAATCGAAAAGAAATTTGAAGCATGGACGTTCTATTACGTCGATCGTGACGAGTTCATGGAACTTGCGCAAGAACTTGATGTTTTTGGCATCCCAAGCTTTGTTGCGTTTGAAAATGGCAAAGAGGTTGATCGCTACGTCGGTCGTGAACGGAAGACGCCGGAACAGGTTGAAGCTTTCTTGAACGGATTAGGGTGAGTCTTCATGGAACGGAATGAGCTAAGACGTTATCTAGAATCGCATTTTAATGAGGAATACCGTACTTCTTACGACCGTGAGAATGAGGTGCTGCGCGTCGAACGAAAATCTGACCGTTTTGGGGTCAATATTCGCCTTGCGCCGATTGTAGCAAAGGCAAAGACACGCGGTAAGGTTGCCGTCGATGAAGTCATCGAGTATATCGAATCGGCGATGAAGGCGGACGATCACATCTCCCTCACCGGAAATGAAGATAGCATCTATCCTGTCATTCGCTCGAACTCCTTCTCGAAGACGACAAAAAATGGAGAAGCACTTGTTTTTACTCCGCATACGGCCGAGACCGCTATTTTTTATGCGCTGGACCGCGGGAACGGGTATCGATTGATTGAAGAACGCCACCTTTCGGATGAGATGACGCTCGACCGCATCGAACGAATCGCCCGTGAGAATGTGAAAAAACTACCGACCGAGATGAAGCAAGACGAAGTGGCTGGGAATCCCTTCTACTTCTTATCAACTCGCGATGGCTACGAGGCGTCTCGTGTGTTAAATGACGAGTTTCTTCGGCTGATGGAACGACGGATTGAAGGGGATATGCTCGTCGGTGTCCCACATCAGGATGTGATGATCGTTGCGGACATTCGAAATGACCAAGGGTATGATGCGATGCAGCAATTGATGTTTGATTTCTTCACAAATGGTCGAATTCCCGTCACTGCACTCGCCTTTCACTATGAGGCGGGGGAACTTGAACCGATTTTCATTGTCGGAAAAAAGACCCCGCCATCGAACACATAATCTGATAAAATAAGTGAGATGAGTTTGAAAGAAGGGACGTAGGAACGTATGCAAATGAATGTGTTTTACAACCGAGAAGGAATCGGTGATGTACTCATGGTGTTGTTGAAAGAAGGAGAAAGACATCATCAATCTGTCGAGCGGACGGGAGATGTGGCAATCGTCAAGTCAGCAGACGGGGAAGTGAACGGGTACAACCTGTTTCAAGCGAGTCAACATGTTGATGTGACAGGATGGAATGGTCCGGTTGAGTTGACAGTAGGATTAGTGGAGCAGTTGCAAAGCATCTTGAATGACAACGGGATTGAAGAGGATTTTTCGTGGGTTGACGTGACACCGAAGTTTGTCGTAGGTTATGTCGAAAGCGCAGTGAAGCACCCGGACGCTGACAAATTGTCGATTTGCCAAGTTCAAATCGACCAAGGGACTGTTCAGATTGTATGTGGCGCACCTAATGTAGCAACCGGACAAAAAGTCGTTGTCGCAAAACCGGGTGCGGTGATGCCGACTGGTTTGATTATCCGTCCATCTGCACTCCGCGGTGAGAGTTCACACGGGATGATTTGTTCTGCCCGTGAATTAAACCTTCCGAACGCCCCGCAAGAAAAAGGGATTTTAGTATTAGATGACGAATATGAAGTAGGTACAGCATTTAAAATCGGTCGCTAAATTCGACCGATTTTTTGTTAAATATGGATTGAGTGAAAAAGCGAGGAATCAAGTATGGATGCATATGAACGTTCACTGAAGCAACAAGCAGAGCGAATCAAACGAGAACTGTCGAAAGAAGGACAAAAAGGTTCCCCACCACCAAAGGTTGAGGCAGCCGAGGAATTCATTCCGTCAGACGTCCCGTCACCGATTTATGGATATGCTCGCCCCAAACCAAAGATTGTCCTACCGGTCGAACACTCTCCTGAAACGAGAGATGCGTATGATTCAGCGATGGAATCTACTCATTCTGCGACGGAAGAGCTGAACCGAGAGTCATCTACTGAAACCGTCTCTAAACCTGAATGGAGTGAAGAGTCCAACGAGCTGATTTCCGGGGAAATTGAAATTGAAGACAAATCGATTCTTGGTGAAGTTTCGATTCTTGATAATGGCTTTTCATCTGTTTTTATGCAATCAACAGATTTATCTCGTTCAAAAAAGGAGACAGTCGTGGAGGCTCAACAAGATGCCACTCCTCAAACTGACCTAGATATTGATGGATTGGCGGAACAAATTGGTCCGTCGATCGAGCAGATTGCAGAAACATTACAAACACCATCTGAACAGCAAGGAATGCCTTCTGACACAGATTTGACACCAGCGGTTCAAGTCTCATTTAAAGCGGATCAACCGCCTGTGAATGTGATGATGACGCCAAAAGATCGGATGGCGATGTACCGTAGCCGACGACTTGCACAAAAAAACAATAATCTGTAATAGCACGATTCTGTGAGTTTTGCTATAATGACAAAGGTTTGTCGCATTTTGACGAGCCGCAATGAATTAGGGGGGCTATTTACAGATGAACCGTTATCACTTCGTCGGAATTAAAGGAACGGGCATGAGTCCTTTAGCTCAAATTTTATTTGATATGAACAATGAGGTCCGTGGATCGGACGTTGAAAAAGCATTTTTTACAGAAGAAGCATTGAACCGTAAAGGGATTGAAATTTTGCCATTCGATCCTGAAAATATTTCGGAAGACCAAATCGTTGTACAAGGAAACGCGTTCAGTGATGATCATCCAGAAATCGTGCGTGCACGTGAACTCGGATTGACGATTTATAAGTATTACGAGTTTTTAGGTGAACTCGCGAACCATTACACGAGCGTCGCCATCACTGGGTCGCACGGGAAAACGTCAACGACGGGATTACTTGCACACGTCATGCGTGGAATCGAACCGACATCGTTCTTAATCGGCGATGGAACGGGAGAGGGAGTGGCGGATTCGAAGAACTTTGTCTTCGAAGCTTGTGAGTACAAACGACATTTCTTATACTACCGTCCAGACTACGCGATTATGACGAATATCGACTTTGACCATTCGGACTATTTCTCTGGTCTTGATGATGTCATTGACGCATTCCAAGAAATGGCGAAACAAGTGAAGAAAGGAATCATTGCTTGTGGCGATGATGAAAATCTTCAACACATCCAAGCAAACGTGCCGCTCGTCTATTACGGTTTCGGGACGCACAATGATTTCCGTGCTGAACAGGTCACATCGACAGAAAATGGAACGACATTTGATGTCTTTTTACGTGATGACTTCTATGGGACATTCCGGATTCCTGGATATGGAGACCACAGCGTGTTGAATGCGCTTGCCGTCATTGCGACATGTGACTACGAGAACTTGCCGAAAGAATTGGTAAAAGAACGTCTTGAAACGTTCAACGGTGTAAAACGCCGATTCAGTGAATCGATGTTAAACGATCAAGTGCTTGTCGATGACTATGCGCATCATCCGCGTGAGATTAGTGCAACGGTAGAAGCAGCTCGGAAAAAGTATGGCAATCGAGAAGTCGTTGCAATCTTCCAACCACATACGTATACACGCTTGAAATCATTCATGGACGACTTTGCGACGGCATTGGCCGAAGCAGACACTGTCTATTTATGTGATATTTTCGGTTCAGCACGTGAGCAAGAAGGGACGGTCACCATCGAAGACCTTCAATCACGAATCGAAGGAGCACATATCTTAAAACGTGGTGGTACAAGCGTGTTACGCAACCATGCCGATGCCGTGCTCTTATTCATGGGTGCCGGTGATATTCAAACGTATCAGCGCGAATATGAAGAAGTTGTAAAACTTGAAGCGTAAGTGTGAAAGGGAGACGAAAGTCTCTCTTTTTTATGTTTAGCCATCCAAAATCTCGGTAATAGTAGTATCGATGAATATGACAAAGGAGATGTTAGGAATGGCTAGTCAAGTTGCACTCAACACCTTAAACAAAGAAGTAGCGAACTATGGATTGCTGTTTGTAAAACTTCATAATTATCACTGGTATATTAGTGGACCGCATTTCTTCACGTATCATGAAAAACTAGAAGAACTCTATAATTTAGTGGCAGAACTCTACGATGATGTGGCAGAACGACTCCTTATGAATGACGGCGAACCATTTGCGACGATGAAAGAGTATCTCGAACATTCAACGTTAAAAGAAGGCGATCGTCATGCCGAGACAGATCAGATGATCAAAGATATCATCAGTGACTTCAAACAAATCCGTCAAGAGATGCAAGATGCGATGGAGAAATTTGAGGACGGCGATGAGGCGATTGAAGATACATTCGTTTCTCATATCGAGCGACTCGAAAAAGAAATTTGGATGATGTCTGCCGCCCTCGGGAAGAAAACAAAATTATAAATATAAAGAATGGTGCACCTGAAAAAGGCGCACCATTCTTTATATTATTTCAAGTTTTCTGGATTGAGCGGAAGCAACGCATCGATGACGAAACGTCCATCTTTTCGGATGAGCAAATCGTCGAACCAGATTTCGCCGCCACCGTAATCCGGGCGCTGGATGTTGACGAGATCCCAGTGGACAGATGAGTTGTTGCCGTTATAAGCCTCATCATACGCTTGACCAGGTGTGAAATGGAAGCTTCCATCAATTTTCTCATCGAAGAGAATATCCTTCATTGGATGTTGGATGTATGGGTTCACACCGATGGCGAACTCACCGACATAACGCGCACCTTCATCCGTGTTGAACACCTCATTGATCCGTTCTGTATCGTTCGCTGTCGCATCTACAATCTTCCCGTCTTTAAACGTCAACTTCACATTCTCGAACGTGAAGCCTTGATATGGAGATGGCGTATTGTATGTGATGACACCATTGACCGAGTCTTTGACCGGTGCTGTGAACACTTCACCGTCCGGAATGTTCATCTGACCAGAACACTTGATGGCTGGGATATCTAAAATCGAGAATGAAAGATCGGTACCTGGTCCTTTCAATGTCACGCGATCTGTCTTATTCATTAACTCGACTAGCGCATCCATCGCACGGTCCATTTTTCCGTAATCGAGTGTACAGACATTGAAATAGAAGTCTTCGAACGCTTCTGTCGATTTTCCAGCGAGTTGCGCCATCGATGGAGATGGATAGCGGAGAACGACCCATTTCGTTCCTTTAACACGGTCTTCGGTATGCATTTTCCCAAGTGTGGCACCGACAAGTTTTTGCTGTTCGCTTGGAACGTCTGACAACTCGTTAATGTTATCACCAGCACGTAAGCCGATGTAGGCATCCATTGCTTGCATCTGTTTACGTTCGATGTCGGCCATCAGTTCGAGTTGTTCACGGCTTGCGCCTGTATACAACTTACGTAAGATACGGCTCTCTTTTAAGAGAACGAAAGGATGTCCCCCTGCTTCGTATGCCTTTTCGACGAGTGCTTCAACGAGCGACTCTTCGACGCCGAAGTTCTCAATTAATACCTTTTCCCCCGGTTGTAGCTTGACGGAATAATTGATTAAACCGTCAGCTAATTGTGTAATTCTTGGATCTCTCACACGATCACCCCTAATTTTTTTTATGAATTTCTATTTTAGTGTAATCGAAAACACAAAAACGGGTAAAGGAATAATCAGACCGAATGGCGAAAACGGTTGTAGCAAATCTTTTCAGTCATAATGGTGCTATAATGAAACAAGAAACGATTGAATAGGAGGAATGGATTGAATGGAGATCACATTAGGAGGCATCGCTGGGCTAATTGCGGCGCTCGCGTTTGTCGTACTCGTCATCTTCTTGGCGCGTGTCTTGTCGAATGTAAATCGTACACTCGGAAGCGTCGCCAATACGACCGAAAATTTAGAACGCCAGCTCGATGGAATCACGATGGAAGTGACGGCGCTCTTACATAAGACGAACCGTCTCGTAGACAACGTCGAAGAAAAAACAGAATTGCTCGCACCTGTCGCTCATGCGCTTGATGAGCTAGGGACATCATTGAACGAGGTAACCGAGTCTGTTCGTACCGTCTCGACTTCTGTCCATTCGGCAGCGGACGAAAACAAAGAACAGATTGCGCAAGCCGTCCGATGGGGATCGGTTGCGGTCGAATTGTTCAAGAAGAACAAACCTGAATCTTCTACTACAAAAGAACGTCCACGTCGTCGCACACGACGCGAGAAGAAAGCAGAAACACCTGTATCACCTGATTTGATTCAAACGGATGATACGATCAAATAAGTTAATCTCGGGGAGGAACTCACACATGACAGACCAAAAGCAATCAACAGAACAGAATCAATCAAGTAGCGGATTTTTGACGGGTGTCATTCTCGGAGGGATTGTTGGAGCGGCAGTCGCGTTACTGACGTCTCCGAAAAACGGACGTGAAGTACGGACGTACCTTGATGAGAAGACGTCAACATCGCGAGAGCGCCTGACTGTCAAATCGAAAGAGATGCGTGAGAAAGCAGAACCGGTCGTCGGGGAATGGATTAAAGTGGCGAGCGATAAGGCGGCACCTGTCCTCAATATCGTAAAAGATAAGGCACGCGAAGCTGCAGAATTGAAGCAACAAATCGATGAAGATGAGCTTTCGATTGAAGAGGCGATGGAAAAAGCAGATCAACTCGTTGCGGAAGCAGAATCGGAAGTGAAGGAACAGATGGACCGCGCGGCTGAAGAAGAAAAGCCATCGAACGCATCGGATTCAGAGTCTGACGATTCGCTCGAAGCACCTGTCAATGAGTTGCTCGACGAGGAATCGAAAGAAGAACTAGAAGATTTAAAGAAAGACTTAAAAAAAAATGAGTAATTCGTAAGGACCGAATGGATTCGGTCCTTTTTTGGTGATTTTGTGTCGTAGAAGGTTTCCTTATGACAAAGCGCACAAAGTTCGATATAATTAGGAATCTGGAAAGAACGGCTTAGGAATGAGAGGGAAACTATGAGTCCACAAGATCAATTGAATCGATTACGTCGAGAAATGGATGAATTGAACCATGAAATGCTCGACTTGCTTAGTCGGCGCGGTACACTTGCCGTCGAAATTGGAAAAATTAAACGTCTTCAAGGTGTCGAACGTTATGATCCGGTCCGAGAGCGAGAGATGCTTGATTTTATTGCCGCATCAAACCAAGGGCCGTTTGAAACGTCACGTCTTCAACATATCTTTAAAGAAGTCTTTAAAGCGTCTGCTGAATTACAAGGAGAAGATCGAGATAAAACGCTTCTCGTTTCGCGTAAACGTCAACCGGAAGACACGTTGGTCCATATGAAAGATGTGACGATCGGAAACGGCCGTCCACAATTGATTGCAGGACCATGTGCCGTAGAGTCTTTCGAACAAGTGAATGCGGTCGCAGAAAAGCTTGCATTGTCTGGTGTTAAAATCATGCGAGGCGGTGCTTATAAACCGCGTACGTCACCTTACGATTTTCAAGGCTTAGGTTTTGAGGGATTGAAACTGTTAAAGACGGCAGCTGACCGACATGACCTACGAGTCATCACAGAAATCATGACTCCTGGCGCAGTGGAATCGGCGTTACCGTATGTTGACATCATTCAAGTCGGAGCTCGCAACATGCAGAACTTCGATTTGTTAAAAGAAGTTGGGAAGACAGACAAACCGGTCTTGTTGAAGCGCGGATTATCCGCTACAATCGAAGAGTTCATTTATGCGGCAGAGTACATTATGGCGAGCGGGAACAGCCAAGTCATCTTGTGCGAGCGGGGAATTCGAACGTATGAACGTGCGACACGCAATACGTTGGACATTACCGCTGTGCCGATTTTGAAGCAAGAGACGCATCTGCCTGTTATGGTAGACGTCACGCATTCGACCGGTCGTCGTGATTTATTGTTGCCAGCTGCAAAAGCGGCCCTTGCAATCGGAGCTGACGGTGTGATGGTAGAAGTGCACCCGAATCCGGCGATCGCCCTCTCGGACGCGCAACAACAATTGGACTTCGATCAATTCGATCAATTTGTGGAAGGACTCACGGTCCAGTTTCCCCAACTTGATTTGGTGAAAAAGTAAGCTTTCCAAATGGAAACGTTTTATATCGCATGAAGACAGGGTAAATGGATGACAGATACCTGTCTTCCTTTTTTAAGACGTTTTATGAAAACTTTTTGAAAATCAGGACTTGTAGGAGGAGTAGTTTATGAATAGTAACAACGTAACAATCTATGATGTGGCACGAGAAGCCGGGGTGTCGATGGCGACCGTCTCTCGTGTCGTCAACGGAAACCCGAACGTCAAACCGACAACACGCAAGAAAGTACAGGATGCGATTGACCGTCTTGGTTATCGTCCGAACGCCGTCGCACGTGGACTAGCAAGCAAGAAAACGACAACGGTCGGTGTCATCGTACCGGATATCTCGAACATCTTCTTTGCCGACTTGGCGCGAGGTATCGAAGACGTGGCGACGATGTATAAATACAACATCATCCTTGGTAACTCAGATTCGAGTCGTGACAAGGAAGTCCATTTACTCAATACGCTATTAGGTAAACAAGTGGACGGTATCATCTTCATGGGTGGACGTTTGCATGAAGATCTCGTGGAAGAGTTCAAAAAATCACCAGTTCCAATCGTTCTCGCAGCGACATTGAACCAAGGATATGATCTCCCGGCTGTCAATATCGATTATGAGCAAGCGGCGTATGACGCGACTCAGATGTTGATCAACCACGGACATGACCGTGTTGGATTCATCACTGGACCACTCGAGCAACAAATCAATGGCGAGAAGAAATTTGCCGGTTACCGCCGTGCTCTTGAAGATGCAGGTCTTCCTTTCCATGAGAACGATATGATTCTCGGAAATTATACGTATGCGTCTGGTCTCGAGGCGATGCAAAAAATGTTGCAACGTGACGATTGTCCGAAAGCCATCTTCGCAGGGACGGATGAAATGGCACTTGGGGTCATCCATGCGATTCAAGATGCAGGTTACTCTGTTCCAAACGATTTCGAAGTCGTCGGTCACGATAACACGCGCCTCGCGACGATGATTCGTCCGAAGTTGACGACGGTCGTTCAACCGATGTACGATATCGGAGCCGTCGCGATGCGTCTCTTGACTAAGATTTTGAACGCGGAAGAAATCGAAGAGAAAAACGTCGTGCTTCCTCACCGAATCGAACGCCGTGACTCGCTTCGTCAGGACTAAAAGAAAAGCTGCCCGTTCATCCATTTTTGAGATGAACGGGCAGCTTTATTTATAAATAAATCGATTTTCGATCATTCGAGATGAACGGCCAAAAGGCACGCTTCGTGACTTCCCAATTCTTTTCTTCAATTTGTTGACGCCGCGGGATATGATCAAACGCGTAAAGAGAGTCGTCCCACCGAGTGGGTAACGGTTGACCAGCGACATCGGACCATTGCTCAATCCATTCGGTCGGGATATCTCCGGCATAGGGTGTCTCTCTCGTCATACCGGCCCACACTTGTGCCCAGGCGCGAGGAACGGCTCGATACCAGTCATAGCCGCCGCCACCAAGTGCGACGAGACGACCATCGGTATACTCGTCTGCCATACGTGAAGCGATTTGTGGAATCTGTTCGAACGTCCGTATCGTTGATGCGAGATGGGTGAGTGGATCAAAGACATGGGCATCCGCACCATTCTGAGTCAGGATGATATCAGGTTTGAACCATTCGCACGCTTCACGTAAAACGGTCTCATAGCACGTCAAAAATGAGTCATCTTGGGTGAATGCATCGACTGGTACGTTCCAACTATAGCCGTATCCTTTCCCATTCCCTCGCTCTGTCACCATTCCGGTACCTGGGAAGAGATAGCGACCTGTCTCGTGTATGGATAAAGTCATCACATCATCATCGTCATAGAAGAGCCATTGGACCCCGTCCCCATGATGCGCATCCGTATCTACATAGAGAACGCGCGACCCGTATTGTTTTCTCACATGTGCGATGGCGACGGCCGCATCGTTATAGACGCAAAATCCTGATGCTTTGCGCCGCATTCCATGATGTAGACCGCCCCCAACATGGAAGGCTCGCTCTGCTTTGCCGCTCGCAACTAGATCGAGCGCATGAATCGTCCCACCGACAAGCCGTGCGGCTCCCTCGTGTATCGTCGGAAAGATGGGAGTGTCTTCCGTACCGAGACCAAACTTATTCGCTTTCAGCGTAGAAAGTTCTCCTGCCGCCGCAGCTTGGACGGCTTCGATGTAGTCAAAGTCATGAACGAGCGCTAACGCTTCAACCGAAGCGAGTGGAGGAGACACACATTCCGATTTGGAGAGTTTTCCGGCTGCAATCAGAAGGGATGTCGTCAATTCCAGTCGTAACGGATTGAACGGGTGATCCTCATGAAAGCGATAAGACGTCTCGTCTTCGCCAAATATGTAAATCGGTCTCATCGTGACATCTCCGGACCGAGGACATCATACCCTTCACGTTTCAACCGTTCGATGATTCGGAGCGGGTTCATCGTCTGGACGCGGAAAGAGATGATACGTTTATAGGGATCGCTCGTCGGATGAACGAAGACGTTGATGATATTGACGTTTGTTTTGGCGAGGAGTCGGGTCACTTTTTCGAGTGTGCCGGTCGTATTTTCGACGAGAATTTCAATTTGCGAACTCGGTTCGAGTGCGCCTGTCAATTGCACGAAGTAACGTAATAAATCGGTCTCTGTCAATACACCGACGAGTTTCCCTTGTTCGACGATAGGGAGACAGGTTAGCCGGTTTTCGTAAAACAAGGCAGCTGCATCTTCAAAGAAATCGAATGGATGCGCTGTCGGTACCTCGGATCGCATGATGCTCGATACAGGGTTTTGAAAGTCTGCGTTTTCACTTTCGGGATGAAAGACGCTCGTCGCACCACTCATCTCGAATTGGCCGACAATCCCGACGACTTGTCGAGTGGGATTTGTCACAATCAAATGTCGGACACGATGTTCACGCATTAATTTTGCGGCATGGGCAATCGTATTGGTCGGTTGAATCGTCACGACATGTCGATTCATCATCTGTTCGATTAACATGAAATCCCTCCTTAGTCGTACATAAATCGTCGGCGAAGACGAAGTGAATCAAAATGGTCGATTGATTCTTGGCGTACGTTTTTTCCGATACGAGCCATCAAACAGTTGGCAGGATGGGAGGCAATCTCAGGATCGTCTGTCGGGAAGAAAACAAGTCCACCGTGATTCATCATCTTCTCCATGACTTTTCGATAATCCCAAATCGAGAGTCCACTACCTTTCAAATCCCAGTGCCAATAATATTCGGTCGTCAAAATCAAAAAGTCATCCATATGTGGGTCCATCATCGATACTTCGAGTAATTGTTTCCCGATTCGTTGACCACGGAAGCGAGGACTCACCTCGATTGCCCCGAGTTCAAGGATGTATGGGTCGTTTCCTTCACTCCAACGCTCATACGGGTCAGGATAGAGGAAAGTCACGTATCCAATCACGAGATCGTCTTGCCTGGCGACGATGATTCTTCCTTCTTTTAACCCAGCAATATCGACGAGTGCTTCGTGCTGATCTTCCGGTTCACGAAAAGCTGTCAATCCTTCATCAAGACGATACGTCCGTAACACGTCAGGCGCCACCGGACCATCAATCGTGACGTCACCTTGTGAGGTCTGCCACACTTTTGAATGATATTGTTTTTCCATAGGGTCACCACCTTTTCCATCTCTTATTATAGCGCTTTCATCAAGCTGGAATCATCCTGTTTTGATGAAATTGGAAATTCATTGATTTGTCATAATTTTAACACTATACTGAAAGTGGTTATACCAATCTTTACAGGGGAGGCGAATCTTTAGCGATGGAAAAATTGAAAGCGTTAACAGGGGAACATCAATTAGCGTCGTATGAAGAGGCTTGTCAGTCGTTTGAATGGACACAAGCAGAAGCATTGTTTTCATGGAATTTGACGGGGAAAGTCAATTTGGCATATGAAGCCATCGATCGCCATGCGGAAAGTGAATTGGCGACAAAAGTGGCACTGCTTTATTTCGATGGGGATCGAGAAGAGCGGTACACGTATGCGGATATGAAGAAAGAAAGTAATCGTTCTGGTAATGTTCTGAAGTCGATTGGTGTGGAGAAAGGCGACCGCGTCTTTATCTTTATGCCACGTCAGCCAGAACTTTATTTTATTTTGCTCGGTGCAATCAAACGAGGGGCCATCGTCGGTCCATTGTTTGAGGCGTTCATGGAACAGGCGGTTCACGACCGTTTGCTCGACTCGGAAGCGAAAGTGATTGTGACGACGAAAGAACTGTTGCCGCGCATTCCGGTCGATCAGTTGCCTCATTTAGAGACAATTCTACTCGTTGGGGACGATGTCGAAGAGTCGGAAAAGGTGCTCGATTATCGTAAACTGGCGAACGATGCGACGACAGATCTCGAATTGACGTGGGTCGACCGTGAAGACGGTCTGATTTTACACTATACATCGGGCTCAACAGGAAAACCAAAAGGGGTTCTCCACGTCCATAATGCGATGATTCAACATATGATGACCGGCAAATGGGTACTCGATCTTCAACCGGATGATATTTACTGGTGCACGGCTGACCCTGGATGGGTGACGGGGACGAGCTACGGTATTTTTGCGCCTTTCTTAAATGGTGCGACAAACGTCATCGTTGGTGGACGCTTCAATCCTGAATTTTGGTATTCGGTCATTGAACGGTTTGGCGTGACAGTTTGGTATAGTGCCCCGACGGCGTTCCGCATGCTCATGGGCGCTGGCGACGAAGCGTTTGAGAAGTATGATTTGTCTTCACTTCGTCATATTTTATCCGTCGGTGAGCCGCTAAATCCAGAAGTCATTCGTTGGGGACACGAAGCATTTGATCTTCGAATCCATGATACGTGGTGGATGACAGAAACCGGTGCGATGATGATTTGTAACTATCCGACGATGGACATCAAACCGGGCTCAATGGGGAAACCGATCCCAGGTTGCGAAGCGGCTATTTTGGATGACCGGGGTCAACCACTTCCACCACACCGAATGGGGAACTTGGCACTCAAGACGCCTTGGCCGTCGATGATGCGGAAGATTTGGAAGAACGATGCGAAGTATGAGAGTTACTTCTGGGGAGATTGGTATGTGTCAGGTGATTCTGCTTATATGGACGAAGACGGCTATTTCTGGTTCCAAGGTCGGGTCGACGACGTCATCATGACAGCAGGAGAACGGGTCGGACCGTTTGAAGTGGAAAGTCGACTCGTGGAACATCCGGCTGTGGCTGAAGCGGGTGTCATCGGAAAACCGGACCCGGTCCGAGGTGAAATCATCAAAGCGTTCATTGCGCTACGTAAAGGTTATGAACCGTCTGATGAGTTAAAACAAGAAATCCAGCAGTTCGTCAAAGAAGGATTGGCTGCGCATGCAGCACCACGTGAGATCGAATTCAAGGACAAGTTGCCGAAAACGCGAAGCGGGAAGATCATGCGTCGCGTCTTGAAGGCTTGGGAATTGAATCTTGAAACAGGTGACCTCTCGACGATGGAAGATTAAGATAAACAAAGGGTCGACACATCGTGTGTCGACCCTTTGTTTATTCACCGTTAGCATCAGCATCGGCTTCTTCTTCAGCTTGTTGTTCGGCTTCTTGTTTAGCCTCTTCTTCAGCTTTCTTCTTCGCGTCTTCCTCAGCTTTTTTCTTTGCTTCGGCGTCTGCTTTTTGTTTAGCTTCTTCTTCAGCTTTTTTCTTAGCGGCAGCATCGGCAGCAGCCTCTTGTTTCTTCTCCTCAGCTTCTTTCTTTGCTTCTTCGGCCTCTTTCTTGGCCTCTTCTTCTTTCTTCTTCTCTTCCTCTTCTTTTTCTTTCTCTTCTACTTTCTTCTTCTCAGAGAATGAACCTGAGTCTTGGAAGTCTTTCGAAGTGACGGTTGAAGGTTGTGAGAAGCGTGCGCTGACGCCTAGAGCTTCTGGGTCATCCGCATAGACACGATTCATCGTTTGCGACCAGATGCGCTGTGTCCGTTGATAGTAACGTCCATAATCCCAACCATCTAGCATTGAGAGGCGTTGTGAATCATAACCTGACCAGACGGCGAGTGTAACGTTCGGGTTCGACCCGACCAAGTACGAATCACGTTGATCGTTCGTTGTACCGGTTTTACCCATCCAATCGCCAGGAACGCTGAGCAACGATTGTGCATATGTCGCAGTACCTGACGTGTAGACGTCGCGGAGCATATCCACCACGAGATAAGAGGTACGTTCTGTGAAAATACGCGTTTTCTTCGGCTTCGCTTCGTAAATGACTTCACCTTGATATTCGATTTCTTGGATGAAGTACGGCTCCACGTGTTCACCGTAATTTGCTAGCATCGCATAAGAGGCGGCCAAATCGATAGGCTTGACTTCCCCGGTACCGAGTGCCATCGCTGAAGCATAACGGTTTCCTTCAGATACCGGAATTCCCATGTCGACTAATTTCTGAGTATCAGCAGGTTTTTGGTTACGTTCTTCATAAATCTTAACAGCCGGAACGTTCAAGGAGAGCTTGAGCGCATCGCGTACTGTGACAGCACCGCGATACGTTTTCCCTTCGTTTTGAACTTGTTTCTTCGGTTGTCCGGGACCAGTAAACTTATAGAAATACTCCTCGTCAATGATTTGAGTGGCAGGTGTAATCATGCCAGCTTCAATCGCATTTGAATAGACAAGAATCGGTTTTGCAGTCGATCCGATTTGACGTTCTGCCCAGAAAGCACGGTTCAAATCGTCGGTCTTGCCATTGATGTAGCGACCTCCGACGAATCCGAGTACTTTCCCGGTCTTATTCTCAATCATGACAGAAGAGGTTTGTTCAGGAAGTGTGCGGTTCTCATCTTTAATCGTTTGATTCGGTCCGAAGTTGCCAGCGTTTTTAGCCGGTTGTTGCATCGCTTCGTGAATTTCTTTATCCAATGTCAAACGGATGTTGAACCCACCTTGACGCAACATGTTATGAGCACGCTTCGCATAAGTCGAACGGACAGAGTCCTGTTCCTCCGAGCTCAACTCATTGATTTCAATCCCATCTTGCTCCAATAGATAATCCGTCACGATTTGGCGTGCTTGAAGTTCTGCTTCGTCTACCACGTACGGATATTTGTCGCGAGGCTTCGTCTGAGTCTGCATGAAGTCTTGCGTGATGTCGTAGTTATAAGCGGCATCATATTCTTCTTTCGTAATCTTTCCTGCAACGTACATGCGGTTCAATACCGTTTTCATTCGGTTAACCGCACCCGATACGTCCTCTTTGATGACGCCACCTTGATAGTAAGGTGTGTAGAAGAATGGGTTTTTTGGGATACCGGCAAGGAAAGCGGCTTGTGGAAGTGTCAATTTCTCTGCCGAAGTATTGAACACACCGCGAGCGGCGGCCTCAATCCCTGAAATGTTACGTCCCATCGAGTTACGTCCGAACGAGACGACGTTCAGATAGGCGTTTAAAATTTCATCTTTGTCCATCGCCTTCTCTAGACGAAGGGCGAGTAATATTTCTTTTGCTTTCCGTTCGAAAGATACTTCGTTCGTCAACATTTGGTTTTTAATCAATTGTTGCGTCAACGTTGAACCACCCGTGCGATCTTCAGATCCTGTTGCTTCTTGTAAAATAGCGCGTAACGTCGCTTTTGGAACGACGCCATCGTGCTCATAGAATTCGACATCTTCCGTCGCAAGTAGTGCATCGACAACGTATGGAGAAACTTTTTCTACTGGAATCGGGATTCGTACCTCATCGGTCGTATAGTTCCCGATGCGCTCCCCGCTTCCGAAGTAAATATTGGAAGTCGATGTATACGTATTGATTTGCGCAGTCATCGTTTTATAAGCCGGGGTCGGCATATCTTTGACGAGTGACGCGAAATATCCGACACCAATTCCAGCACCTAAAAATCCGATGAGTACAACAGAAATGATGGTCAGGAGTAGGACGTTCCACGACACATCATACATAACATTGGCATAACGACGTACTTTCAATGACGTCGGATTATTCCATAAGTCTCGAATCTTCTGCAGCATGACAGCCTCCTTAAATATGGTGTAAAACTATTTTAGACAGTAATATATTCGATTATAGCACAATTCAACCTACACCTTACCTCGAAACCGAAGTCTCGTGCAAGTTTCATTGTAAGAGTTGACAAGTTGAAAACGATGCTTATAAAATGAATAGCATAGTCAACAAGATAATGACGCTGTGAAGAAAGCGAAGTAGTCGACGGGCCTCTTGTCCAGAAAGCTAGTGGTTGCTGTGAACTAGCCAATGTCAATCGATGAATTACACTTTTAGAGCGTGCCTTCGGGCCGGTTCGAGACCGTTATCTCTCGCTCAAGCGGTCGCAAATTGCGACAAGTAGGGTGGTACCGCGGAATCTCCGTCCCTTCTCATATGAGAAGGGACGTTTTTTTATGTCAATCGAAGGAGTGGAACAAATGGAACTATTAAACGATTTAGAGTTTCGAGGACTTGTCAACCAAATGACAGATGAAGAAGGATTAAAAGAACAACTCAAGCAACCGACGACGTTATACACGGGATTTGATCCGACAGCGGACTCGCTTCACATCGGGCACTTGCTCCCGATCTTGACGCTGAAACGTTTCCAGCAGGCCGGCCATCAGGTCATCGCGCTTGTCGGTGGGGCGACAGGGATGATTGGTGACCCGTCTGGTCGTTCGGATGAACGTTCACTAAACACGTTGGATACGGTCAAGCTCTTCTCCGATCGCATCAAGGATCAGTTGAGCCGATTCCTTCCACTTGAAGGGGAGAACCCGATCACGATTCGCAACAACTACGAATGGACGGAAGAGATGTCAATCATTGACTTCCTGCGCGACATTGGGAAGCACTTCCCAATCAGTTACATGCTCGCGAAAGACTCTGTCGATTCACGTATGGAGAACGGGATCTCGTACACAGAGTTCTCTTACATGTTGCTCCAATCTTACGACTTCTTGAAACTATACGAGACAGAGAAATGTCGTCTTCAAGTCGGTGGAAGTGATCAATGGGGGAACATCACGGCAGGTCTTGAATTGATTCGTCGCTTTGGTCACTCTGAAAAAGCGTTCGGTCTCACCGTGCCACTCGTCACAAAGTCGGACGGACAAAAGTTCGGGAAGACAGCGGGCGGTGCGGTTTGGTTAGATGCGGATAAGACGTCGCCATATGAGTTCTACCAGTTCTGGATCAACGTCGACGATGCAGATGTCATCAAGTTCATCAAATACTTCACGTTCATGTCGCATGAAGAGATTGAGGCACTTGCAGCCGAAGTGACAGAAGCGCCTGAAAAGCGCGTGGCACAGCGCCGACTCGCAGAAGAGATGACAAAGCTTGTCCACGGTGAAGCAGGACTTGAACAAGCGGAGCGCATCACGAAAGCGTTCTTTAGCGGAGATTTGACGTCGCTTCAACCGGAAGATATGGAAGATGCGTTTAAAGGCATGCCGCAATTCGAACTTGACGGTGAACGCAACCTTGTCGACCTCCTCGTCGAAGCGAAGATCTCACCATCGAAACGTCAGGCACGTGAAGATGTGACGAACGGAGCGATTTACTTGAACGGCGAACGTGAACAAGCGCTCGATAAAATGATTACGCGCGAAGACACGCTCGGTGAATTCACCATCATTCGCCGTGGTAAGAAGAAATACTTTGTGATTCGTCACGTATAATCACGATGTCCGTTCCTCATTTGTTGAGGAATGGACTTTTTTTATACATGACGTGCGGTTCGGATTTGCTAAAATGGGAAGATAGGAGGGATGACGATGGAGATAGAAGAATTTTTCGGTGAGCAGTTCCATCAATGGCGCGAACACTTTCGTTATTATGAAATGGCGATCACGGAACTTGAGAGCGATCTCGGGATCATCGACTTGGACTGGCAGACGAGACTCGGGTATTCACCGATTGAACATGTGAAGACGAGAATGAAGACATTGCCGTCCATCGTGCGCAAGATGAAACGGAAAGACTTGCCTTTGGAAGTTTCGGCGCTTTGGGAACATGTGCACGATGTGGCGGGCATTCGGATTGTTACGAGCTTCCGCGACGATATTTATGAAATCTTGCGTCATCTAGAGGCGCGAGATGATTTAGATATCATCGAAATCAAAGATTACATCAAACATCCAAAACCGAGCGGGTATCGGAGCTTACATCTCATCGTGAAAACGAAAGTCTACTTGGCAGAACGAATCATCTGGGTGCCTGCGGAGATTCAGATTCGGACACTCGCCATGGACTTTTGGGCGGCAACGGAACATAAGCTTCAGTACAAATATCAACATGCCGTGCCAGAATCATCGAAAGAAGAGCTGATTGAAGCGTCACTCATGGCGGATGCCCTCGATACGCAAATGGGACGCATTCGACAAGAGATTTTGAAGAAATAAAAAAATCCCCTTCGTGAAGAAGGGGATAAAAAGCATTAACGTGAGTAGTACTCGACGATGAGTTGCTCTTTGATTTGGTCGTTGAGTTCAGCGCGTTCTGGGAGACGTACGAATGTACCTTCGAGTTTCTCAGCGTCAAACGATACGAAGTCTTTTGTAGCTGGTGCTACTTCAAGTGCTTCAGCGATTGCTTTTACGTTTTTCGACTTTTCACGAACAGCGATAACTTGACCTGGTTTTACGCGGTAAGACGCGATGTCAACGCGTGATCCATCAACAGTGATGTGACCGTGGTTGACGAGTTGGCGTGCTCCACGACGTGTGCGAGCGAGGCCGAAACGGTAAACGAGGTTGTCAAGGCGTGATTCGAGCAAGAACATGAAGTTCTCACCGTGGATGCCTGGCATTTTACCAGCATCGTTGAAGATGCGGCGGAATTGCTTCTCGTTCACTCCGTACATGTGACGAAGTGCTTGCTTCGCTTGAAGCTGAAGACCGTATTCTGAGATTTTCTTACGACCATTTCCGTGTTGACCTGGTGCGTAAGGACGTTTTGCTAATTCTTTACCCGTTTCGCTAAGCGAGATGCCTAAGCGACGCGAGAGTTTCCAAGCTGGACCTGTGTAACGAGCCATGATTGGACTCCTCCTTGTTGTTCATGTATTTTGCACAAAAGAACAACGGTGTCAAAGACGAGTAACGCCCCTTTCTAGGTGCAAGCACCTTCACTTGATAGCGAAGCTACGAGATGCCCCTCCGACAAAAGTCGAGGCCCGAAAGGTGGATACGTTTGTCTGTGACTGCTATCGTCATTTCATGCACAAAGATGAGTATACGATGAATACCATCTCTTGTCAATCAAATATAGCGAAGAAGTGTTTCGCAAAAACGTTCGAGTCCTTGACGGTCGATTTCTGAGAAACGGTCGAACTCCGGGCTGTCGATATCGAGCACGCCGATTGTTTTCCCGTCACGTACGAGAGGGACGACGATTTCAGAATTCGAAGCCGCATCACATGCGATATGACCGGGGAATTGATGAACGTCGGCCACGAGCTGTGTTTCTTGTGTAGCTGCCGCAGTTCCACAAACCCCTTTACCGAACGCGATGTGAACGCAAGCCGGGAGTCCCTGGAATGGTCCTAAGATTAGACTGTCTTCAGAATCAGTCACGTAGAATCCGACCCAGTTGATCCGATCTAAAAATTGGTTGAGTAAAGCGCTGGCGTTGGCAAGGTTGGCCACTGTATTTGTTTCGCCCTCTAATAATGCGGCGAGTTGCTTGTTTAATAGTTCGTAACCGGCTGTCAAATCACCTGAGTACGATGTCGTTTGGAACATATAAATTCCCCTCCATCTTTCGTGTTTTTAGAATTTAGCATTATGGTACACTCAAATTTAAGATTTGTCTTGTTAGAAAGTTCCGAAAAAATGAACAATCTCCACTGAAACCATTGGAAAACCTATGCAAATCGTTGGTTCTATAATATGATTAGGTATATCTATTCTTATAAAATACTTCTTTTTTTATATAAAGGTACATAAGTCCACGAAAGCGGCTTGGAGGTTGTGACAAAGATGGATTACGGAATTTATGGATTAATCATTGGAATCATCGTCGTCGTATTAGGCGGCATGTTGGGGAGTATGCTCATTCGAAGGAATTTTTACCAAAAAATTGACGACTTGGATATGAGGAAACAAAGTGTGCTCAGTGCGAGCATACCCGTCGAACTCCAGAAATTCAAACAGTGGCCGATGGAAGGGGAAACAAAAGAAAAGTTTGATCGTTGGCATCAATCTTGGGATGAGTTAGTGAGTGTACATGCAGGTCAAATCGATGAAGCGTTATACCGGGCTGAGGAAGACTTGGATAAATATCGTTTCATGAAAGTCAAAGCTGACTTGAATGCGACTGAACAACTCATTGAAGAGCTCGAGACGATGGTACACGCCATGCTCGATGAGATGGATGAATTTACGACGCATCACACCTCGCTTATGGACATTGTGAAGCAGGATGAGAAAGAGTTGTATCAGTTCCGCAAGACATTGAATTCACAAAACCATGCGTTCGGACCAACCTATGCATTGGTGGAACAAGAGATTGCCGCTGCCGAGGCGAAACGCAGTGAGATGATCAACTTAAAGCAGGTCGGTCAAGTTTCTGAAGCATTTGAAACCGGACAAGCCTTATCGAATCAAGTAGGACACATCCGTGAACTGATTCGGATCATTCCGCAATTTGTACGTACGGTTCAAGTGGAACTGAAACAACAACTTCAACAACTCCGGGCTGGACATAAAGAAATGCAAATGGACGGGTATGCGCTTGAACCACTTGGATTAATGGAAGAAATCGATCAAGCGGAAGATCGTCGAGAAGAGTTGATGGCTCGAATCGAACGCTTGGAATTTGATCATTTTGAAGAGGACATGCAACAGTTGAGCTCGGATATCGATCAATTATTCGAAGCATTCCGAACAGAGGTCGATGCCCGCCAATACGTGAAAAAAGAATTTGCGACGATACAAGAGCGCGAATTGCAATCTGCCGAAATCATGAATCACTTACAGACGGAAATGTCTCGACTTGTAAGCAACTATGAAATCAATGCACGCGTCGGAGAAGAGTTCGAACAATTAGAACGTGAACGAACGACTCTCACGGCGAATGTACTTGATATTGAACAAGCTCTCGTCGCGCAAATGTTACCGTTTAGTATGATCAAATCCAAAGTGCAGGAAGCGAAACGGTCACTTGACCAATTCAGTGCCATGCATGAGCGTTTCATTGAGGATACGAATTCATTACGTAAAGAAGAGCTTGAGGTCCGTCACAAGTTAGAAACGTGGAAAAAAGAATTGTCTGGGCATCGTCGCCTGTTAGCGAAAAGTGCGATGCCGGTTGTTCCGAATGATTTGTCAAACGACTTACGTCAGCTCCAAAAAGGTGTCCAGTCGTTAGACGAACAGTTTGACAAGGCACCGTTCAACATGACGTATATCGTCGGGCTTAGCCATGATGTCGAAGAGATGATGGATAACTTCCGTGACCGTGTCCATGCACTGATTCGTCAAGTGACGTATGCGGAACAGTTGCTCCAATATGCAAACCGCTTCCGTCGCCGTGACAACGAGGTCCATATCGCCTTGACGCTTGCGGAAAACAAGTTCTTGCATGGAGAGTATGGCACTGCGGTCGAAATCGGTGAGCGGGTGCTCGGTCGATTCGATGAGAACGGAGCCAATGAAATTCGTCAACGTGTGGATAAAGGGTTAGAACAGCAGGAATTGCTAAAAAAATAAACGATGCATGAAGATTGACGGAAACGGGAAAAACGTAGACGTCAATCTTTTTTCAATCAAGGAGGAATCGTCAGATGGGTACACTATGGGTCAACGGGAACATCTACACATTGAATAAACCAGGTGAGATGGAACGTGCCATGTTTATTGAGCATGGACGCGTCTTGAAGATGGGGGACGAGGGACATCTCCGACGTACATATGCGGGTCGCATCGAGGAGATTGTGAATTTGGAAGGGAAGAGTGTGTATCCGGCCTTTACCGATTCACATATTCACCTTGTCGGATACGGCGAAGCGCTCGACCGTGTCGATGCGAGTGAAGCGACGGATCTTCGAGAATTACTTGAAACGATGAAGCAACGAGGGTCGGACGACGATTGGATCGTCGCAGAAGGGTTTGATGATCGTCTGCTCGGTGACATGCCGACACGCGAGATGATTGATGAAGTGATTGACGACCGTCCTGTCGTGTTGAAGCGTGTCTGTCGTCACGTAGCCGTCGTGAACTCGAAAGGACTTGAACGACTTGGACTGATCCACCATACGGTGATCGAAGGTGGAAAACTTGGGCGAGATGAAGAAGGCAAATTGAATGGCGTCCTATATGATGCTGCACTAGATCTCTTATATAAAGAATTGAGTGGGAATCGTAAGAAAAATACCGCTTCTCTTCGCCGGGCGATCGATTCATTATTCGCACATGGAATCGTTGGTGCCCATACGGAAGACTTGTTCTATCATGGAGATCCGCTCGAAACGATTCAAGCGTACGAAGATGTACTGGATGAACTTCCGTTTCAAGCACACCTTCTCGTCCACGAACAGGTGGTGGATCGTGTCATCCAGCAAGATGCGATGACGCGTCGGAAACGGTTTGACTTCGGTGCGATGAAACTCTTTGTCGACGGTTCGTTCGGTGGACGCACCGCTCTGTTATCTGCACCGTATGCGGATGATCGGAGTCAACGAGGAATTGAAGTGCATCGACCAGATCATCTCGAGGCACTTGTGAAAAAAGCACGAACATACGGGATGAATGTGGCAGCGCATGTGATCGGTGATGCGGCGGTTGAGCAATTTGTCGGCCTGCTTGAAAAGTACCCTGCCAGAAAAGGGACACGAGATCGAATTATCCATGCCTCTTTATTGAATGACTCATTGATCAACCGAATCAAATCATTGCCTGTTTTGATTGATGCACAGCCGGTATTTTTATCGGATGACATGGACATGCTGTTCGAGCGGTTGGGCAATGAGCGTGTGCATGATGTCTATCGATTCAAGTCTTTACTCGATACGGGAGCATTGGTGTTAGGAGGAAGTGACGCGCCGATTTCATCTGTTGACGTTCGAAAGGGATTGTTTGGAGCGGTGATGCGACAATCGTTTCACGGGTCGAGCACGCTAAATCCGAGTGAACGTCTTTCGATGTATGAAGCTCTTCGCAGCTTCACATATTCGCCTCATGTTGCTACAGGGACGCACGGAAGAAACGGGCTATTGGTTCAAAGCTACAATGCCAACTTCACAGTATGGGATGAAGATTTCTTTAAATTGAGTGGGGAAGACATCCTGCACAACCGTCTTGTCATGACTGTCGTCGAAGGGCAACCAGTGTACGAAGCAGAAAAAGCCACGCTGTAAAAAAGAGTTGCTTCATCCGAAAGGGATGAAGCAACTCTTTTTTACATCAGAAGAATGAACGTTGCACTTTATGCCAGAACGAGTTGGTCCGAAGCTTGACAGTCTTGATGACCTGGTCCGAGAGTTCGATATCGATTCGGTCTGTGTACTTCAAGCTGAGCGCCTCGTTATCCATCCCAATAATCGGGTAGTCGTTGCCGTCTTCGACGATGCGGAGTGACAACTTACGCGAATCATGAACGATAAAGGATGAGCCGAGTGTGCGATAGCGATTGTTGTTGACCGAAGCGATCTCACTCACTTGCATACATGGGATGAGTGGGTCGACGACCGCACCGCTGAGAGATTTGTTATAGGCAGTCGATCCCGTCGGCGTCGATACAACCATTCCGTCCCCACGGAATGTTTCGAAATGTAGATCGTCGATATAGACCTCGATGGCGAGTGATTTGATAATACTTGATTTAATCGAAGCCTCATTTAAACAGAGGAGCGGTGTCGATTCGTTGATCGATGCTGAAAGAAGTGGATACTTCCGGACTTCGAGACCTTCTTCGATTCGCACCGAGTTGTCCGAGAAGAGGCGGTCGACTTCATCGAGTTTATGTATGTCGAAATCACAATAAAACTCGTTCAATCCACGACCGAAGCCAACGTAGATGGCGTCTTGACGAAAGCCTGTGTAGCGAACCGCCTGTAAAAATGCCCCGTCCCCGCCGACTGCAGCGATGATGTTCGCGTCCTCCGGTTGATTTACGATGTTGAACCCGTGTTTTTCCCCGATTTCTCTCAGTTTCTTCACTTCTTTTGTGAATTCGTTGACGTTACGATGGTACAAATAGACGTTGTTTCTCATCTGAGTCATCCCCTTTGTCAATGGTGTCCTCTTTATTATAACGTGTTTCTTCCTACCGATATAGGGAAAACTGAAACAGAGCCAAAAGCAGGAAGTTTGTCAAAGGCTCAAGTTCATCGATATGATGAACGAGTAACTACAACAAAGGGGATGAGTACATGCCAACATTTAAAGGGAACAACGTAACATTACAAGGAAATCCAGTGAAGGTAGGAGATCAAGCTCCTGATTTCCGCGTCTTGACGACTGCTTTAGAAGAAGTGACGTTAGCAACCTATCCGGGGAAAAAACTAATCAGTGTCATTCCTTCAATCGATACAGGCGTATGTGATGCACAAACGCGTGAGTTCAACGAAAAGGCCTCATCACTCGGTGGTACAGTCTTGACTGTATCGAACGATTTGCCGTTCGCACAGCGCCGTTGGTGTTCTGCATCTGGTTTAGATAACGTAGTCACCCTCTCGGACCACCGCGATCTTTCGTTCGCCAAAGCATATGGTGTTTTAATTGAAGAAATGCGTCTCCTTGCGCGTTCTGTATTCGTCGTCGATTCGAATGGCGTCGTCCAATATGTACAATATATGGATGAAATGACAGATGAAGTTGATTTCGCGGCGGCACTTGAGGCGTTCGAACAAGTGAATTGATTCGTTTGGCGAAATTGATTAAAATAGCTTACACTAGTACGTGAACCGACCGGTCCTCTCATGGGGGCCGGTTTTGTATGGAAAGGATGAACGAAAATGGAACGTTTTGAACAACTCTATCGTGATTGGAAGAAGGAAGCGAAGAAACTGGTCAACGACCTGGATGTATTACCGATCGAGGCACTCGTCCAAGTATTTGACCATGTTGACATTGAAAAAGAGAAGATGGACGATGTCCGTAAAGCAGTGAGTTTACTCGTCTTGGAAGAAACGACACAACTCCCCCCGAACAATCAACCGACACCGGATGCGGTCAGCCTATTTATGGGTTATCTAGCTTCGAAGCTACTTAAGGAAAACGCGACGATTCTAGATTTAGGTAGTGGGACAGGTACGTTGACGCACGCCGTTCTCTCTCAGTTAAAAGATGCGACAGCGCAAGCGGTCGAAGTGGATGAACTGTTGCTTCGTCTTTCCTATTCCATTAGTAACTTGTTAGGAGAACCAGTATCCTACTTCCATCAAGACGCCCTTGCTCCTCTGTTTGTTGAACCGAGCGACCTTTCCGTTGCTGACTTGCCAATCGGATATTATCCAAATGATGAAGTGGCAGCCGGATACGACATGAAACGAGAACAAGGACATGCCTATTCGCATTTCCTCTTGATGGAACAGGCGATTCGCCATACGAAACCAGGTGGGCATGGATTATTTGTCATCCCGAACAATTTGTTTGAACAGGATGACGAAGGGAAATTAAAACAATGGATGGACCGTGAGGCTGTTGTGAAAGGGGTCATTCAACTTCCGACGACGATGTTTAAAGACGAACGTTACGCGAAAAGCTTATTGCTCCTTCAAAAAGTAGGAGAAGGCGTCACACGGCCAAAACAAGCGCTATTTGTGGAACTTCCGTCATTCACTGATGTCAGAGCGGTAGCCAATGTTGTGAAACAGATTGATGATTGGTTCAAAACAACTCAAAAATAATGGACAAAATACTTGAAAAAGGTATGCAAAATCAAGTATCTTCATTATGATACAGTTATCAGTTTTAAATTGAACAGATAAAGATATGCGTTTAAAACGAAAGGTAAGAGGTGTATGACATGACGAAAATTATGGCAGTCAATGCGGGTAGTTCATCGCTCAAGTTCCAGTTACTCGAGATGCCAACGGAAGAGTTGCTCGCAGTCGGACTTGTAGAGCGTGTAGGGAAAGAAGATGCGATTTTTACAATCAAGTACGGTGAAGGACAGAAGTTCAACGTGGTCACACCACTTCACACGCACAAAGAAGCGGTTGAATTGACGTTGGAGAAGTTGATCGAATTGGATATCATCCAATCATTCGATGAGATTTCTGGTGTAGGTCACCGTGTGTTACACGGAAAAGAGTTGTATGCGGATTCGGTCGTCATTGACGATGAAGTCATGAAGAACATCGAATCGTTCACAGAGCTCGGACCACTTCACATCCCACCAAACTTGACAGGTATTCGTGCATTCCAGGCAATTTTGCCGAATGTCCCACAAGTAGCGGTATTCGATACAGCGTTCCACCAGTCAATGCCTGAAGAGAATTTCTTGTACAGTCTTCCTTATGAATACTATACAGAACATGGTGTACGTAAATACGGCTTCCACGGAACGAGCCACAAGTATGTCACACAGCGTGCGGCAGAACTTCTCGGTCGTCCGCTAGAAGACTTGCGTTTGATTTCATGTCACCTCGGTAGCGGTGCATCGATCGCTGCAGTAGCAGGTGGTCGCTCAATCGATACAACGATGGGCTTCACACCACTCGAAGGAATCACGATGGGAACGCGCTCAGGTTCTTTGGACCCTGCCCTCATCCCGTTCTTGATGCAAAAAACAGGGAAGTCTGCTGAAGATGTATTGAACGTCATGAACAAAGAGTCTGGCGTGTACGGTCTTTCTGGTATCTCAAGTGACTTGCGTGACATCGAGCAAGCGGCTGCAGAAGGCAACCATCGTGCAGAAGTTTCATTGAAAATCTTCTCGAACCGTATTCACGGTTACATCGGTCAATATGCGGCTGAAATGAATGGTGTCGACGCCATCATCTTCACAGCAGGTGTCGGTGAGAACTCGGACGTCATCCGTGAACGCATCCTTCGCGGTCTTGAATTCATGGGTGTCTACTGGGATCCTTCACTTAACAACGGTGCTCGCGGAAAAGAGTTGTTCATCAACTATCCGCACTCACCAGTTAAAGTCATCATCATCCCGACGAACGAAGAATTGGTCATCGCGCGCGACACGGTACGCATTGCAAACCTTGTCGAAGCACACGCATAATATGAAACGAACCCACGTTACTTCCTGTAACGTGGGTTTTTTTATGAGTCTTTTTTACTAATGTGAAGAATCGGAAGTAGGACAAATGTTTTCTCCTTTGTAACATTAGGCGCTATATTTGCATCGTTTTGCAATGTTTATGACATGAATAAACCATATATTGGATGTAAATTTATAAAAATATCTCGTATTCGATTTAAATGTCCAATCTAACATGATAAACCGTTAATTTTGACATCGATTTGTAATGTTCGTGTCACTCAAATGAACAGGAAGTGTAACGGCACTGACTGATGTTTCGTCATATAGTTATCTGGACGAAATATTCAATTGGAGTGACAAGTCACTCGTTCGATAGATGATGATATGAAATGAAACCAAATTGACGAAGAGAGGACGAATAAACGTATGTTGAAAAAAATCATGACGCTCTTACTTCTCGCCATCGCCGTATTTGCATTTGCTCTACCAACTTCACCAGTAGAAGCAGCTACGAAAAAAGTATATGTTGCAACAAAGTCAGGTTCGAAGATGGTCTATGCAGAAGGGAAATCAAATGCACGAGTGATTGGGAAGATGACGGCGAGTGATCGTCTTCAACGTACAGGTTCTCGAGGTGCTTGGATTCGCGTGAACTATAAAGGGAAGGCCGGATGGGTTCCTACAAAGAACTTACGTACTGTAAGTGCTCCTAAACCAATCAAACCAGCAAGCGTGAAGACGTATACGATGAAAGCGTCGGCATATACACCGTACTGCAAGGGATGTTCAGGTAAGACAGCACTTGGATGGAACGTTCGTACCCAAAAGCGAAATGTAGTCGCGGTAGACCCGCGCGTCATTCCACTCGGAACGAAAGTACAAGTATTCGTAGGGGGCAAGTCGATGGGTACCTACACGGCAGCTGACACTGGTGGCGCCATCAAAGGAAATAAAATTGACATCTTAATGTATTCGCAAAATGCAGCGATTCAATTTGGTCGTAAAACGGTTACAGTCAAGGTGTTATAATGCATAGGAAAAGGGTCTTGCGATTGCGCAAGACCCTTTTTGATGGATGGGTGATTATTGACGAACGATAAGGACGTCACATTTCGCATAACGGACGATGCTTTCAGAAACGCTTCCGATAAAGAACCGTTCAACGGCGTTTAAACCTGTCGCACCACAAATAATAAGATCAATATCATGGTTAGGTGCAATCTTTTTCGCAATCGTCACTTTCGGGGAACCGTATTCAATCACCGTTTCGACTTCTTTTACGCCACGCTCTTTCGCGCGATTGACATAGTCTTCAAGCAACTCTTTCGCATATGTCTCGGCACGCTCTGTGATTGTGCGGTCGTAAGCTTCTACAGTCGCAAACGTACGCGTATCAATCACATGACCAACGTACAGTTTTCCTTCGTTACGAATCGCGACATCGATTGCTGTTTCAAATGCACGTTCTGCCTCTTTAGAGCCGTCAACGGCAGATAAAATGTGTTTGTATACAATTGCCATGTAAATCCCAACCTTTCGCTCGAAATATACGTTCGGCTTACATATATAGTATACCACTTCTTTCAGTTTTCACGCTTTTTCGCCATGAAAATGCGTGAATTTTTTCATGACGATGTTCACGACATGTCCAAGTTTGGAATTCGTGTGAAAGAACGGGTAAAATAAGGCGGAGGAGGTAGGGCGATGAAACATGTAATGATTACATCTGGTGCCAAAGGGATCGGACGCGTAGTGACGGAGCGTCTGTTACAAGATGGGTGGCACGTCAGCATTTTGCAACGGAATCCGATTGACTGGGAACATGAACGGATACATATGATCGAGGCCGGATTGACGGACCGCGAACAACTGCTCTCAGCCTATGAGGAAGCGGTCGAACGTTTTGGTGAACCGAACGCCTTGATTTTAAATGCAGGTCCATATATCTTTGAGCGGAAACCGCTCGTCGAATTGACAGACGAAGAGTGGGACGAAGTACTCACGGGCAACCTGTCCGCCTCATTTTGGTTGATGCGTCGTGCGATTCCTTCCATGCGCTCAAATCGATTTGGACGCATCATCTCGTATGGGTTTCCGGAAAGTGGGACGGCCCCTGGCTGGATCCATCGTTCTGCGTTTGCCGCTGCAAAGACGGGACTCGTCAGTTTGACAAAATCGGTCGCGCTAGAAGAGGCCCCGTTCGGGATTACGGCGAACATGGTCAATCCGGGCAATATCGTCGGCTCTCAAAAGGAGATGCGCATTGATGAAGCGGAAGTGGATGAAGGAACTCCGGTCGGTCGACACGGGACAGGAGAAGATATCGCGCGTTTGATTTCGTTCTTATTACAAGAAGACTCGGACATGATCACAGGTGCCATCATCGATGTGACAGGCGGCGTCAACGTCGTCCATCAATACCGAAAGTGAGGGGAACGCGATGAAGATTGGAGTGGTCACGGACGTTCATGGAAATCTCGAGGCGTTGGAGGCTGCACTTCAAGTCATGGATGCGGAGCGGGTCGACGTCATCTGGTCGCTCGGTGACATGATTGCAATGGGACCGGACTCTAATGCGGTCATGGAGCGTTTGTTAGACCGGGGAACGCATATGATTTCTGGGAATCATGATGAAGCGGTCCTTTCCCTTTTGGCTGGACACGGTCATCCAGAAAGTTATGCTCATACGCGCCCCCACCATGAGTGGGTTGCGCGTCATCTAGAGACTCGATATGCGGATGTCCTCGAATCCCTTCCACGAACAATGTCCGTCAAAATGGTTGGCGAAACGCTGTTCGGCATTCATTATCATATCCCGACCGAACGACGCCACGCCACGATTGTCGAAGAACCGTTTCACGAGATTCTCGAACCGACACTGGAAAATATGCAGCGACTGTATGGAGCATATACAGGAGAAATCGTGTTATTCGGACATCACCATCCTGTCCATCTGTTTGAAGATGACACCAAGCGCTACGTCAATCCTGGTGCGCTCGGAGTGGCGAAAGATGACCTGGCTCGCTTTGCCATATTATCTGAAGGAGAAACCGGGATTGCTCTTGAACTGAGGGCGGTCCCATATGACAAACGTGCCTTTTTAGAGAAGATGGAACGTTATGACGTACCGCAACGGGATGTCATGCTGCGCTTGTTTTATTAAGATATGTAAAAAAGTGCGATCCTTGAGATGAACTGCACCCCAATTGTTAGACACATCTAACAATTGGAGGTGCAGTTTTTTAATGACTAAATTTACAACTGATCAAAAGTTAAGCGCCGTCATGGCCTATCGGGAAGGGAAAGATAGTATGAATGNACGCAGTGATGGAGAATTTCTTCGGAATCATGAAATCCGAATTCCTTTATCTTAAACGTTTTAAGAGTATCGACCACTTTAAAATCGAGCTCGGTAACTACATAGACTATTACAACACACGACGAATCAAGGCAAAATTAAAACTGAGTCCGGTGCAATACCGGACCCAGTTCGTTCACGTAGCCTAGATGAAATAACCGTGTCTAACTTTTAGGGGTCACTTCAGAGAATGGATCGCACTTTTTGTCATTCAATCTCTTGAAGTGTTTTCGGATAACTCGTCAATGTGATGGGACCACTTTCTGTCATGACGAGATCGTCTTCAATACGGACTCCGCCGACTCCCGGTAGATAGATACCCGGTTCGACTGTGAACGTCATCCCGACTTGGGCGGTCATGTCATTGTTCGCTGCCATCGAGGGGTGTTCGTGTACTTCGATTCCAATTCCGTGACCGATTCGATGAGTGAAGTATTCACCATATCCTGCAGACGTGATGACTTGTCGTGCCGCGATATCGATTGCGCCGAGTGTCGTACCGACGTTCGCTATCTCGATTGCGGCTTCCTCAGCCTGAAGAACCGTTTCGTAAATCTCACGTTGTTTGCGACTCGCCTCACCGAAGACAACCGTCCGTGTGATGTCTGAACAGTATCCCTGCCAGACGACACCGAGGTCGAACAAGGCAAAATCTCCTTTTTTCAAGCGGTTGTTGCCTGGGACACCGTGAGGGTCGGCACTATTCTCACCGAACAAGACGAGCGTGTCGAACGACATTTCACGGACGCCTTGCTGTTTCATGGCGTATTCAATATCCGCGATGACCTCGAGTTCTGTCACGCCTTCACGGAGGGAGCGGATCCCGGCTTCGATGGCCATATCTGCCAACTCGGCGGCCCGCTTCATGATCCGGACTTCATCCGGTGATTTGATCATACGTAACGTTTGGAGCTCGTCTGTCAAATCGATAATTGACAGACCGGCAAAACCGGCGCGAAGCTGCTCGACTCGGTTGAATGTCAAATGCTCCCCTTCGATTCCGATTCGTTCAGGAACGATTTGGTTATCGAGGAATAACTTGACGATTTTGTCCCATGGGTTTTCATGGTCCATATACGTCACGATTTCACCTGACCAGTCACTCGCTTCGACAATCCCTTTTTCAAGTGCTGGGCAGATGATGGCAGTTGTGCCGTTCTTCAAAACTAAAATGGCGATCAATCGCTCGTGCGCTTCCGCGTATACTCCCGAGAAATAAAACGCGGATGCTTTCGACGTGATGAATGCTGCATCTAACCCTTTTGTCGCTAGAGATTGTGCAATTTGATTGGTGCGTTGATTCAAGTTGAATCCCTTCCCTTCTACCTCTTACGTTGACTACTCGTCTATTATAGCTGTTTCGAAAACAGAAAGGAAATGTTGCAATTTGATTGGTACAGTTTGAACTAGTTCGACTGATACAGTATACTGAATAGAGTAGAAAATGTATTGAGAGAAGGGACTCCGCGTATGACCACAAAACATGAACAGATCATAGCACATATCGAGTCACTCGATGTAGGGTCAAAAATTTCGGTCCGCCAAATCGCCAAAGAGTTGGCTGTATCAGAAGGTACGGCTTATCGGGCCATCAAAGAAGCTGAGAACCTAGGTTTCGTATCAACCATTGAACGGGTGGGGACGATTCGGATCAAGCGAAAACATAAAGAAAATATTGAAAAGCTGACATTCGCCGAAGTCGTCAATATCGTCGATGGTCAGGTGTTGGGCGGACGTAACGGTCTCCACAAGACGCTATCGAAATTTGTAATCGGTGCCATGAAGCTCGAGGCGATGATGCGATATATCGATGTCGACTCACTCGTCATCATCGGAAACCGCGAGAAAGCGCATGAACTCGTCTTACAATCAGGTGGGGCTGTGTTGATCACAGGGGGATTCGACACAACGGATGAAGTGAAACGAATGGCAGATAAGTATGATATGCCTGTCATTTCTACATCCTATGACAGTTTTACCGTCGCGACGATGATCAACCGAGCCATCTATGACCGTCTAATCAAAAAAGAGATTTTACTCGTCTCAGATATCGTCATCCCGCTCCACGATACGTTCTATCTGAAGTCAGATGACACAGTGAAACGTTGGCACGAGCTGAATGAACGGACGAAACATAATCGGTATCCCGTCATCGATGAACAGATGAAAGTGGTCGGCGTGATCACGGCAAAGGATGTCATTGATAAATCACACGACTATGATATTGAGAAGGTCATGACGAAAAGTCCGATTACAGTAGGCGTACAAACGAGTGTCACCAATGCCGCGCACCAGATGGTGTGGGAAGGGATCGAGATGTTACCTGTCGTTGATAACTACGGACGTCTGCTTGGGATTATTAGCCGCCAAGATGTGCTGAAGGCGTTGCAACTGGCGAATCGACAACCGCAAGTCGGTGAGACGTTCGATAACATGATCACGAACCAGCTGAAAGAAGATCCTGCATCGAACGGGACGGCCTTCACGGTTGAAGTGGCCCCACAGATGACGAGTCATATGGGGACCGCCTCATCTGGCGTGTTGACGACCTTGTTGGTCGAGGGGGCGACGCGAAGTTTGCGTCATATGAAGAAAGGCGATCTCGTGGTTGAGAATATCACCGTCTATTTCATGAAGCCGATTCAAATTGAAAGTCAGATTCGAGTGTCGGCCCATGTCTTCGACCTCGGTCGGAAGTTCGGGAAAGTGGATGTGGAGATGACGCAAGGGACACAACTTGTCGCCAAAGCGCTCGTCACGGCACAACTCATCGATCGGTAATAAAAAGAGCACCTGCTACAGCGCGTAGCAGGTGCTCTTTTTCATGATGGCGTATTCGTCGGTTCTTCTGCGGCGAGAGGGTAAATTTTGCGGTAACGGATAAATCCGACAACAGCATTCCCTAAACCGACGACTAACATGACGATGCTGACAATCCAACCGACAGATGAATTCAGACCGAATCCCCCGACCATTTGGTTCGCAGCGAACAATGCGAGGAATAAACTTAACCAGATCAACGCTTGCGTGTTGAACAACGCTTTTCGGTTTGGCGTCTTTGTCAAAAAAGCGCGGCGCTTGAAGACAAGGTACGCACCGAGCGCGAACAAAATGAGTCCAATCATGACAAGTTGCAAGTGAAGGAACCCCTTTCTATCTCGTAATCTGTTATCATCATACCATAATAGTGTGTAGGAAAGTGAGGAATCATCATGACGCAATGGCAGGAAGCGGATACAATCAAATCAGAAATTGAGGCGGCTGACACCATTTTCATTCACCGCCACGTACGACCAGACCCTGATGCGTTGGGGAGCCAGCTTGGTTTACAGCGCATTCTAAAATCGGTTCATCCGGAGAAGCAAATCTATGTGGTCGGTGGCATGGTTCCAGACCTCGAGTTTTTAGGAAAGATGGAACATGTCGAAGAAGAAATGTATCAAGACGCGCTCGTCCTTATATTAGATACGGCGAATCAAGAGCGAATCGATGGACCATTTGCGCTAAAAGGGAAGACAATCATTAAAATCGATCATCATCCCGATGAAGATCCATATGCGATGACACAGATTGTCGATACCTCGGTCAGTTCGACGTCTGAGATGATTGTGGAACTCGCGGACATTTGGAGATATCCAATCGACCAAGAGGCGGCATTTTTACTCTATGCCGGCATCGTAGGCGACACAGGACGATTCCAGTTTCGAAATGCTACGGCCCGAACGTTTGAGATTGCTTCGGCGCTGATCGCGAAAGACATCGATACGAATAAATTGTACCGACACATGTATAAGACCAACTTAGCGACTCTTCAGTTACAAGGGTACGTGTTACAGCACGTCAATGTCACAGAAGAAGGCGTCGGCTATGTGAAGATTGACAAGGACGTGCTCCGGACGTTCCATGCATCCCCGGAAGCGGCATCGCAACTCGTCAATAGCTTCTCTGGCCTCGAAGGATTGAAATGTTGGGTCATGTTCGTGGAAAACAAAGAAGAGATTCGTGTGCGCATCCGGTCGAAAGGTCCTGTCATCAATGAAGTGGCCAAGCGATACCGTGGGGGAGGTCATCCGATGGCGGCTGGTGCCACGATTGACACATGGGATGAGATGGATGACGTGATTGCGGCTTTGAATGAAGTGGCGGGGGAATTCACGTTTGAAGAAAATGAAGAGAGCTGACCGAGGTCAGCTCTCTTCATTTGTCTCCATTTTCCTTTGGGATGAACCATGTACCTCGTTCGGTCACGTCCTCGACGACGTCGAGCTGATACTCAGTAATGTACTTACGGAGCCGGTCGATGATTTCTGGGCTGTCGGCAAACACTGTTTGACCATGCTGTAATTTTTCTAACTTATCGCGTGCAATCTGTCCCCGATTGATAATCATACGCTTTTACCCCCTTTTGTCGTGAGTTTTGTCTATAATTATTGTATCAGAGAAGTGATGAATTGAGTTTGACAATTCCATTAATATAGAAAGGAGGCCAACGATGATTCATCTGAATGTCAGAACTGCTTATAGTTTACTACAAAGTACAATCCGGTTAGAGCAATATGTCTTGCAGATGACCGAACGGGGAAGTCGTTCCGTGGCGATCGCAGACGATGCGTTCTATGGGGTTCCGACATTTTTGTCATATTGCCAACGATATGAGGTGAAACCGCTCATCGGACTGAGAACGGTCCTCCGATTGGATGGGTTAGACGTATCCGTGATTGTGTATTCATCTAACGAAACGGAGCTTAAGGAACAATATCGTATCATCCAGGCGGGAGGAATTGAAGGACGGACAACGATGCCGCTGATCGTACTACCTGAAAATTGGAAAGCGAGTGATCCGGTTCACCGGCGTCGCCTTTATCATCAACTCTTGTCGTTTGTCGATGAAGAGAAGCTGTGGCTCGGACTCCCGGCACCTCAGACTACGGAACAGGTACAAGTGTTGAAACAACTTCGTCTCATGCGCGAAGAGCTTGCTGTCCAATTGATTCCGGCCCCTGAAACGAGATACATGAGACCGGAAGATGTGGAAGGATTCCGAGCCATTTCTGCCATTCGCGAAGGGGACGTGATGTCGAATGAAGACGTGCGACAAAAAGGATTGCACGTTCGACTACCGAGTGAAATGAATGACTGGTTCACAACAGAAGAATTATCGGAACTGGATCGATTCGAGGCATTGATTCGACTGGATCATCTACCACGTGCGGAAGGGGCGATTCCAGAAATTCCGGATGCCGATCAAAAGCTGAAACGACTTGTCGGTGAGCGGTTGAAGGCGATGGAACTCGTGAAAGAACCTTACATCGAGCGGGCAAAGTTTGAGCTTGAAGTCATCGCCAATACCGGATTTTCTTCCTATTTCTTGATCGTGGAAGACATCGTTCGGTTTGCTCGAGAATCTGGGATTGAAGTAGGTCCGGGGCGTGGATCGGCAGCAGGTTCACTCGTCAGTTTTGCCCTCCATATCACGGAAGTCGATCCGGTTCATTACGGGTTGTTGTTCGAACGATTCTTAAATCCAGAGCGTGTGTCGATGCCAGACATAGATCTCGATTTTGAAGATGAACGTCGTGAGGAAGTGGTTTCTTACGTACTATCAAGATACGGTCATACGCATGCCGCACAGATCGGGACACTTGCCACGTTCGGTGCGAAAGCGGCAATTCGAGACGTTGCGAGAGCGCTCGGGATGACCCTTGAGGAAGGGCAGGCTGCGAGCAAGCAAGTGAAAGCCGGAGGACTTGATGAACTGATGTCGAGCCAGAAGCAGATGAAGTGGTTTGCCGGTAGCCAAAAGCGTCAGCAGTTATTACGGATTGCCAAACAGCTAGAAGGTTTGCCGCGTCAATCCTCCGTTCACGCGGCAGGAGTGGTGCTCAGTCGTCAACCGATTGAAGAAGTGACTCCGCTCCAACCCGAACTTGAAGAACACGTGACCCAATATAATATGAAGGATTTGGAAGAGGTCGGGCTTCTGAAAATTGACTTGCTCGGATTACGAAACTTGAGTCGCTTGCGAAAGATGGAGGATTTGATTCGAGAAAGTGATGCGCTGTTCTCTCTGAAAACAATTCCGTTAAACGATGCTCGGACGTATCGATTGCTTGCGAGAGGTGAGACGGACGGAATCTTCCAATTTGAATCGACCGGGATGAAGCAAGCGCTTCGACAAGTGAAACCGACTGAGTTTGAAGATATCGTTGTCACGATGTCACTCTATCGACCGGGACCGATGCAATTCATCGAAACGTATGCGAAGCGAAAACACGGTATGCCTTACCAACCAGTCCACCCAGACGTAGAAGACGTCATGAGACCGACATACGGTGTACTCGTCTATCAAGAACAGGTGATGAAACTTCTCCGTAAACTCGGAGGCTATTCCTATGCGGAAGCGGATTTGGTCAGACGTGCTATTGCCAAAAAGGATACCGGAACGATTGCTCGGGAACGAGAACGATTTTTGCAACAAGCAAAAGCGGGAGACCAGGACGTCTTGGCGCAAATCTTTTCATGGATTGAAAAGTTTGCCGGGTACGGATTTAACCGCTCTCACGCTGTCGCCTACAGTTTGATCAGTTACCGATTGGCTTACGTCAAAGCACATTTCCCTCGTGTCTTTCATGTGGTGACATCAGAAAAAACAACGGAACTTGTCAGACTGTTACGGAAAGATCAAATTCCGGTGTATCCACCGGACGTCTTACATGGTCACGCTGACGCGACACTTGAGGGACCGGGCGTCCGGCTCGGGTTGAAGGCGGTTCAGGGTTTGACCAAACGTGATGTGGACCGACTGATTGAACTGAACGGGCAGTTGAAAGATGTCAGAACGCTTCAAGAAGCCATGGAGTGGAAAAATAAAGACCAACTGAAATTACGTCGATTACTTGGTGCGGGCGCGCTCGACCGGATGTATCACGGTGACCGGACACATGCCTTTGAAGCAGTCGAACGTTTGCGAGAAGAAGCGGGAACACATTTTTTACCCGATGAGCTGTCTTCACTCGGACTTAAACAGAAAAAAGTGAAAGAACCGAATTGGTCTGAAGAAGAGAGGGAGGCGCTCGGGACATGGGTGGTCCACTCTCCATTGATGGCACTTCCGGATATCGGGATCGAACCGTCTACAATTGAAGAAGTCATGAATGGAACAAACGGTTATCTCGTCGTATATGTAGATGACGTACGTACGTTCATGACAAAAAAACAAGAACGGATGGGTGTTCTCATGGTGGACGATGGCATGACGCAAGACGAGGTCGTCGTGTTTCCTCGCACATTCGCGCAGTTTGGACGGTCCCTCTATGCCGGTAACATCTTGTTACTCGAGGTCCATTCGAATGAACGGGATGGTCGCAAGCAATTGATTGTCGAACGGATTCGACCGTTACACGGGCAAGCCTTATTCATCCGGCTCACACTCGACCGCTTCCCTGAATTGGAAGATTGGATTCAACGAGCACAAGGGGATGTCCCAGTTGTATGCCGATTCACGGATTCGAAGGAAGTGAAACAACTGGCTTCAGCTTTTTCAATCAATCCGAATGAAGAGTATGTGGCGGAAGCGAAAAGACGGTTCGGGGAAGAAAATGTCGTACTGAAACGAATCGATACAAAAATGGTTGGCCCAGAAACTAGTACCAAGTCCTAAAAAGTGATATAATCGCACTAATTGGTCTGACCACTTAAGTTTGATAGGTGATCCAAAAAAGGGAGTTGAACGGTCAGATGCATGAAAAACACGCATCCTCATTTCACGGAAACATTTCAAAGATTAGAAAATTAATTGTCCAATCGTCTTTAGTTCCAGGTGATCGGCTTCCATCCGAACGAGAGCTCGCCGAAACGCTGTCCATTAGTCGCGCTTCGGTTCGCGAAGCGTTACGAGCGTTGAGCTTTTTAGGCATCGTGGAGACGAGACATGGTGGTGGTACCTTTTTGTGTGAACAAGACCGACATCGGTACATTGAGATATTGTCGGAGTTCATTGTGACCAAACAGACGAAAGCGACCGATATTATTGAGATGCTTCGACTATTGGAGCGCATGGCGTTTTCAGAAATTGAACCGACTAAGGAACGACTGGCTCTATTAGAAACGGTGATCGATGATGATCGAACGTTTCGCCAGCAACTCATCTTTCAGTTGAAGAATGAACTGTTCATTCGAATTTGGAGTGAGGTCAATCGCTTTTTTGACGGATTAGACGTTGGGGATTTATATACGCTCAAGGAACGGAAACGATTTGTCGAGACGTGGCGTGGAATGGGGATGCCGGAATGAACGAGGGGGAAGCGATGACTGCTTTTTTCAAGAAACCGAAACGATATATGCCATTGCGTCAACGAGAACCAAAGATTGACGCACCACAGGGATTGATGACGAAATGTCCATCTTGTAAATATATGCATTATACAAAACAGTTGAATGAGAACCACAAAGTATGTGATTGCGGCTATCATTTTCCGCTTCAGGCGCAAGAACGGATTGATATGCTTGTCGACGAAGGGTCTTTCGAACGCTTTGCGGGACCGTCTGTCAAGGCGAATCCACTCGACTTCCCTGACTACGAGGAGAAGTTGACGAAAGATCGTGAGCGGACCGGGATTGAAGAGGCCGTCGTATGTGGAAAGGCGACAATCGACGGACTACCACTCATTGTATGTGTGATGGATGCGAGATTCCGTATGGGGTCGATGGGTGCATACGTCGGAGAAGCGATTGCTTCGGCTGTCCGAAACGCCACATCACTCGGGCTTCCAGTCGTCTTGTTCACAGCATCAGGTGGGGCTCGGATGCAAGAAGGAATGGTCAGTTTGATGCAGATGGCCAATACGTCCATCGCTCTAAAAGAACATGACGAAGCAGGACTGCTTTACATCGCGTATTTGACTCATCCGACGACAGGTGGTGTGTCAGCGAGTTTTGCGATGCTCGGCGACTTGAACGTCGCAGAGCCGGGAGCGCTCATCGGGTTTGCAGGACGACGAATCATCGAACAGACGATTCGGGAAAAACTTCCAGAGAACTTTCAAACTGCTGAGTTTTTACTTGAGTCAGGGCAGCTGGATGCGGTCATTCATCGTGAACAGATGCGTTCGTTCTTGAAGAGGATGATTGAATTACACGATGGGGGTGTCCGTCATGTTTGACCCAATCAAAGAAGTCACTGAACAGCTGAATAAATTACGGGAGACGGCTGAGACGAAAGGGATTGATTTATCCCGAGAGATTCGTCATCTTGAGTTAAAGCTCGACCGATTAGAAAAAGATATTTATGGGAATATGAAACCGTGGGATCGCGTCCAGTTGGCGCGAAACCCGAAGCGACCGACAACGCTCGATTATATCCAGCATTTATTCCCTGACTTCATGGAACTCCATGGGGACCGACATGGGTATGACGATGCGGCAATTGTATCTGGACTTGCGACATTTGAAGGAGTGCCGGTGACGATTATCGGACATCAGCGTGGGCGAAACACGAAAGAGAACATGAAACGAAACTTTGGTATGCCGCACCCGGAGGGCTATCGAAAAGCATTGCGTTTCATGAAACAAGCCGAGAAGTTCAACCGTCCTATTTTGACATTCATTGACACGAAAGGGGCTTATCCGGGGAAAGCCGCAGAAGAGAGAGGTCAAAGTGAAGCGATTGCCCGTAACTTGTTTGAGATGGCGACGCTGAAAGTGCCAATCGTCTCCGTTGTCATTGGAGAAGGTGGTTCAGGTGGTGCGCTTGGGATTGGTGTATGCGACCGTCTATTGATGCTTGAGAATAGTACGTATTCAGTCATCTCGCCGGAAGGTGCAGCGGCACTATTGTGGAAAGACGCGAAACAAGCAGAGCGTGCGGCAGAGACGATGAAGATTACAGCACAAGATTTATTCAACCTAGGGATTGTCGATGAAGTGGTAGGAGAAGTGTATGGGGGGGCACACGTTGATGTGTCACTACAGTCGTCACTCTTGAAACCTGTCTTATTACAGCACATGAACGAGTTGCTTGCGCAATCGACTTCTGAGCTGATTCAAGGACGTGCGACCAAATATCATCAAATTGGCACAATTAATGAGTGAAAACGGTAACAATGGCTTTGAATAAAGCTTTATTCATTCATCAAGTGACTGCTTTGTGAGATACCCTATGCATTTTTTTCACATACTTGTGTTGTAAAACAAAGGTCAGACGTGGTATTTTATTTTCAGATTTCGTTAAAACACATAAGAGGTGAGCGACGTGAATTTAAAACGTATTGCGGTATTAACAAGCGGAGGAGACGCTCCTGGAATGAACGCTGCTGTCCGTGCCGTGACCCGAAAAGCAATTTTTGAAGGTCTTGAAGTGTACGGCGTGTATAACGGCTATCAAGGATTAATCGAAGGTGATTTAGTCGAATTAAATCTTGGATCAGTCGGCGACATCATTCAACGTGGAGGTACGTTCCTTCGCTCTGCGCGCTGTCCTGAATTCAGAACAGAAGAAGGTCGCGCAAAAGCAGTAGAACAGTTGAAGAAATTCAATATCGATGCCCTCGTGGTCATCGGTGGAGACGGCTCTTATCGCGGAGCTCAAAAATTGACTGAACTCGGATTCCCAACAATCGGCCTTCCGGGTACAATCGATAACGATATCCCAGGAACAGATGCGACAATCGGTTTCGACACAGCACTCAATACAGCGCTTGATGCGATCGATAAGATTCGTGACACGGCGTCATCACATGAACGTACGTATGTCATCGAGGTCATGGGTCGCGACGCTGGTGATATCGCGCTTTATTCTGGTCTCGCTGGTGGTGCTGAGTCGATTCTCGTCCCAGAACGTCCAGAGGATTTGAATGCAATCGTGGAACGAATCAATCACGGGATTGCACGCGGTAAGAAGCACTCGATCGTCATCGTTGCTGAAGGTGCGGGAAGTGCGGAAGAAATCGGCAAATTGATTGCTGAGAAGACGAACTCAGAAACACGCGTCACGATTCTCGGTCACATCCAACGTGGTGGTTCCCCAACTGCCGCTGACCGTGTCCTTGCAAGTCGTATGGGTGCATACGCTGTTGAGATCTTGCTTGAAGGGAAAGCGGGCCGCGTTGTCGGAATCCGTAACAACCAGATGATGGATCTTGATATCGATGAGGCGCTCGACAATAACAAGCACACGATTGATATGCAATTGATTGACCTCGTTAACCAATTGTCGATTTAAACGATTTTGTATGTTGCAGAGACGGGATACGGTCCAAGGCCCCCCGTTTTCTGTTTGTAAGTTGCACTATATCCCCTAGGAGGTTTTTATATTATGCGTAGAACGAAAATTGTATGTACCATTGGACCGGCTTCTGAGAAGCGTCTTCCTGAGATGATTGAAGCTGGGATGAACGTTGCCCGTCTCAACTTCTCACACGGTGACTATGAAGAGCACGGCGCTCGTATCCGTGACATCCGTGAAGCGGCGAAAGCAGCGGGTAAAGTTGTCACTGTTCTTCTCGACACAAAAGGTCCAGAGATCCGCACGCATACATTCGAAGACGGTAAGGCACTTCTTGAAAAAGGAAAAGAAGTCACAATCGTCTCAACGGAAGAAATCGTCGGAACGAAAGATCGTTTCTCTGTGACGTACGAAGGACTCTACGATGATGTGGAAGTCGGTTCACACATCATGCTCGACGACGGTCTCATCGGACTCCGTGTCGTTGAAAAGCTTGATAACCGTGATCTCCGTTGCGTCATTGAAAACGAAGGAATCATCAAGACGAAGAAAGGTGTTAACTTGCCAAACGTCAAGGTAAACCTTCCTGCCCTCACGGACAAAGACATCGCGGACATCGAGTTCGGGATCTCACAAGACATTGACGTGATTGCAGCATCATTCGTACGTCGTGCATCTGACGTAGTTGAAATTCGTCAACTTCTCGAGAAGCACAATGCGTCTCACATCAAGATTTACCCGAAAATCGAGAACCAAGAAGGTGTCGATAACATCGAAGAAATCTTGGCAATCTCTGACGGTTTGATGGTAGCCCGTGGGGACCTCGGAATCGAAATCCCGACGGAAGAAGTGACGCCAGTTCAAAAAGAACTCATCAAGAAGTGTAACGACCTCGGGAAGCCGGTCATCACAGCGACACAAATGCTTGATTCAATGCAACGTAACCCGCGTCCGACACGTGCGGAAGCATCAGACGTAGCAAACGCAATCTTGGATGGAACAGACGCAGTCATGCTTTCTGGTGAAACAGCTGCAGGGGACTACCCAATCGAATCTGTTCAAATGCAAGCTGCAATCGCAGAGCGTACAGAACGCATGCTCGACTACAAAAACTTGTTGAAAGATCGTCAGAAGCGCAGTGAGCACACTGTGACGGATGCAATCTCACAAGCGGTTGCACACACGGCAATCAACTTGAACGCCAAAGCAATCTTGACGCCGACACAATCAGGTTACACGGCTGCTCGTACAGCGAAGTATCGTCCTGAAGCGAACATCATCGCGGTGACGGAATCAGAGCGCGTTGCGCGTCAATTGAACCTCGTTTGGGGCGTGTACCCAATCGTTGCTGAAACAATGCCGAACAACACGGATGAAATGTTGGTTCAAGCATCAGAAGCGGCACGTCACGCTGGATTCGTCACTGACGGTGACCTCGTTGTCATCTCAGCCGGTATTCCTGCAGCGACTGCTGGTACGACGAACATGATGAAAGTCCACATCGTTGGTCACGCTCTCGCAGACGGACGTGGAATCGGTGAGCGCGGTGTCGTTGGAGAAGTCGTTGTCGCAAAAAATGCGGATGAAGCAAACGCAAAAGCGAAAGACGGCATGATCCTTGTCGCACCATTCACAGATAAAGAAATGATGCCTGCCATCGAAAAAGCGGCTGGAATCATCACGGAAGACGGCGGATTGACGAGCCATGCTGGGATCGTTGGACCATCACTTCGCAAGCCGGTCATCGTAGGTGTTGATGCAGCGACAACATCGCTTCGTGACGGTCAGATGATTTCAATCGACCCACTCACAGGTAAAATCTACAACGCATAATTGAACGACAATCGAACCGGCCTTCTACAAAGGTCGGTTCTTTTTCCGTTCGAAGAAAGGAATACGTATGAGTGCATATCTTTTTTTATTGATGCTCGTCTTAATCGGTGTCATTTCAAATAACCAATCTGTCATTATCGCAAGTAGCGTCTTGTTGATCATCAAAGCAATCGGTTTCGGCGATCAATTGTTCCCGACGCTCGCATCGAAAGGAATCAGCTGGGGTGTGACGATCATTACGATTGCAGTCCTCGTCCCAATTGCGACCGGCGATATCGGATTTAAAGAATTGTGGAATAGTATTAAAGGTCCGGTCGGAATCGTCGCGTTTGCTTCTGGGATGTTTGTCGCCATTGCTGCAGGGCAAGGTGTTCAACTGATGCGTGTCGATCCGGTCGTCACCACGGCGCTCCTTGCAGGTACGATTTTAGCGGTTGGATTCATGAAAGGGATCCCCGTTGGACCGCTTGTTGGAGCTGGGATTGCGGCATTGATTTTAGGTGGATATCAAGTCATTGAAAAATGGTTTTGATATTTTCTGACAACTGAAGCCGCTTACATTTCTTTTTTGCAATAAATTGTTTATACTATATAAAGGACAGGGTAAACGGAGACTGGGTGAATGTAGGGGAACAACCCGTCCCGTATCCTTATTCCCTATAAACAGACTGTTTTTACGGTCGACCATTTTAAACAAGACTGAGGGGGAGTTATGAATGTCAACGACAAAAGGGTTAGAAGGTATTGTGGCAGCAGCCTCAAAAGTCAGCTCAATTATTGACGGACAATTGACTTACGGAGGATACACCATTGATGATTTAGCGGACAACGCCACATTCGAAGAAGTAGTGTTCTTATTGTGGAACGACCGCTTACCAAATGCAGAGGAATTGACAGCGCTCTCAGATGCGCTTGTAAAAGAAGCGACATTGCCTGAAGAGGTGATTGATACGTTAAGACGTGCACCGAAATCAGCCAATGCAATGGCGACGATTCGTACGGCACTTTCACAACTCGCTTTATATGATGAGGAATCTGAAGACATGAGTGACGAGGCCAACATGCGTAAAGCGATTCGCCTACAAGCACAAGTCGCTACAATCGTGACGGCATTCGCCCGTCTTCGTAAAGGGGAGCAGCCGGTCGCACCGAAACCAGGTCTTTCTTACGCTGCGAACTTCTTATATATGCTAAACGGTGAAGAGCCGAGCGATGTAGCAGAAAAGACGATTGATAAAGCGCTCATCTTACACGCAGACCACGAGTTGAATGCTTCGACATTCACTGCTCGCGTTTGTGTAGCGACGCTCTCGGATATGTACTCAGGTGTCACGGCGGCCATGGGGGCACTCAAAGGGCCACTTCACGGTGGTGCGAACGAAGCGGTAATGAAAATGTTGCACGAAATCGACTCGGTCGACCGTGTTGAAGAATATGTTCGTGGCAAATTCGAGCGCAAAGAGAAGATCATGGGCTTCGGTCACCGCGTTTACAAGGATGGCGACCCACGTGCGAAACATTTGAAAGAAATGAGCCGTCAGTTGACTGCTCAAATCGGCGAACCGAAATGGTATGAGATGTCTGAGAAAATCGACCATCTTGTCGAAACGGAAAAAGGTTTGAAACCAAATGTCGACTTCTATTCAGCTTCAACTTATTATGCGCTCGGTCTCGAAGAAGATCTATTCACACCAATCTTCGCCGTATCTCGTATGTCTGGCTGGATTGCGCACATTCTCGAGCAATATGCGGATAATCGCTTGATTCGTCCACGTGCGGAATATGTCGGTGAAACGAGCCGTAAGTATGTTCCGGTAAACGAACGTTAATTCGAGACACATTTTAGACAAAAGTTTGGTAAACTAACAAGTGACGTAGGTCGGCGCACGCGTCGACCTACAGTAATGTACTTAGGGGGATTCATTATGTTGACACAAGGACAAAAGATTACAGTTGAAAACGGTGTATTGAACGTACCAAATGTACCGACCGTACCATTCATTATCGGTGACGGAACAGGTCCTGACATTTGGAATGCGGCTGTTCGCGTATTTGACGCTGCGGTTGAAAAAGCATATGGCGGCGACAAGAAAATCGAATGGATGGAAGTATATGCTGGGGAAAAAGCATATAACGAAAAAGGCGAATGGCTCCCAACAGAGACACTTGATCAAATTCGTGAGTACTTGATTGCCATCAAAGGACCACTTACGACTCCGGTCGGTGGAGGAATTCGTTCATTGAACGTCGCACTTCGTCAAGAACTCGATTTATATACATGCCTTCGCCCAGTTCGTTACTTCACAGGTGTTCCATCACCAGTAAAACGTCCTGAAGATACAGACATGGTCATCTTCCGTGAAAATACTGAAGATATCTATGCTGGAATCGAGTACGCTTCAGGAAGCGATGAAGTGAAAAAACTCATCAAATTCTTGCAAGACGAGATGAATGTCAACAAGATCCGTTTCCCAGAAACATCAGGAATCGGAATCAAGCCAGTTTCTTCTGAAGGAACAGAACGTTTGGTTCGTGCAGCAATTGAATATGCGATTGCGAACAACCGTAAATCTTTAACGCTCGTCCACAAAGGGAACATCATGAAGTTCACAGAAGGCGCCTTCAAAAACTGGGGTTATGCACTCGCTGAAGCGGAGTACGGTGACAAAGTGTTCACATGGGCACAGTATGACCGTATCAAAGAAGAATCTGGTGAAGCAGCTGCTAACGAAGCTCAGTCGAAAGCGGAAGCTGAAGGGAAAATTATCGTCAAAGATTCAATCGCTGATATCTTCCTCCAGCAGATTTTGACACGTCCACGTGAGTTCGACGTTGTTGCGACGATGAATTTGAACGGTGACTACATCTCAGATGCCCTTGCTGCTCAAGTAGGTGGAATCGGGATTGCACCTGGTGCGAACATTAACTACATCACAGGACATGCGATTTTCGAAGCGACACATGGTACAGCTCCGAAATACGCGGGTCTTGATAAAGTAAACCCATCTTCAGTCATCCTTTCAGGTGAGATGATGCTCCGCCACATGAACTGGAACGAAGCGGCTGACCTCATCATCAACTCAATGGAGAAAACGATCGCTTCGAAAGTTGTCACATACGACTTCGCACGTCTCATGGACGGAGCGACAGAAGTGAAATGTTCAGAGTTCGCGGATGAATTGATTAAAAACATGTAAGACGACCGAGGAGGAGAGCTCATGATTCGTCGTAACAAAATTTCTGTTATTGGAAGTGGCTTCACCGGTGCAACGACTGCACTGTACTTGGCTCAACGTGAGCTAGGGGATGTCGTACTGCTCGATATGGAAGAAAAAGTAGGACCGACGAAAGGGAAAGCGCTCGACATGCAAGAAACGGCACCGATTCAAGGGTTTGATTCGTGGGTCACAGGTACGTCTGATTACGCGGACACGGCCGATTCCGATGTGGTTGTCATTACCGCGGGAATCGCGCGCAAGCCGGGGATGAGCCGGGACGACCTCGTCGCAACGAACGCAAACGTCATGCGCTCGGTTGTGAAAGAGATTGCCCGTTACTCTCCAGACGCCATCCTGATCGTATTGACGAACCCAGTAGACGCGATGACGTACGCGGCGTTCAAAGAATCAGGGTTCCCGAAAGAACGCGTCATCGGTCAATCCGGTGTATTGGATACGGCTCGCTTCCGAACGTTTGTGGCACAAGAGCTGAATGTTTCTGTCAAAGACGTATCTGGATTCGTCCTTGGAGGTCATGGAGACGATATGGTGCCTCTCGTACGCTATTCTTACGCTGGAGGCATCCCGCTCGAAAAACTCATCCCACATGAGCGAATCGAGCAAATCGTCGAACGGACACGAAAAGGTGGCGGCGAGATTGTCCAACTACTGGGCGATGGCTCGGCGTATTATGCGCCAGCCGCTGCCATCGTGGAGATGGTCGAGGCGATTGTAAAAGATCAGCGTCGAATCTTACCGGCCATCGCATACCTTGAGGGAGAGTACGGATTCCATGATTTGTATCTTGGCGTCCCGACGATTCTTGGAAAACATGGAATTGAGCAAGTGTTAGAGCTCGACTTGACGGATGAAGAAAAAGCAGCGCTATCGAAGTCTGCGGATTCTGTCCGCTCGGTATTAAGCGTCTTATAAAACTGAGGTGCTTCCTGTCATGTTGCAGGAGGCACCTTTTTTGCGCCTTCTCTCTTATCGAACATGCTACACTGAAAGTGGATTTGTTTTGTTTTTGTAAAGATTTGCTTTGAGGTTGGTCGTTTCAAGCATTGATTTGTAAAATAGAAAGTGACATTTGATGGTTTAAGAGGAGGAAGCAGTGTGGCTGATAAAGTAATTGTTGTCGACGATGAAGTATCGATTGCGACATTATTGAAATTTAATTTAGAACAGGCTGGCTTTGAAGTAGAGACGGCGCACGACGGCAAAACTGGATTGGAATTGGCTGAGAAAAAGGACGCCGTGCTCATCGTGCTCGACTTGATGCTGCCGGAGATGGATGGACTTGAAGTGTGCAAACGACTCCGTCAGCAAAAAGTCAATACACCGATTTTAATGCTCACGGCAAAAGATGATGAGTTTGACAAAGTATTGGGGCTCGAGCTCGGAGCGGACGATTATTTGACGAAGCCGTTCAGCCCACGTGAAGTAGTCGCGCGCGTCAAAGCGATTCTTAGACGTTCTGCCCCGCAAGAATCGGCGGTTGAAGAGGACGTCATTCAAATCGGAGATGTTAAAATCGTCGCTTCAAACTACGAAGTGTTCAAGCAAGGGGAGCGCCTCGAGTTGACGCCGAAAGAATTTGAATTGTTAGCCTATTTGGCGAAAAATAAAGGGCGCGTGTTGACGCGAGATCAATTGTTATCGGCCATTTGGAATTATGACTTTGTGGGTGATACCCGGATTGTTGATGTCCATATCAGTCACCTTCGTGAAAAAATTGAACCGGTAACGAAGAAACCGACCTATATTAAAACGATTCGCGGTCTTGGCTATAAGATGGAGGAGCCGACTTCGGAATGAAGACGTATCGCTCTAGATTTATGACGACTCTCATTTTTCTTGTCACCGGTGTCTTGCTGACGCTCGGGATTGTCCTTGGGCAGCTCTTCAAAGATTTTTATCTGGATTCAGAACGAGATCGTCTAAAAGAAGATGCTCAATTGGCAGCCCTCTACCTCGAGGGAGGCGAATTGGACGAGATTCGTGAGTATGTCGGTCAAATCGATGACGGGAGCAGCTTTGATATTCTCCTTCTCAATAGTCGGATGGAGGTAATCGCTGGCACGCCGTTTCGCGTCGGGTCCATCGATTACAAAATTGATCCGAATATGGTCCCTGAGGAAGGGACGTTCGGTGAAGCGGATGAGGACGAGTTGATTCAATACACAAAACCGATCGAACTTGCGACGGGTGGGACAGTCTATTTAACATTCATCCGTTATGTATCGGATTTAGAAGGGGTGTACAATCGCATCTGGTTGACGATTGCCCTCGCGCTCTTCTTCTCCTTCTTCATAATTTTATTCGTGCTCCAACATTTGACGAATCAATTTATTCGACCAATCGATGAGGCGACGATCGTTTTGCGGGAACTGGCGGACGGGAATTATCGGGCCCGTGTGTATGAACTCAGAAATGATGAAGAGACAGGTAGCCTAGCAGGGTCAATCAACGTGCTTGCCCGGAATTTGGAGTCGATTTCTCTCGGGGAGTCCGTACAACGGGCGAGACTCGAATCGTTAATCGAGTATATGGGGGCGGGTCTTCTGCTCGTCGACGAGCGAGGGATTGTCACGTTGGTCAACCGCTCTTATCGTGAAATGTTCCAATACGATGATTTAACGATTGGACAATTTTATCACGGGATTCTACCGAGTCCTGAAGTAGAATCGCTCATCGAAGACGTCTATCTGACGGAAGAGGTCCACCGCCGTCAGTTATCGATTCGAACGGGATTCAATCAAAAAACGTATATGGTATCCGCAGCACCGATTTTCAGTGACACCGGGATGCTTCGCGGCACGACGTTACTGTTTAACGATATCACGGAACTGAAACGACTTGAGAAGATGCGGAAAGATTTCGTGGCGAACGTCAGTCATGAGCTGAAGACACCGCTCACATCCATACGTGGGTTTAGTGAGACGCTTCTTGATGGGGCGAAAGAAGTCCCGGAACTTCGAGACCAGTTTTTAGACATCATCCAGAAAGAAGCGACACGGATGCAGATGCTTGTTGAGGATCTCCTTGAATTGTCGAGATTGGAGCGGGATGACTTCCAAATGGAGTTGGTGTCCGTCGATCTGAATCAGCTCGTCGATGAGGTCTGTCTCCTGCTCAGTCAAAAGGCGAGCAAGAAGTCGATTCAGCTAGAAGCGAAACACGAGGGGACGGTCGTCTTGCAAGCGGACCTGAACCGAATGAAGCAAGTCATCATGAACTTGGTTGCCAACGCCATCAACTATTCACCAGAAGGAAGTCGTGTCGAAATCGCCGTGGAAGCAAAGGCAGATTCCTATAAACTTCGCGTCAAGGACAACGGAATCGGGATCGCCGAAAAAGAAGTGAGTCGTATCTTTGAGCGCTTCTATCGTGTCGATAAGGCAAGAAGTCGGAACTCGGGTGGAACTGGCCTCGGACTCGCCATCGTGAAACACATCATCGATTTGCATCATGCCACGATCGACGTAGAGAGTGAGGAAGGCAAAGGAACGACGTTTACCATTACATTCCCTCGGGTTTAACAATGACTTTATCGTTCGTTCATATTTACTTTACAAAACCTTGCTATCCTATGAATGAGACCTCTTCATCATCTCGTGACTCGATCGGTGCTCATCTCCACACGATCGAGAATTTGGCCCTTTTCTATTCGTAGAAAAGGGTCTTTTTTTTCGAACGCATGTACCCGTATGGTATGATGGTTGAAGAGAAGAATGGAGGTCGATTGAATGAATAAACTACTAGTCCTTGATGGGAACTCCTTAACATATCGTGCGTTTTTTGCACTGCCTCCGATGTCGGATGCGTCAGGTCGGAATACGAATGCAGTGTATGGGTTTACGATGATGTTATTGAAACTAATGGAAGATGAGCAACCGACTCATTTTGCCGTGGCGTTCGATGCGTCAAAGAAAACGTTCCGTCACGATACGTTCGCAGAATATAAAGGTGGACGTCAAAAGACACCGGGAGAATTACGAGAACAATTCCCGCTCGTGCGTGACGTTTGTCGGGCGTTTGGCATCTCTGTCTTAGAGCTCGATCAATACGAGGCGGATGATATCATCGGGACGCTCTCAAAAGATCCGACTTTTGATCAAGTTACGGTTGTGACGGGGGATAAGGATTTACTTCAATTGATCAATGAACGCGTGACCGTCTATTTGACGAAACGAGGCATTACTGACGTCGAGAAAATGACCGAGACTGCGTTCAAGGAACGCTATGAGGGACTACAACCGATTCAGATGATTGACCTAAAAGGATTGATGGGGGATAAATCCGACAACATCCCTGGTATTCCAGGGGTCGGGGAAAAGACGGCAATGAAGTTGATTGCCACATACGGTACCGTTGAGGCCCTTTATGAACATACGGATGAGTTGAAAGGGAAGCAAAAGGAAAAAGTAGTGGCGAATGAACAAGAGGCGAAAATGTCGAAACAGTTGGCGACCATTTACACGGATGTACCGATTGATGTGACGATTGATGAACTTGTCTTTAAGCCATATGACGCTTCGGTCGTCAAAACGCTATTTATGGATTTACAGTTCAAGTCACTCATCGGCAAACTGGCGGATACCTCTTCAGAAGAACCGGTTGAAAAAGCGGAGCGACCAACAATCGCGTTGGTCGATCAAGATTTGTCACGTGCTGTGTTGATGCTTGAACAGTTGCATGATGATTATTTTGAAGAAGACGTGATTGGAGTGGCGATCGCGTCGGAACGAGGTGTCACGATTGGAGATGTGACGCTTCTTGAGGACGAACGGATCAAGGAATGGATCGAAGACGAGACGAAGACGACGATTTGTCTCGATGCGAAGCAGACAATTATTCAATTGAAACGTCACCAATTGGCACTGCGTGGGTATGAAGACCTGCTTGTCGCAGGGTATTTGCTCAACCTATCTGGTGGGACGTCTCTCAGCTCGATTGCCGCACACTTTACGTATCCTCTTGAGGAAGATGAAACGGTCTACGGAAAAGGTGCAAAAATCAAGGTGCCGGAAGAGAATGTTTTTCATGCTCATCTCGCAGAAAAGGCGTACGCCATCTATACATTGTTTGAACGCGTGGTTTCGGAGTTGAAAGAGAATGAACAGACAGAACTCTATGAGGCGCTTGAAAAACCACTCGTTTCCGTATTGGCCGAGATGGAGTGGGCTGGTATCCACGTAAATGTCGAAACGCTTCAACATATGGAAACGGACCTGCGTGAACGTCTAAATGCACTTGAGGTCACGATTCATGAATTAGCCGGGGAACCGTTCAACATCAACTCACCGAAACAGTTAGGGGTCGTATTATTTGAAAAACTGTCACTCCCTCCTGTGAAAAAGACGAAAACAGGATACTCAACGGCAGCGGATGTCCTCGAAAAATTGGCACCGCTTCATCCGATCATTGAGAAAATCATGCATTATCGTGAACTTGGCAAACTTCAGTCCACGTATGTCGAAGGCTTGCAGAAAGTCGTGAAGGATGATGGCAAGATTCATACGCGTTATACACAGACGCTTACTCAAACGGGACGGCTTTCGTCGGTTAACCCGAACCTTCAAAATATTCCGATTCGATTAGAAGAAGGGCGTCGCATCCGTAAAGCGTTTACCGCGAGTGAACCGGGATGGGTACTTTATGCGGTCGATTACTCTCAAATCGAACTGCGCATCATGGCACATATGTCACAAGATGAGAAGATGATGGCAGCCTTCCTTCACGATGAGGATATTCATACGTCGACGGCGGCGAACGTGTTTAAAGTTTCCACTGAAGAAGTTACGTCACTCATGCGTCGTCAAGCAAAAGCCGTCAACTTCGGAATCATCTATGGCATCAGTGATTATGGACTCTCACAAAACCTAGGGATTACACGGAAAGAAGCGCAGACCTTTATCGATACGTACTTTGAACAGTTCCCTGGGGTGAAGACGTTCATGGATGCCGCGATTGAACGGGCACGTGAACACGGGTTCGTCGAGACGATGTTGAAACGACGCCGGAACATCCCGGACATCCATTCTCGTAATTTCAATTTGCGTGGGTTTGCTGAACGTACCGCAATCAACACACCGATTCAAGGAACGGCAGCGGACATTATTAAAAAAGCGATGATTGATGTCGATCATGCGTTAAACACGTCAAAACTTCAATCTAAGCTGTTGTTACAAGTACACGATGAATTGATATTCGAAGGTCCGGCCGAAGAGATGGAAGCATTAGAAAAACTTGTGACCGAAGCGATGGAACATACGGTCACACTTGATGTCCCGTTACGTGCGGACGGAGCGGTTGGAACGACATGGTTTGACACGAAATAAACGGATAGAAAGGAAATCAGTATGCCAGAATTACCAGAAGTCGAAACGGTCTGTCGTAGGTTGCGACCTGCCGTTTCAGGAAAAACGATTCAGTCTGTCGATGTCCTCGACCCTAAAATTATCCGCGGGCTCGACCCCGAAGAATGGGTTCACCATTTGATTGGAGAAACGATTACGGATGTGGAACGTCGGGGGAAATTCATCTTATTCAAATTGACGAACGGGTATCTCGTCTCCCATCTTCGCATGGAAGGGAAGTTTTTCCCTTATGACTCCATTGCAGAACCGGTAAAACATACACATATCGTGATTACGTTTACGGACCAATCGACTCTACACTATAATGATGTCCGTAAATTCGGTACGATGGAGTTGCGGACGAATGAAACGATTCATACCACACCACCGCTCTCATTACTTGCGTACGAGCCGTTTGACGAGCGTGTGACAACCGAGGTGTTACACCGACGTTTAGAGCGCATGAAGACACGCGCGATTAAGACCGCCCTCCTCGATCAGTCCATCTTTGTTGGATTAGGTAACATCTATGTAGATGAGACGTTGTTTCGCGCGGGTGTCCATCCGACACGACCGGCCGCAAGTTTGTCACATGAAGAAGTCGACCGTGTGCGGACTGAAGCTGTTGCTGTCTTGACTGAGGCTATTGAGCGTGGAGGTAGTACGATTCGCAGTTATGCCAATCCAGATGGCGCCACAGGAACGTTTCAAGAGAGGCTCTACGTATATGGACAGACCGGAGAAGCGTGCCGCCGATGCGGACATGAAATTGAAAAGATGAAATTGGGCGGGCGAGGTACGCATTACTGTCCGCACTGTCAACAACGTTAAGGGGTGGACGTGTATGTTGAAGATTGGATTGACTGGTGGAATTGCAACCGGGAAGTCTACGGTATCGCGACTGTTTCGAGAACGAGGCATTCCGATTATCGATGCCGATTTGATTGCAAGGACGGTCGTTGAACCAGGAGGAAAGGCGATTGAAGGGGTAAGGGCCGCATTTCCAAAATGTTTTGTGGGCGACGTGCTGAACCGTCCTGCGCTCGGTCGGGAAATCTTCCATGATGAAGCAAAGCGTCAGCAATTGAATCAATTGATGCATCCAGCGATTCGAGAAGAAATGAATGAGCAAATGCGAACGTATGAGGCATCGGGGGAACCTGTCGTCATTTTTGATATTCCGTTACTGTTTGAAGGAACGATGCTCGATCTGGTTGATTATTCCGTCGTCGTCTATTGCCGTGAAGAGATTCAACTGATGCGTCTCATGGAACGGAATGGATTGACGAAAGAAGAGGCGTTAGCCCGTATTCGTTCACAGATTCCAATTGAAGATAAAAAGCACCAGGCGGATTTCCTCATAAACAATAATGGGGCATTAGGGGACCTCCCTCCACAAATCAATCGTCTGGTCGAACAGTTTCAAACGATACAAAAAGAAGGCGACTGATATCGCCTTCTTTTTAGTTTAATGGATCGGATTCTGGAGACCCTTTTTTCCATGTATCATAAATCGCACGTCCATCACTAGGATGACCGTTCGAATAATAGATGGGATAGAGTGAGAAGAAGATATAGTAGAACGAGAAATAGGCGAACTGATACGTATAGAGTGTCGGTTCAATATCTCGTCGAAGAATGAACGCGTTGACGATTAAGATGCTCGCTAAATTGAAAATGGCTCCACCGCCATAGACTAGCGTACGGGTGACCTTGTTGCTCCATCTTAAATCAGTGAACTGGCACCATGCATCATAAAAATAAACACGATTTACTTGTAAACGACCTACTTTAAACATTTTCTTCCCGGTACCGATTTGCATATCGAGTGAGCCGCCGAACAACTTTGCGAAGAAGAAGTGTCCAAGCTCATGAATTAACGTCACAATCGGTAAAATGATAAAGAACGAAATAAAGAATTTATCGATATCTCCCCAATCAAACATCATGACGCCTCCTTTCTCTTGTCTGTTACGCCAAGAAATTTCCCTCATTTTCAAAAAATAAACAAAGAAAAACGAAAAAAATGTGACGAATCATAGTGAAAACGCTTACAGCTATCCGTTATAATGAAACCGTAATGTAGAAAAAGGGGGATCTATCATGGGGACAAAAGTGGCAATTAACGGATTTGGTCGAATCGGAAGAATGGTATTTCGAAAATTGATGCTCGAGGGACGTCATGAAGTAGTGGCGATTAACGCAAGTTATCCGGCGGAAACACTTGCGCATCTCATTAAACATGACTCGATTCACGGTCCATTCGGATTGACAGTACGTGCGCATGGGGATGCGCTCGAAGTCGATGGGAAACGGATTGAACTTATTTCGGAACGTGATCCATCACGGTTGCCTTGGTCAGACCTTGAAATCGACATCGTCGTCGAAGCGACCGGGAAGTTTAACTCCGATAGCGGGGCAAGACTTCATCTTGAGGCAGGCGCGAAAAAAGTGATTTTGACCGCACCAGGTAAAGGGGACTTACGCACGATCGTGATGGGGGTCAATGATCGTGACTATCGCCCGGAGGAAGACCATATCATTTCAAACGCATCGTGTACGACGAACTGTCTCGGACCTGTCGTGAAGGTTTTGCATTCGACGTTCGGTATCGAGACGGGACTGATTACGACAGTACACGCCTATACGAACGACCAGAACAATATTGACAACCCGCATAAAGATTTGCGGCGCGCGCGTGCGTGTGGCAGTTCCATCATCCCGACATCAACGGGAGCGGCTAAGGCGATTGGTCTGGTGATGCCGGAACTACAAGGGAAGTTAAACGGAATGGCACTCCGTGTACCGACTCCGAACGTATCACTTGTCGACTTGGTCGTCGAACTCCACCGAGATGTTACGGTCGATGAAGTCAATGAAGCGTTTGAACGGGCAGCGTATGGAGAAATGACGGGTATTTTAGGCGTTTCTCACGAACCGCTCGTCTCTATCGATTTTAACGGGGACGATCGCTCGTCGATTATCGACATGGATTCGACGATGGTACTCGGAGGGAATCATGTCAAAGTACTCGCATGGTATGACAATGAATGGGGCTACTCATGCCGTGTCGTAGACTTGTTGGATATGGTGGCCAGCTATCTTCAAATCGGGCAACAAGAAACACACGCCTAAAAAATATTACGTGCGGAGAAATATTTTTCAGATTTTTTTATCAAATGTCTTGTAACGACGTCCCAAACACGTTACACTCAATTTCGTGAACTTCAATTGGTCTGACAAACGCAACTTAAAGGGTTAGGACCTCTTAGGACTAACTTGCCCCCGTGGTTGTGGGCGATTCAGGCACAAAGTGAGTGATCATCAACTACTTTGAGACCATTGATGTAAAGGGGGATCCACTAATATGGATACTATGGGACGTCACATTATTACAGAACTTTGGGAGTGCAATCCCGACAAATTAAATGATATCGACTACATCGAGCGTTTGTTCGTCGATGCTGCTCTTCGTTCGGGCGCTGAAGTCCGCGAAGTTGCATTCCACAAATTTGCGCCACACGGTGTAAGTGGAGTCGTCATCATTTCAGAATCACACTTAACGATTCACAGTTTCCCAGAACATGGCTATGCGTCAGTTGACGTGTTTACATGTGGAGATCGAATCGATCCGGCTACAGCATCGCAGTATATTGCTGAAGGATTGGATGCAAAAGTACGTGAAGATGTGAAACTTGAGCGTGGAATGGGACCGATTCGTGTTCCGGAAGCGCAAGTGGCAATCAGCAAATAAATCAGATTGACCTTTTGAGGCTGGCCGTTTAACGGTCAGCCCTTTTAATTGTTTTGTTGTCGCCTTAATTTTGATATGCTTAACGTATATAACTCAGGCGTTGAGGTGGATTATGGGACTGTTAGATAAGTTACAAACACATATTGAAACGAAAGATACACATAAAAATGAAATGCTCCAAACACGTTACTATGCGGCATCGTCACATGCGATGTTGCAATGGTTAGAAGGAAAAATTCAAGAGAACGGTCATACGGTTCGTCGAATCGATGCGAATCGAGGAGAACTTTCGTTTCTCGGAGAAGGCTGGGACGGGCTCATCACGATTGTACAAGTGGATGGCGGCCGGACGGCTGTCGATTTTACATTAAACCGTGAACAGCGACTCGGTGCAGACCTTTCGCAAATTGTATCGCACTACTACGAGGCGCTCACGCAACAATTCCCGTTACGTGCCATTGGTAATAAAACAGTCGAACGATAAGGAGGTTTGAGCATGCGTTGTCCGAAATGTGATCATAATGGAACGAGAGTGCTCGATTCCCGTCCGGTGCAAGACCATTATTCGATTCGACGTCGTCGTGAATGTGAAAAATGTGGGTATCGGTTTACAACGTTTGAGACGGTTGAACAGACACCGCTCATCATTGTTAAAAAAGATGGAAATCGTGAAGAGTTCAGTCGTGAAAAAGTGCTTCGCGGCATTATTCGGGCGTGCGAGAAACGACCTGTCACACTTGAACAGCTCGAAGGGGTTGTGACGAAAGTCGAACAGCAACTCCGTGCCCTCGCCCAGTCAGAAATTCCAAGTGAACAAGTAGGCGAGCTTGTGATGAATGAACTTGCACGAGTCGATGAAGTCGCATATGTTCGGTTTGCATCGGTTTATCGTCAATTCAAAGACATCACGGTGTTCTTTAAAGAACTTGAAGATTTAATGAAGCAAGAAAATTCGACCAACTAAAGGGCGGCCTGCTGGTCGCCCTTTTTCAAGGGAGAGAGCCATGGAGAAAGAACGTACAATCTTTGGGACGGACGAATTGTTAATCATGAGTACCGGTCTAGTCGACCGTGAATCGTACCAGTCCCTTTACCACTTATATCAACCTGTCATCGGGGTGAAGGCGCTCGCACTCTATCAAACGTTATGGAGCGAACTAAAACCGGGCAAAATGAAATCCAACTATATGTCCCATAGTGCATTGTGTGAGATGTTGGAGTTCTCCATCAATGAGTTAATGGACAGTTTGTTCCGCTTAGAAGCGATCGGATTAGTGCGCACCTATAAAACAAAAGACGCTCGATTGACACAATACGTCTATCAGTTACGCGTCCCGCTTGCACCGCACACGTTTTTGAATGACGGGCTGTTGTCGAGTTTCCTCTTCTATAAAGTCGGGGAAGTACGATTCAAACAACTGCAAGGGCGTTTTACGATTGATCCGTTGCCCGCAGGCATCGTCGAAGTGACAAAGGATTTCAATGAAGTATTTGATGTCAAAGGAGTGAACCATCGTGCGTTCACACAAAAAAATTATGAAAAGCCGGACCGGGCTAAGATTGAGATCAACTATTCGTTCGATATGGAAATTGTGAAAAAACTGACGAATTTTCCAGTTGGATTTTTCACGAAAAAATTAGACGAAACGATCACAAAATTGGCCTACGTGTCACAACTCGATGAAGAGACGATGGCGGAAATGTTGAAAGAATATTTCGTACATGAGGCGTACCTGCCACTCAGCGAACAAGAGAAGCGGGACGGTTGTCGTCAAATGGTTCTGCAGTTGAAGAAGAAACAGACGCGCCACCGGAAAGAGAAGACCGTCGAACTTGAACAGACGAAACTTGGCGATTTGCATGATCCCGAAGTGATGGAGTCCGCACACCCACATCAATATGTCTCGACGCTTCGGAAGACCCCGCAACTTTCAAAAAGTGATGAACAGTTAGTCATTGAACTCGTCGACACACTCGGTCTCGCGCCAGGGGTCATCAATGCGCTCTTCTATTACTGTATCGAAGTGAAGAAGCAGACGCGGCTGAGCGAGAACTATGTCTTGCGCATTGCGACGAGTTGGAAAACAGCGGGCTATACGAATGCAAAAGAAGCGCTAGAGCGTGAAGAGTCTCAAGATGCGCTCATCGAGAAGAAACAGCAAAAACGTGAGAGTGTGCAACGCACCACAGTCGGGTCACGACGGAAACCCCAACAAGGGGATATGCCGAAATGGCTCGAGGACGAGGCGAAACAACAGCGCTCATACGACCAAGCGAGGAAAAAAGAACTCGAGTCGTCCGTACCGGATGACGCGGAACTCGTGAAACTATTAAATGAATTGAAAGAGAAGGGGTGAGGGGATGGAACGAATCAATCAGTCGCTGTCTCAGTTGATGAACCGAAAAGAAGTTCGGGAGGCGTACGAGTCGATTCGCAGACGTACACTGAACCACCCGGGTGTCATCGCATTTTTGAACGCTCATCCAGAGTTAGAGGAGAAGGCGATTGAAATCGGGTTTACCAAACTGAGTGAGTACGCGGAACAGATGGATGGAAAAACGTTCAGAGAAGATCAGGCCGTCATCCCAGGCCATCAACCGGTACTTTATGTCGATTTAGGACAGATTGCAATTCGATATGAAGAAACGGTCGCACATCGCCAGGCGAGACGACAAAAAGAAATGGACCGTAAATTCAAAAGTTTGTTTTTACCGGAAGAAGTTCGCGAGGCGAGTTTCGAATCTTTCGATTGGGCCGACGACGCGCGTAAAATCGCATTGCGTGAAGCGATGCGATTTGTAACAGGGATGAAGTCTCGTCAAAAAGTGAACGGCCTCTATCTCCATGGTAGTTTTGGCGTCGGGAAGACATATTTACTCGCCGCAATCGCCAATGAGTTGAAGGTGGCGGACATCGAGACGATTCTAGTCCATGCTCCGGGCTTTGTGTCGGAGGCGAAACGCAAAATTCGTACCGAGTCGTTCGACTCTTTCTTGACGTCGTTTCAACATGTGCCAGTCTTACTGATTGATGACATCGGAGCTGAAGCCATCAGTCCATGGGTACGAGATGAATTGTTCGGGATCATTCTTCAGTATCGGATGATGCATCGCTTGCCGACGCTCTACAGTTCAAACTTTAGCGGAGAAGAACTCGAGACGCACTTTTCAATCGATGGTTCGCCGCAAAATAAAATGAAGGCACAGCGACTCATGCAACGTATTTCCACGACGACGACCCAAATTGAGTTAAAGGGTGAAAATCGCCGTCGGTAAAGGATTGTTTTTCTTTGGTGAGTTGACTATACTAAGAAGCATATAAAGGATGCATAGAAGAGGATATGGATCATCGAGACGAGTTTTAGCGAGGGAAGGGCGGTGGAAGCTTCCTAACGACGACGATGCATTTACTCCCTCAGAGCACCGTACGGGTCAATCGTGCGGCGATTCACACTCGTTATCGTGTGTTCGAGCCAAGCAGATTGCTTGGGAACGAGGGTGGTACCACGAGAATCAAAGCTCGTCCCTTTTTGAGGGATGGGCTTTTTTTATATTCATTTTTTGAGAGGGGACAGATGTACATGATTCAATTAACATTTCCAGATGGCGCGGTAAAAGAATTTGATGCAGGCGTCACAGCAGAAGACGTCGCGGGCTCGATCAGTCCGGGACTTCGTAAAAAGGCAATCGCAGCAAAACTAGACGGAGAACTCATCGACTATCGTCGTCCAATCGAACATGACGGCAAAATCGAACTCGTGATGCCGGACTCGGAAGATGGTCTTGATTTGATGCGTCACTCGTCAGCGCACTTGATGGCTCAAGCGATCAAACGGTTATACGGAGAAGACAACAACATCTATCTCGGAATTGGACCGACGATTGAGAACGGGTTCTATTACGATATCGAGATGGATCGTCGCATCAATGAGGAAGACCTTCCTGAAATCGAAAAGATGATGAAACGCATCGTCGACGAAAACTTAGAAATCACACGTGAAGTCGTTTCCCGTGACGATGCGCTCGCTCGTTATAAAGAATTGGGAGATCCGCTCAAGATTGAGTTGATTGAGGACATTCCTGCTGATCAAACCCTTACAATCTATCATCAAGGTGAGTTCTTTGACCTTTGCCGTGGACCTCACGTCCCGTCAACATCGAAGTTGAAAATCTTCAAATTGATGAGCGTGGCTGGTGCCTACTGGCGCGGGGACTCAGACAATAAGATGCTACAGCGTATTTACGGGACAGCGTGGGCGACGAAAGAACAACTCGCTGAACACTTGCGTCTTCTTGAAGAGGCGAAAGAACGCGACCATCGTAAACTCGGGAAAGAACTCGACCTCTTCTTCGTTTCACAAGAAGTCGGTCAAGGGCTTCCGATGTGGCTTCCGAAAGGGGCTTCGATTCGTCGTACGGTCGAGCGCTACATCGTTGATAAAGAACTCGAACTCGGATATCAACATGTCTACACACCGGTTCTCGGTTCGGTCGACTTGTATAAGACATCTGGTCATTGGGATCACTATCAAGAAGACATGTTCCCGAAAATGGAGATGGACAACGAAGAACTCGTCCTTCGTCCGATGAACTGCCCGCACCACATGACAATCTACAAACATGAGCCACGTTCGTACCGCGAACTTCCACTTCGAATCGCTGAGCTTGGTGGGATGCACCGTTACGAGATGTCAGGGGCGCTCACAGGTCTACAACGTGTTCGTTATATGGTATTGAATGATGGACATACGTTCGTTACACCTGAACAGATGAAGCAAGAATTCAAAGACATCGTTCATTTGATTCAAGAAGTATACGCTGACTTTGGCATAAAAGATTATCGTTTCCGTCTCTCGTATCGCGATCCTGCTGATAAAGAGAAGTATTTCGATAACGATGCCATTTGGGAAATGGCACAAAGTCAGTTGAAGGAAACGATGGACGAGCTCGAACTTCCGTACTTTGAAGCAGAAGGCGAAGCGGCATTTTACGGACCGAAACTTGACGTACAAGTACGGACGGCACTTGGGAAAGAAGAGACGCTCTCGACTGTCCAACTTGATTTCTTGCTTCCGGAACGTTTCGATTTGACATACACTGGGCCAGACGGTAAGGACCATCGTCCAATCGTCTTGCACCGTGGTGTCGTCTCGACGATGGAACGTTTTGTCGCTTACTTGATTGAAGAGTATAAAGGCGCATTCCCGACATGGCTCGCACCGGTTCAAGTCAAGTTAATCCCGGTCTCGCATGTTCACGACGAATACGTCGCGGAAGTGAAAGCGGAACTCGTTAAGCGCGGTGTCCGCGTCGAAACAGACCTTCGTGACGAGAAACTCGGCTATAAGATTCGTGAAGCGCAGATGAAGAAGATTCCAATGACGCTCGTACTTGGAGATAAAGAACGTGATGAGCGTGCGGTCAACATTCGCCGTTACGGTCAGCAGGAACAAGTTTCTGCGTCACTTGATGAATTCATCGCATCGCTCACAGAAGAGATCGCGAACCGTTCACGTTAAGTGAGGGACCACCTTTCCAACCAGAAAGGTGGTTTTTTTCGGTCTATAGACGGATGTGTATTTGGTCATCTACACGTATCGTAAACATAAGGAGTGATACTTAATGAATTATATGAAGCCAGTATTGGCACTTACTATTGGAGCGGTTGCGTTCACAGGAGCGCTTCCAAAAGTCGGAGCGGAGGCAATTGTCAATGATACGATTGTGACCCTCGGTGAATCATTATCTTCAGAGCAACAAAAATGGGTACTCGAACGAATGGACGCCCCGGAAGGAATCGAACCGATCATTGCGACGGCAGCGGACGAAGAAAAATATTTAGGTGACTCTGTTCCGCAGGCGCAGCGTGGGGGTGGCATGTACTCATCTGCCCGAATCAAATTGACGAACGGGACTGGTCTCGATATTCAAACGGAGAACGTGACATGGGTCACGAAAGATATGTATGCGAACGCCCTCGTCACGGCCGGTGTGACGGATGCGGACATCTATATCACGTCACCGATTAACGTGACGGGTACCTCGGCTTTGACGGGGATTATGAAGGCGTACGATCAGACGGCAGCCGAAACGGGCATCGAATTGTCGGATGAACGAAAAGAATTGGCGCAAGAAGAGCTGGCGGTCACGTCTGAAATCGGTAAGACAGTCGGACAAGAGGACGTAGCAGGTCTCATGAACGAGATTAAAGCGGAAATCGCAAATCAGATGCCAGAGACAAATATTGAGATTCGTGACATCGTCATTCAAGTATTGAATCAAAATAACGTTCAGTTGTCTGAGGGTCAACTCGATCAACTGACGACGCTATTCGAAAACATGCAGCAAGCAAATCTTGATTGGTCAGCAATCAGTAGTGGATTGAAAGATGCGGGTCAAGATGTGCAGGCATTCCTTGAACAAGAAGAAGTAAAAGGATTCTTTGCCCGATTGTTTGAGGCCATCGGTAACTTCTTCAAATCGCTTACAAACTAAGTGGTACTAAAAAAGGGCAGACGCCCTTTTTTAGTACCACCGTTTATGGATATAATTCTGAGCCGACTCATGGTCATCGACGATTTTTAAAGTAATGCGATTCATTTCTTCTAATAAGTCTGTTAATACCGCCTGTAATTTTTCGTCTTCTAGCCCATGTGCTTGCATCGTCTTACTGACAATCTGCTGGACTTGATCATGGTAGTCATGTTCTCGCGATACATCTTTTCGCCAGTTCATGTCAATCCCTCCTTTGATATTTCATTATTCCCTTTGAAAAGGTATTGCGAAACGAGAGAATGACTGGTATCATCATAAAAGTGTGAGCTACCAATTATTCATGCGCGATATCTTGACATCTTTTCCTGCTAGTGCTAAGATGACATAGTGATTAAAAACAACAAAGCAGAAGCACCCGCTTTTCACCTCGTCTGAGAGTCATCAGGCAGGTCCATCAAGTTCTTGGTTCATTCGGCATTGTCTGCCGTTTTATGACCTCAACTGATGTGTGGGTGGGAAACTGCCGACGCTTTTTTTATTGCCATGTTGTCTTGTCAATCTAAATCTCGTGCAATCGCACGATGGAGGTGCTAACCATTAGCAAAGAGCTCTTTATCAACGAAAACATTCGTGCCCGTGAAGTACGTCTCATTGGCGCAGACGGTGCACAACTCGGTGTGACATCACGTAACGATGCGTTACGTTTAGCTGAAGAAGCGGAACTAGACCTCGTCTTAGTCGCGGATAAAGCAAATCCACCGGTCGCTAAAATTATGGATTATGGGAAGTACCGTTTCGAACTCCAGAAAAAGGAGAAAGAAGCGCGTAAAAACCAAAAAGTCATCCAAATGAAAGAAGTACGTCTCAGTCCAACAATCGAGGACAACGATTTCCAAACAAAATTGCGTAATGCACGCAAGTTCCTTGAAAAAGGAAACAAAGTGAAGGCTTCGATTCGTTTCCGCGGACGTGCCATCACACACTCGGAAATCGGGAAACGTGTTTTGGACAAAATGGCAGCGGAATGTGCCGATTTGGCAACAGTTGAACAAAAGCCGAAGATGGAAGGACGCAGCATGTTCTTAGTGCTGGCTCCGAACAAAGAAGATTAATTATCGATTCTCAGTGGGGAGGAAATACTCATGCCGAAAATGAAATCGCACCGCGGTGCTTCAAAACGTTTCAAACGTACAGCATCAGGTAAACTCAAGCGTTCACACGCTTACACAAGTCACTTGTTCGCAAACAAATCGACTAAAGCGAAACGTAAGCTCCGTAAAGGCGCTATCGTATCAGCTGGAGACTTCAAACGCATTCGCAACATGATCGCGAAGTAATACAGAAACAATTTAGGAGGGAATCCATATGCCACGCGTAAAAGGCGGTTATACGACTCGTCAACGTCGTAAAAAGCAAATTAAACTTGCCAAAGGATACTTTGGTTCGAAACACATTCTATTTAAAGTAGCAAAACAACAGGTCATGAAGTCACTCATGTACGCTTACCGTGACCGTCGTCAGAAGAAACGTGATTTCCGTCGTCTTTGGATCACACGTATCAATGCGGCAGCACGTACAAACGGTCTCTCATACAGCCGTATGATGCACGGCCTTAAGCTTGCAGGAATCGACATCAACCGTAAGATGCTTGCTGAGCTTGCTGTGACAGATGCACAGGCATTCGCGTCACTCGCTGAAACAGCTAAATCAAAATTGAACGCGTAATCGTTCAATCGACAGCGCCGAGACACTCTCTCGGCGCTTTCTTTTTTCTTTAGAATTTCTTAGAATTAAGAGAAGGAGGAAAGCGTATGAATCAATCGGTTGTTGCGATCGTCGCCTTAGCGCTCATTATCTTGAACGTTTACACCTATATCCAAGCGAAACAGTATGCGCAAGGAAAAGGTGACTTTAATGTCCTATACGCCTATGCAGGAGGAGCCATCGGTGCCTTGTTTGGTCTTCATTTGACTCGGAAGAAGGCTGTTCATGCCCCAAAACTGCTTCAATTACAAGTATTGATTTTAGCAGTAGGCTGGTCTTTAATGATTTTAGTACTGCTATAAGTGGAGACAGAGGAGGAACATCCGGTGAACTGGACAACATTGTTTGATCGGCAGCGCGAATTAGACGAGCGGATCAAAGTACAACATGGATTATCCGGCAATCAATTCGATGAACGGTTACTGGCGCTGCTTGTCGAGCTCGGTGAACTGGCTAACGAAACACGTAGCTTTAAGTTTTGGTCGAAGAAAGGACCGTCGCCTCAAGATGTGATCTTAGAAGAATATGTAGACGGCATTCATTTCTTACTGTCACTTGGTCTTGCGCTTGGGTATGAACGAGATGCGTTTCCTGCGGGAAGTTCATATCTTGATGCGACTGATGCTTTTTTAGATATTTATCGAAAAGTGACGAATTTTGGTCTTTCAAAAACGGAAGCCATGTACGAGACGCTGATGGCAGCTTATCTCGAACTTGGTTATACGCTCGGTTTTAATGAGCAACTCATTTTGCTGGCATACATGAATAAAAATGAAGTAAACCATGAGCGACAAAATCAAGGATATTAATGAAAAGGAGCGGATTGGTATGAATGAATCGTTACATATGTTAAAACGTTTGACGGATGCAACAGGCGTCCCGGGCAATGAGGGAGAAGTCCGTCAATTGATGCGTGAATACCTCGAACCACACGTCGAGTCGTTTGAACAGGATGGTCTCGGAAGTCTATTTGGTCAAGTGACAGGAGATGCTGAAGGTCCACGTGTCATGATTGCGGGTCACATGGATGAAGTCGGCTTCATGGTGACACGTGTGGAAGAAGGCGGTTTCCTTCGTTTCCAAGCGCTCGGTGGCTGGTGGAACCAAGTGCTGTTGGCACAGCGAATGGATGTTGTCACACGGTCTGGTGAAAAGATTCCCGGTGTCATTGGTGCGAAACCACCTCACGTCCTACCGCTCGAGGCACGAAAAAAACCCGTTGAAATCAAAGATATGTTCTTAGATATCGGTGCCACGTCGAAAGACGAAGTGGCTGAATGGGGAATTCGTCCAGGCGATACGGTCGTGCCCCATTGTGAATTCACTGTCATGAAAAATGAGAACTTCTTGATGGCGAAGGCATGGGACAACCGAATCGGATGTGCGATTGCCATCGAAGCAGCAAAACGTCTGAAGGAAGATTCATTCCCTGGCGTCGTCTATACAGGAGCGACGGTACAGGAAGAAGTCGGATTACGTGGAGCGGTTACCGCTGCCAACTTGATTCGCCCGGATGTCGCGATTGCTGTCGATACAGGCATTCCAAGTGATACACCAGGAATGACCCAAGCAGAAGGGTTGTCAAAACTTGGTGACGGTGTGCAAGTCATCTTCTTTGATGCGACCACCGTCACGAACCCACGCCTTGTCGACCTCATCGTTGACGTCGCAAAAGAACAAGACATCAAATATCAATTGGATTTAACGCCAGGCGGTGGCACAGATGCTGGGCGATTCCACCTTTCTGGGATCGGGATGCCGGCTATCGCATTGACAGTGCCAGTCCGCTATTTACACACGAACGTGTCAATCATCCATAAAGATGATTACGAGGCAGCGGTTCAACTCGTTGTCGCATTGACAAAACGTTTAGACCATGAAACGGTCCAATGGTTGAAAGAGGGATAATATGACGAAGATTACGTCTACGAAGAGCGAGACGATTAAACGATTAAAGCGTTTGATGACGAAAAAAGGTCGTCAAGAAACGGGTCAATTCCTAGTAGAAGGAGAGCATTTGGTGGACGAGGCCATTCGTGCCGGTCGACTCGTCCAACTCATCATGGCTGAGTCGTATTCACCGAAAGGAACGTGGCGTCTTGAGGATATGCCGGTTCTCGAGTTATCCGACCACGTTGCGGACCTTCTTTCCGAAACAGAAAAGACCCAAGGCGTGTTTGCCGTTGTCAAGATGACACCGGTTGAACGTAAGATGAAGAAAGTACTCGTACTTGACCGAGTACAAGATCCGGGTAATCTCGGTACGATGATTCGAACAGCAGATGCTGCCGGATTCGATACCGTGCTACTCGGGAAAGGAACGGTCGATCCGTTCAACGCCAAAGTCGTGCGTGCCACACAAGGATCGCTGTTTCACGTGAACGTGACCACGGTCGACTTGCTTGAAAAATTACCTGAGTTGAAAGAGGATGGCTTCCACGTATATGGGACGGCCCTCTCAAAGGCGACATCGTATGAGCAAGTTGCATTCGAAGACAAGGTGGCCCTCGTGATTGGGAATGAGGCGCAAGGGGTCCATGCTGATGTATTGGCACTCTGTGACACACGTGTGCATATTCCAGTGCTTGGTGATGCAGAATCGCTCAACGCGGCGGTCGCTGCAGGCATTTTAATGTATCGCATCGCTTTACAATAATCTTGTCAGCACGTGAAAAACGTGATAGGTTAAACACATCGATGAATAAGATATGACGTTGAAAGAACATAGTAAGCGAATGACCGATTCCGTTCAGGGAGCAATGGCCGTGACTGAGAGCCTTTGCCGGACTCGTCGCTGAATTCACTCTGGAGTCGTGTTGGAGACAACACCGGTTTGGCATCACGATAACGATGCTCTCAAGTGGGCCATGAATTGGCCAAGTAGGGTGGTACCGCGATGATTCGTCCCTTCAGTCAACGACTGAAGGGACTTTTTTATGTAGAGGAGGAAGCGAACACATGAAAGAACAATTAGAACAGTTACAAGTGGAAGCGTTAGAAGAAATCAAACAAGCATCCACACAAAAATCATTGAATGACGTCCGCATCAAATATTTAGGGAAAAAGGGACCGATGACTGAAGTACTTCGTGGCATGGGTAAATTATCTGCTGAGGAACGTCCGGTCATCGGTGAGTTGGCCAATACCGTTCGTACCGCGATTCAAAGCACACTCGATGCTCGAATCGAAGAAGTGAAGGCGATTGAATTAGAGGAAAAGTTAAAAGCGGAAACGCTTGATGTGACACTCCCGGGACGGACATCGACTCCTGGCCATAGCCATCTCTTGCAACAAATCATCGACGAGATGGAAGATTTGTTCGTTGGACTCGGATATACGATTGCTGAAGGTCCTGAAGTCGAGACCGATCTCTATAACTTCGAAATGCTGAACTTGCCGAAAGATCATCCGGCACGAGACATGCAAGACTCGTTCTATATCACGGAAGAGACGTTGCTTCGTACTCATACATCTCCTGTACAGGCTCGCACGATGTTGGAGGCGAATGGGAAGCCGATTCGCATCATCTGTCCAGGTAAAGTGTATCGTCGTGATGAAGACGATGCGACGCATTCGCATCAATTCATGCAAATCGAAGGATTGGTTGTCGATGAATCCATCTCGATGGCTGACTTAAAAGGGACACTTGAAGTGTTCGTGAAGCAGTTATTCGGTGAAACGCGCGAAATTCGTCTTCGTCCAAGCTTCTTCCCGTTCACGGAACCATCGGTCGAAGTCGACATCTCTTGCTTCAAGTGTGGCGGGAAAGGGTGTAACGTCTGTAAAGGAACAGGTTGGATCGAGATTCTCGGAGGCGGAATGGTCCATCCTCATGTATTGGAGATGGCTGGCTATGACTCATCAAAAGTGTCAGGATTCGCATTCGGAATCGGAGTGGAGCGTATGGCGATGCTCAAACACGGCGTCGATGACATCCGTCATTTCTACACAAATGACTTACGTTTCATCGAGCAATTCTAAGGAGGAAGACAGATGTTACTTTCAAAAAAATGGTTGAATCAATATATTGATGTATCCGATTTAAGCGGCGAAGCGCTCGGGGACTTGATTACGAAGAACGGAATCGAAGTCGAAAGTGTGACAAATCGTGGGGAAGGACTTTCTGGGATCGTCGTCGGACGGGTCCTTTCATGTGAGAAACATCCAGAAGCGGATAAGTTAAACGTGACGAAAGTGGATATCGGAGAGTGTGACCCTGTTCAAATCGTCTGTGGCGCACCGAACGTGCGCGAAGGGCAACATGTAATCGTGGCCAAAGTCGGCGCACGCTTACCAGGACTTAAAATCAAAAAAGCAAAACTTCGTGGTGTCGAATCACAAGGGATGATTTGTTCACTCGAAGAGCTCGGCTTTGAGAAGAAACAAATTCGGGAAGACGAGCAGGATGGGATCCATACATTCCGTGAATCGGTCCAAGTCGGTGCAGATGTGCTCGATTTGCTCGACTTGGACGATGAGGTCATCGAACTCGGTTTGACACCCAACCGTTCAGATTGCTTGAGCCTTTATGGAATCATTCATGAGGTTGCGGCCATCTTAGAACGTCCTTACACGTTGCCGACAGCAGATGTCACTTCATCATCCCCAACTGATGTATCCATCGAACTCGCAACGCAGAACTGTTCATATTACGCAGCTCGTGAAGTAAAAGGGGTAACGATTGCAGAATCGCCACAATGGCTAAAGAATATCTTGATCGCAGAAGGTGTCCGTCCAATCAACAACATTGTCGATGTGACGAACTACGTGATGCTTGAAATCGGACAACCGCTTCACGCATTCGATGCGAAGAAACTCGGCAACTCGATTGTAGTCCGTCAAGCCGAAAATGGAGAAGAAATGGTCACACTCGACGACGTGACACGCACGCTCGATACATCGATGATGGTCATTACGGACGGGAAAGCCCCGGTCGCCATCGCTGGCGTCATGGGTGGTGCCAATACAGAGGTAGATACTTCAACGACAGATATCGTTTTAGAGTCAGCGTACTTTGATCCGGCATCTGTACGCAAGACAAGCCGAACGCTCGGTCTTCGTTCAGATTCAAGCGCTCGTTTCGAAAAAGGCGTTGACCCAGAACGTGTCATGCTCGCGCTTGACCGTGCTGCGCAATTGATTGTCGAACTCGGTGGAGGAGCCATTCATGATGCGGTGCGTTCAGGTGAAGCCGAATCACGTGCCCGAGAAATCCAAGTGTCGATTGACTATATAAACAAGCGTTTAGGGATGACACTCGATCGTCAGACGATCGTTCACATCTTAGAGCGTCTCGGTCTCGCGACAGAAGGGGATGACGTGCTGACAGTACACATTCCATCGCGCCGTCCGGATTTAGAGCTTCCGGCTGACATCACAGAAGAAGTGGCACGTCTATACGGTTATGATAGTCTCCCGTCGACGTTACCTGCCTCACAATCGAAAGGGTATTTGCCAGCAATCAACGTACTGCGCAGACAGACACGTCGTTTGTTACAAGGAGTCGGCTTATCACAAGCCATTACTTACTCGTTAACGAGTGAGGCGCATGCGACACGCTTCGGTGGAAAAGACGATCAGCTCGTCCGATTGGCGATGCCGATGAGTGAAGAACGCTCTGTCCTTCGTACGTCGCTCATCCCTGGATTGTTGGAGGCAGCGCGCTACAACACGGCGCGTCAACAATCGAACGTCGCACTTTATGAAACAGGGCGCGTCTATACGGAGCACGGAGAAACGTTACCGCGTGAGAAAGAACGGGTGGCCGGCGTTGTCACAGGTCTTTGGATGGACCATCGTTCGCAAGGAACACGGGTCCCGGTCGACTATTTCGTCGCAAAAGGGATTGTCGACACGTTAGTCCAAACGCTTCGCCTTAATGTCACGTATGAGGCCGTATCGATGCCTGACATGCATCCAGGTCGCACAGCGAACATCTTGATGGCCGGAGAGGTCATCGGATATGTCGGACAAGTGCATCCAGGAACATCAAAAGACGTCTACGGTATGAAGGAAGTGTATGTATTCGAACTCGACCTATTGGCACTTCATGGAGACGAGACACTTCTTTATCAAGACGTACCACGTTATCCTTCGATTTCACGAGATTTGGCACTCGTCTTATCACGTGAGATTCCGGCTGGAACAGTGGAACAAACGATCCGTCAAGCGGCTGGTCCACTCTTGATTGACCTCGTCTTGTTTGACGTGTATACAGGAGACAACGTTGGAGCGGATGAGAAATCGATTGCCTTCTCACTCAAGTTCCAAGACCCGTCACGAACGTTACAAGATGAAGAAGTAACGGCAGCATATGAAACGATCGTTGAGGCGGTCCGTGCGACGCACGGAGCTGAACTTCGAGCGTAAAAAATAAGGAGCGTTGTCCACATGTGACAACGCTCCTTTTATTATTGAATCTCAAGTGCGAGATCGCCGAACTTGGTCCATCCGACAAGACTCGTCACACGATAAAGAGCCCATGTAATGAGTGCAGGGAGTACGACGCCGGTCATGGTGAAGATGAGAAATGCATCCAACCCTTGGACCGCTAAAATCTGAAGCGGTGCAATCAGGGAGTTGAGACCGAGACCCGCAATTTCATAAGGAACTTGGAGTGAGAACATCAAAGTAGCAATCGGTGCGGAAATCATCGCGGCAATAAACGGTGGAACGACGATTCGCGGGTTTTTGATAATATTCGGGAACTGCACTTTCGGTGTGACAAAGAAGGAAGCGACCAATCCACCTGGGTCAGTTTGACGGTATGCCATTAAGGTAAATCCAACAAATTGAGCAGAACAACCGATTAAAGCAGCGGCGCTGGCGACAGGATCGAGTTGAAGCGCGATGGCGAGTGCGGCAGATGATGCAGGCGACATGAGCATGACACTGAAGACAAGCGCGATGACAAGAGATGTAGCAATCGGTGAAGTTTCAACAGATGCGGTGATCCCTTGGCTGATTGAGTTGATAAGAGGAGTCGTGACCGCTGCCGCAGCAACCCCAACAATCCCGCCACCTAAAACGGCTGTGACCGGGACGACCATCATATCAAACTTTGTTTTGCCGAGGACACGTTTTCCGAGCCATACAGCGGCAGCCGCTGCAATCAGTGCGCTAATCGGTTGACCTGGAACGAGGACGAGTCCGCTTTCTGACGCTTTTAAAGCTGCACCGCCAATGGTTGCAGCAATCATGGCGCTAAATAGGATGAGCGTGTTGCTTCCGAGTTGAAACGCGACGCCAGCGCCTAAAGCAGGTGCCAACAATGATTTGGCGACTTGTCCAATCTGTACGAGCATCGCGATTCCGCTCAAATTACCAATCGTCTCAATCAATAAACCGACACCGAGCGTGACGAGTACGGCATTTGCCATACCTGCTGAAATTTTGACCATTCGATCCATCATATACTGCTTCACTTCCATCATCTCCTCTATATCTTTATGTCAACAAAAAAACCTATCCATCAAGGATAGGCGCGGTTTCAATCTGCAGGCGCCTGTCCGATTACCACGGGAACAAGGGCCTGAAAAGTCGTTTTTTGAAAACAAAACGATTTCAGTCCCTCAGTCGAATAATAATCAGCAGGCTGTTCATATGTACGGGATTGGACATTTCGAGCATCTCCTCTTCGTTGGATTTGCTAAAGAATACCATCTATTTTTGTAATAATCAATATTTTCTGAGAATAAACACAAAAAAATTCAGGAAGCCTAGTGGCGTCCTGAATTAGCTCATTTGTAATGAGCGTGCTTGAATCTGATCGTCGATAAAATTCATCGACAATGCATTGAATTGATCGGGTTGGTCTACATTGACCACATGACCAGAGTCTGCAACGATTTCAACATTGGCTGTCGGTTGATGTTTCGCTGTCCGCTCGACAGCTTCAAGAAACATATAATCCTCATCACCCATAATATACAAAATCGGGACGTTCGTTTGAATCGAAGTGAACTGATTCAACAAAGGATTAATATTTTCAGTCATCTTGAACCAACGGATAAACTCACGTTGACATAAGTTCGCCGCATCGCGGACGAACATCATCCGAGACTTCTTGTGACGCTTCTTCGGGAGTAAAATCCATGCGAATAATTTATATAACCACATATAGGGGACGAAGTTTTGCACGAGACTACCAAGTCGGATGAGCAACGTGGAGCGCACATTAAATTTTACAATGGCTCCGCCGAGGACGACTGATGCGATTCGATCCGGATAGTGCTCAAACATCGCCTGAATCACAATCGTCCCTAAAGAAAGACCGACCATGTGCCCTTTTTCGATACCTAAGTGATCCATGACTTCAATCACGTCTTTGGCAACGACATCAAACGTATAGGCATTCAATGGTTGTTTGAGCGACTGTTCAGCATCGTATGAACCGCCATGACCGCGTAAATCGACGAGCAGGACATTATATTTTTTACGGAAGGGACGAAGTTGGCGATACCAATGCGATAAACTTCCTCCGGCCCCATGTATAAAGATGACCCAAGGATGGTCATCACTAATCGTATAGGTTTTATAATGCAACATGAACGCTATCCTCCAAAAATTTTAAGTTCATTTAACCGTAAAATGAGTATATCATACTTGATGTCGAAGCTCTACAAACGACGTTCATTCAAGTTGATGGCTTTCTTTGTATTCGCAAAATGGACTTTAGCAATCCTTTGTAAATAATCCTGTCCATGACTTCGGATGATTTGAGCGGCGACTTGGTCGACTTTTGCTCCTGCCCCTTTCGGGAGGGTCAATCCTACTTGTTTACTTAGTTTGTCCATTTCTTTTAAGAAGAAAGCGCGAGCTAAAATGGAAGCAGCTGCGACGGCGACATGAAGACCTTCTGCCTTGGTTGAAAAGTAGACATCGTCGCGCACGATATCCCGCTCTGCCCGCAAGTGTTGATAGTATACCGACTTCTCTGCGAATTGATCGATTAGAATGGCATCGGGTTTCTGTTCGATCTTCTCAAGCAACGCTCGAAGTGCAGCATTATGGGCGATGGCGGTCATTTTACCTTGTGTCATCGTCCGTTGCATGTTGTTATATGTTGGATTATGCAGTGTTGCTTTTTGATAAGGAATCGTAGCGTGTAAATCTTTCGCAATCCGGATGATTTCAGGGTCGGATAACTGTTTTGAATCTTTCACGCCGAGTTCTTTGACGAGTGCGATTTGATCGCGTGAGACAAAAGCCGCTACGACGACGAGTGGTCCGAAGTAGTCTCCTTTTCCGACCTCGTCGCTTCCAATGACAGACCAACTTGAAAATCCTTCAGGTAAGAGGGTGTTCGGTGCGGATGCTTGTTTCTTCTCAGCAGGTAGTCCCCATTTCACTGCCTCGGTCTCAGCATCTTTTCCTTGGAACATCACTTTCCCTGATTGATAAACCGTTACGACAAATCCTGGTGTCTTGGCGCTGAATGTCGCATATGGTGGTGGCGCGACTGCATACTCATGATACATTTTCTTTAGTTTTTCTTGTGATGAGGATGATAGCTTAATGACTTGGTTGCCCAACATGAGCACTTCCTTTCTGTCTGGCAAATTCATTTTACATTTTTTTATGATTTTTTGAAACCGAAGATGAGGGTTTATCGTATATGGAGGTGAGTAGAGAAAAGTGAGGTGAGGTGGACGTGTGGTGGCGCGATGACACGCAACGAGATGAGGTAGAGGAATTATACAAGCACATTCTCGAACTCGAGGCGAGAATTGCTAAATTAGTAGCTCATCAAGTGAGAGTGCGTCGGCTACTGATGCAAGATTCTTCTGAGGGCGTGACGGATCAAGTCGTTCAAGTTCAAAAAGAAGTGGAATATTTTTTAAACAGGATGCGACTCGAACGACAAGAACTTGTCGACATATACAATCGGCGACGGATTGAACGTTCCATTGGTCGAGTTCGAGAAGTGAACGACTTATCCACTTCATCACTGTCGGAGTGGGATGAAATTGAAGATCGGCTTGCATTAGAAGTCGAACAACTTCGACGCGTACTGATGATGGAACAAAAACGTCGACAGGAGGGGTGGTAATGGAGGCAATCGATCAACTTTATTGGTGGGTGTTGATCATCGCTGGTCTTGGAACCTTTATTTACATGATGTTTTCCGATGCGTTCGATATGTTTGAAGGTTGGTTCAACCCTGCAGTCATCCTATCTTTCTTAGCACTAGGGGCAGGAATTGGGCTCATCTTAAACGCATTGGCTCACGTTTCCCCGATGATTGGGCTCGCTGTCGCATTGGTCGGGTCTCTTGCTCTGACGACGCTTCTCTATTTGTTTGTTCTCTTACCGCTCTCAAATGCGGAAGAGTCCATTGGTTTGACGGATGAGGCATTAGTTGGACGTGTCGGACGATTGACCGTGCCCATTCCTGAAGGCGGATACGGTGAAGTCTTGATTGAGACAGTGACGGGATCGCTTTTAAAGACGGCTCAAAGCTTAGACGGTACATCGATTTCGACAGATCATCGGATAGTCATCATTGAAGTAAAAGGCAATATCGCAATCGTCATGCCATATGACGAACCTACAATTCGAGAGGAGATATAACACATGAATACGGCTATTTTAGTCAGCATTATCGTCGGGGTCATCATTCTCGCACTTGTGTTTGTATTCGTACTAAAATATCGCACAGTCGGACCAGATGAGGCACTGATTGTGACAGGTAGTTATTTAGGCAAGAAAAATGTACATAGCGATACATCCGGTAACCGCGTCAAAATCATTCGTGGCGGCGGGACATTCGTCTTCCCAGTATTCCAGCAAGCAGAACCGCTCAGCTTGCTCTCAAGCAAATTAGAGGTCACGACACCTGAAGTGTATACAGAACAGGGTGTCCCGGTCATGGCGGACGGAACAGCCATCATTAAAATCGGCGGATCGATCAGTGAAATCGCGACAGCGGCTGAGCAGTTCCTCGGAAAACCGAAGATTGAACGTGAAAATGAAGCGAAAGAAGTGTTAGAAGGCCATTTGCGCTCGATTTTAGGTTCTATGACCGTTGAAGAAATCTATAAGAACCGTGACAAGTTTTCGCAAGAAGTTCAACGAGTTGCATCACAAGACTTAGCGAAGATGGGGCTAGTCATCGTATCATTCACCATCAAAGACGTTCGAGATAAGAACGGATACTTGGAATCGCTAGGGAAACCGCGTATCGCCCAAGTGAAGCGTGATGCTGATATCGCGACAGCAGAAGCGGATAAAGAGACGCGCATCAAACAGGCGGAAGCAATGAAAGATGCGAAGAAGGCCGAGCTTGAGCGTGCGTCTGAAATCGCGGAAGCTGAGAAAGAGAACCAACTTCGGATTGCGGCTTATCGCCGTGAGCAAGATGTTGCCAAAGCGCGGGCCGACCAAGCGTATGAGCTTGAGGAAGCGCGTGCGAAACAAGAAGTCACTGAACAACAGATGCAAGTTCAAATCATCGAGCGTCAAAAGCAAATCGAGCTCGAAGAGAAAGAAATCATGCGTCGTGAGAAACAATATGATTCAGAAGTGAAGAAAAAAGCCGATGCGGATCGATACTCGATTGAACAGTCTGCCGCTGCGGATAAGGCACGTCAAATCGCAAGTGCGGATGCAGAGAAGTATCGTATTGAAGCACAGGCGAAAGCCGATGCGGAACGCGTACGTTTGGCAGGTCTTGCAGAAGCGGATTCTGAACGTGCGAAAGGTGAGGCAGAAGCTGAAATTATCCGCTTGACCGGTCTTGCCGAAGCGGAAGCGAAAGAGAAGATTGCCGAAGCCTTCGCGCAATACGGGCAGGCTGCGATTCTCGATATGGTCGTCAAGATGCTTCCTGATTATGCGAAAGAAATTGCATCGCCACTTGGAAACATCGATCAGATTACGGTCGTCGACACGGGGAGCGGTCAAAACGGCGGTGCCGGGAAAGTGACAGGTTACGCAACCGACCTCATGGCGTCGCTTCAACAAACATTAAAAGCTTCTTCGGGCATTGATATGAAAGACTTGCTCGAGAACTTTGCGGGGAAAGGGAACGTTGCAACAGCTCCTACACCGGAGCGAGAATTAGCTGATACGACGGTCGCTGCTTCAAAAGAATAAGTGTACGAAGCCATGGACGATGTCTATGGCTTTTTTTATTGCCACAACTTTTAAAAAAAATAATGTAGAATAGCCCTTTCTCGGTCGATATAAGTGTTGTCAGACCATTAGAGAGAGGGAGTATTGAATATATGAAGAAAAGTATAATGCTCAGTACAATCACGGCTTGCACCCTTTGGTTGTCCGGTTGTCAGTCAGTTATCGACAATCCAAGTGCCACTGTCGAAGAACGACAGACGATGGGAGTTGTTTTATCTGACGTTGGTCTCGGGGACCAATCGTTCAGTGACGCAGCTATGCGTGGGATGGGTGAGCTACGTGAAACGGGCGATTGGTTCGTTGATTATCGTGAACTATCCGAAACGGAGACATACAAAGTTGGTTTTGAAGAATTGGTAAAAGAGGGACATGACGTAATTGTCGGTCTCGGTTTTGCGTGTCAAGAAGACTTAGAGGCTGTAGCGGCTGAACATCCGGAACAGCAATTCGCTTTGATCGATGGCGTGTCCGAACTTCCAAACGTCTTGAATATCACGTTCGAAGAGGGAGAGGGAAGTACGCTCGCCGGCGCCGTGGCTGGTCTTGAGACAGAGTCCGATACGATTGGATTTATCGGTGGGATGGATATGGAACTCATTCAAAAATTTGAAGCAGGATTTGAACGTGGCGCTAAAGCGGTGAACGAAGATGTCGAGATGCTCGTTGATTTCTCGAATGATTTTGCTTCACCAGAGCTCGGTCGCGAACTCGCTGAGAAACAAATTAAAGCGGGAGCAGATGTTCTGTATGCTGCAGCTGGACTTACAGGAGTCGGTGTACTCGAGACGGCTGAAAAATACGGCGTCAAGGCAATCGGGGTCGATAGTGATCAATCGATGATTGCACCGGATGCGGTTGTGACGTCGATGTTGAAACAAGTCGATTTGGCGATTGTGGAAATCGCGGGTCGTGTGACCGAAAAACCGTTTAATGAACATGTCATTCTTGGAATTGAGGAAGGCGGCGTAGGCTTGGCCCCACTTCGTCGCATTCAATGGGATGAAAAAGAAACATCTGAGTATGAATCGGTAGAACGCCAGTTGAAGGAGGGAACACTTAAATGAGTTTACGTAAACGTTTTATCTTCTCAACTGTGTTCACTGTCATCTTAGTCGTACTGATGATGAGTTACGTCTTGTCTACTTTGAATCGCTTGCAAACGTATAACGAGAAATATGGGAGTCAAATGATTGAATTGTCTCAACTTGAAACGTCACTCTTACAAGAGCAGTCACTCTGGACGTCACTTGGCGAACAGTCGAACCAATCTACATTGACTCAACTAGAGCGCATCCGTGTGACGAACGCGGAAACATTTGATGATTTAAAACAGTCTTATTTGATTCCGGCATTTTCAAATCATTTAGACCGTGCCACGATGAAGTACGAACAGGTGAACGAAGATGTCGAGTCGGCACTTGAGGGCGGTATCGGAGCTCGGATCCAGGCAGCGAAACTAGAAGGTTTGTTAAACGATATCAATACATTGATTGCAAAGAACGGTTCATTCTATGAGGCGCTTCAAGTAGAGGCGGCAAATGAGACGGAACGTCTCTTGTTGATTTCGGTCCTTTTGACGATTCTTGTCATTCTTGCGCTCGGAATCTATAACTTCTTCTTTGCCCGTTCGATCACCCGACCACTCGAGCGAAATGTCAAAGTGGCAGAAGCGATTGCGGCCGGACGTCTCGTCACGCTCCCTGAGTCGACGCGGAATGATGAAATCGGGCGTCTTGAACGTGCCATGCGTGATATGACGGCATCACTTCAGACGGTGATTGGTTCGATTCGAGTCACATCAATGAAAGTGAACGGTATGACCGAAACGGCAGCGGCCGAAAATGAAGCGGTCGTGAGTACGACTTCTAACATTACGAACGCAGTTGATGAAATGGCACACGGAGCACAGTCAATTGCAAACGAACTGCAAGAAACGCTCAGCTCTGTGCATACGATGGCAACTTCATTTGAGACGAGCTTGAACCAGACGAAACAGACGACGGAAGAAACGTCAGAAATGACACGTGAAGTGGCGGCTGGAATTGAAACATTAACCGACCAAGAGCATATTTTAGATCGTTCAAGCGAACGGAATGAAGTGCTTGTTTCGCGCATGGACCACTTTGCAAGACAAACTGCTGAGATTGAGGCGATGGCGAAGCTTGTCGAAGATGTCGCGGCTCAGACGAATTTACTTGCTCTCAATGCAGCAATCGAGGCAGCCCGTGCGGGAGAAGCGGGACGAGGATTTGCTGTCGTTGCAAGTGAAGTGAAGAAGTTGGCGGAAGAAAGCAACAAGGCGACTCGATCCATTTTCCACGTCGTCGAGACGATCCAGCAAGAAGTCGTACGTTTGACGGAAACGGTGAACGAGTCAAAACGTGAACAAGAGGCTCAGCTGGAAGCGTTCGGATTAACGAAAGAAGCGTTCAACCGAATCCATGAACGGACAGACCACGTCGCCTCGTTCGTGCGTACGATTGAACAAGAGATGCGCACATCGAGTAACGAGGTAAACAACGTCTTACGTCGGGTCGAAGAAGTATCTGGCGTGACAGAAGAGTTAGCCGCAGGAAACGAAGAAGTGGCAGCCTCGATGAAAGAACAGCAAGCGAGCTTTGATCAAATCTTTACGTTAATGCAAGAGTTAGAAGGACAGGCAGCGGCGCTCGCTGACCAGGTTCAGCATTTCGAAGAAGAATAATCGAACAGTGAACAGTAGGAACGGAGGCCACGTGGTGGTCTCCGTTTTTTCCGTCATTCTATAACCCATGCATTAAAATTGTGTGATTGAATACCGTTGCATGTATGAGTGTGATATATAACTTCCAAACAAATCATTTCCTAATGACACGAATGTGGAGAAGAAGGAGACGTGTTTCGAAACAGCTGATTCGGCATACTCAACGTAACAGTCGAACGGGGTGGTGATACGTTTGGAAAGGTGGAAACAACTCGTCATTGGTCTAATAGTCGTTCTATTTTTAGGAGTAGGCTATTTGTTTTATCAAAAGGAACCGGAGCAACGAATTGTGGATGAATTCGTCATAGAACCTGAGGAGGTCACACCGACCACGACACCAGAGCGTATGGAGCTCGTTGTGTACGTGACAGGTGCGGTTGAATCTCCGAACGTGTATACCGTACCAGAAGGGGCAAGGGTGGGCGATGTGTTGTCTTTAGCAGTCCTGACAGATGAAGCTGACCCAGAACAGTTAAATTTGGCACAACTATTAGTAGATGGAGTCAAAATCATCGTTCCGAAAAAAGGAACGACGCCTATTTCGCAAGACTCACCGAGTCCCGAGATGGAGACGAACGGTGTTCATGTCAACAGTGCGACGAAAGAGGAACTAATGACGGTTCCGGGAATTGGTCCAGCCAAAGCCGAGGCGATTTTAAATCATCTGAAAGCGAACGGTCCATTTAAAACATATGAAGCGCTAGGTGATGTGAAGGGGTTCGGCGAAAAGACATTAGAAAGTATGAAGCCATATTTATTGGTGCCATAGGATGCCGCTGTTTCCATTATTTGCGGTACTCATTGTAACCGGTCTGACAGAAGGATTCTATTGGGTCTCCGTGGTCGCTTTTGTCTTCTATCTATTTACACGACGTGGGCAAGGCTTATATGCGAAAGCCGGTGTGATTGGGTTCATCTGCATCGCATCGTTCCATACGACCCCTATAGAATCGTTATCGCGAGACACGATTGCCTTCTCAATCGAAAGTCGAAAGGAAAATGGTAAATCGGCAAGACTATATGGGAACGTAGACGATCTTCAGGGCGTTTTACGAGGACGCGAATTAGAACACGGACGACCTGGGGAGACGTGCCTTATGCAAATCGAAGTAGAGGCGTTTCAACCTTTACGAAACACCGGAGGATTTGATGAACGGTATTGGGCGCTGAGTTCAAACGTATCCTTCAAAGGAAAGGTGAAACGAATCGATGCGTGTCGTCCGACAGCAGGATGGGGCGGTCGGTTGTTGCGTTGGAAAGAACAACAACTTCAACAAATTGAGCATCGTCATCGTGAGGATGTCGCATTATATATGGAGGCATTATTGTTCGGGGAGAGTCGAATGCTAGATGAACAGACCTCGTTTTCTTATCGTGTGACGGGCCTTCTTCACCTTCTTGTGATTTCCGGTTCGCATATTGCCATGTTGATTGTGGCCATGCGCGTATTGTTGCACCCGATCCCTATTCGACGTGAGACGAAGACGATATTGATGATCTTTAGTATTACGGTATTCGGATGGATGACTGGTTTTTCTCCACCTGTCGCAAGAGCTGTTGTCGTCGCAGATGTGATACTCTTTATCTCTCTATTCGGTGTGACGGTTCGAGACCCGATTCGGCTCTTAAGTTGGTGTGCGGCGGGCATGTTGGCTGTTCAACCGTTCCTTCTCACGAATCTGGGTTTCCAGTTGACGATCGGGATGACCTTCTTTTTGTTAGTCACGAGACAAATCTGGACAGGACTCATGGAGTTGTCCATTTTCGCACAGCTGTTCGGGTTGATTGTTCTATGGCAAGTTCAACCGGTTCTATCCGTCGCGGCACCGATATGGAATCTCTTGATGGCCATCTGTATCTCGTGGGTCATCATGCCACTCGCATTTGTCACATGGCTGATTCCTTCGATTGCCCCGTTGTTCATGATTGTGTTGGATGCGATCAATGGAATGTTCGCCCTCCACGATGATTTACGACCTTGGATTCCGTTGCACGATCTGGCATTGCCGTCGCAAATCGCATTGTTGCTAGGATTGTGGGGAAGCTTAACGCTGATGAATCGAAAACGTTGGATCGGATGGGGGGCGGCCATCATGACATGTGGGTTGATTGCGGGATGGTCGGAATGGGCGGAATCCTCACGGGTGACCTTTTTGGATGTCGGGCAAGGTGATGCAATCGTCGTAGAATCGGGAAGAACGGTTGGTGTCATTGATGTAGGGGGCGTATTTCAAGATCCAAACGAACAAAAGCGAAGCACGTTTGACCCGGGTGAAGATGTATTGGCTCCTTATCTATGGAAACGTGGGGAGCGATCGCTTGATTTTGTCCTGTTGACTCATGCGGACCATGACCACATCGGCGGATTAGAAGGATTATTGAAAGTGGTGACGGTAGAAGAACTTTGGATATCAAAAGAAGTCGCGAATGCTGAAAAACGAGAAGAGTTGCTACACTTAGCTGCGGTCTATGATGTATCGGTCCGTTATCTCAAGGCGGACGATCGTCCGACGCCATGGATGTGGATCGTGGCACCGAATCGACGACATGAAGATGAAAATGATCATTCGATTAGCCTTTACATGAATGTAGGTGGCATGCGGTATCTATTGACAGGAGATTTGCCGATAGAGGGAGAAGCAGAGTTACCGACGCTTGACGTCGACGTATTTAAATTAGGGCATCACGGATCCAACACGTCGTCGGGGGAAGAACTACTTGAGCGAATCGATCCAGAATGGATCATTGCGAGTGTCGGTTTGAACAATCGATATGGACATCCGCACATAGAGACGTTACGACGGGTTGTGGGCAGACGTCTATTACGAACCGACTTGAAAGGAATGATTGTCTGTGAAGAGAACATGTGTCGGGGGATCATCGAGTAGTACGGGATAAAATGTGATACACTAAAAAACGATTGCTCCCCCGGGGCAATCGTTTGAACACTTATAGACTTAAGAATTTGATGATGACACCGATGAAGAAAATCGTGAAGAAAAAGCCAAATGGGACGATGAAGCCGATCGCAGAGTCGATGGCGTCATTACGTTTGCATTGAACGTCATTTTCAAACGGGTTTTCACTCGGTGGGCGTACTGAGTTGATTTGCATATTAGGTCCCTCCTTATCATACTTCCTTTATAAGTATAGCGAATCATGGGAAGATAATCTATGTTTAGATGAGAATAAATTGTGAAAGTGGTGTGTGTTTTGAATGAACCGTGGTTACATAATGGAAAACTGGCGAGCGTCTATGTTCTCCATGGCACCGAAAAATATTTGTTAGAGACGTGGGAACGTGAAATCGTGAAGGCGGCCAATCCATCCGGTGATCAATTTGATGTCATGCAACTAGATCTTCTAGAGACGTCACTCGATACGGCGCTTGATGAAGCGGAGACGGTCCCTTTCTTTAGTGAATATCGCACGGTTATCGTGAAAAATGCCCAGTTCTTAACGGGTGCGAAAGAGAAGCAAAAGCACAATGTCGACCGCCTGGCGGAATATGTCGTGCAACCGGCGACTTACTCGGTTCTTGTCTTAATTGTTGAGTCAGAAAAACTCGATGAGCGGAAAAAAATTGTGAAGCGCTTGAAAGAGCGTGCCATCGTACTCGAAGCGAAAAAACCGAGCCAAAACGAACTGATGCGATACGTGAACGATGCATTGAGTCGTGAACAACAAAAGATGGAGCGCTCTACGATGGAGCGTCTTTTATTCCTATGTCAGGATGATTGGGGAAAGTTGGTTCGTGAATTAGAGAAGCTACAGTTGTACGCGGGAACGGGTGCGACGATTCCGATTGAGATTGTGAATGATTTAGTTCCCCGTACATTAGAAGATAACATCTTTCAACTCTCGGAGCTTCTCGTCAAACGTCAAGCAGATGCAGCGCTTCGATTGGTTCGAGATTTAGAAAAACAAGGGCAAGAACTGATTGGACTACTCGGGTTGCTTGCTAGACAATATCGGAACATGTACCTGTCAAAACAGTTGACGGAGGCAGGTTATGGAGAGAAGCAAATCGCATCGAAAATCGGGGCCCACCCGTATACAATCAAATTGGCGACACAAGCGAGTCGGGGCTTTTCCGAGGCTCAGCTCGCACGAGCGCTGACCTTGATTGCAGACGCGGATGAAGCTATGAAAACGGGACGTGGTGACAAACAAATCGTGTTCGATACGCTCGTTTGTCAACTGGCCTTATTGTGAGGTGAGGGAATGGGATTCAAACAAGTGACACTTCAAGACGTGATTCCGCTCCGTCATGTTGTGCTCAGACCAGGAAAAGATGTTGAGACGTGTTATTTTGAAGGGGATGAGGCACCGACGACGCGACACTTCGCTTGGGTTGAAGGCGATCGAGTGCTATCGGTCGCTACAGTCATGATGTCCCCGAAACAAATCGAGGGTGAGGGGATTCCGCTCCAACTCCGTGGTATGGCGACGGATCCTCATGTTTCGGGACAAGGAATCGGCTCTCGATTTTTACAGGCACTCCATGATGAGCTGGGATGTCCATGGTGGTGTAATGCGAGAGAAGTGGCTGTCCGTTTCTATGAACGAAATGGGCTTACACGAATCGGAGAGCCATTCGACATTCCTGAGATTGGTCCTCATTACATCATGGTATACAAAAAAACAGCCGGCTCCGAATAGGAGGCGGCTGTTTCGTGTGATCTCTAATTAGAGAGCAGCGATACGAGCTGCGAGGCGTGATTTATCACGACCTGCTTTGTTTTTGTGGATAAGACCTTTTGATGCAGCCTTGTCGAGCTTCTTCGTAGCGAGGACGAAAGCTTCTTGAGCAGCTTCTTTGTTTCCTTCGAGTACGAGAGCATCAACACGTTTTACTGCTGTACGCATTGCCGCTTTCTCTTGTGAGTTCGCAACACGACGTTTTTCAGAAGTTTTTGCACGTTTGATTGCTGATTTGATGTTTGCCATTGTTTGTCACCTCCTGAAACAAGAAAGTGTATGTTCTTATTACTTCAAGTAATCATTCAACAGAACAAGCACAATTGTAGCAAACGGTTATATGAAAAGCAACCACTTGATGATTATTCTGAAAACTATCTGTGGTATTGTTGTAGTAGGTCGTACACATTACTTTAGGATTTTGATATAATGACACGGTATGCATGAGAAGGATAGGTGAACCCATATATGAACAAACAAGAATTAGAGAATCGTCAGAAGAAGATTCGTAACTTTTCCATCATCGCGCACATCGATCATGGAAAGTCGACGCTCGCTGACCGGATTCTTGAGAAGACTGGTGCACTCACGGCTCGTGAGATGAAAGAGCAGACGCTTGACGCGATGGACTTGGAGCGTGAGCGTGGAATTACAATCAAATTGAACGCCGTCAAATTGAACTATACGGCGAAAGACGGAGAAGAGTATATTCTTCACTTGATCGACACGCCAGGACACGTCGACTTCACATATGAAGTGTCACGTTCGCTTGCGGCATGTGAAGGTGCGATTCTCGTCGTCGACGCAGCGCAAGGAATTGAAGCGCAAACCCTTGCGAACGTTTATTTAGCACTCGATAACGACCTTGAAATCATTCCGGTCATTAATAAAATCGACTTGCCGTCAGCGGATGTCGAGCGGGTCCGTCAAGAGATTGAAGACGTCATCGGCCTCGATGCGAGTGATGCGGTCCCGACTTCTGCAAAAGCGGGAATCGGGATTGAAGAGATTCTCGAACAAATCGTGGAACTTGTCCCTCCGCCGACAGGTGACCCGTCTGAACCATTGCAAGCACTGATTTTTGACTCATACTATGACGCTTACCGCGGTGTCGTCGCATCGATTCGTATCGTAAACGGTTCAGTCAAAGTAGGAGACAAAGTTCAAATGATGGCGACTGGCAAGACGTTCGAAGTGACGGACCTCGGTGTGTCGACGCCAAAACCGATCTCTGTTAAAGAATTGAACGTAGGAGACGTTGGTACGCTTTCTGCATCCATTAAAACAGTAGGAGATGTTCGCGTCGGGGATACGATCACACTTGCTAAAAACCCGGCAACGAGTCAGCTACCTGGTTATCGCAAGATGAACCCGATGGTTTACTGTGGTTTGTATCCGATTGATGCGGCTAAGTACAATGATCTTCGTGAGGCACTTGAAAAGCTCCAGCTCTCGGATGCCGCACTCGAGTTTGAACCAGAGACGTCGCAAGCGCTCGGTTTTGGTTTCCGTTGTGGATTCCTCGGCATGCTTCATATGGAAATCATTCAAGAGCGGATTGAACGTGAGTTTAACATCGACTTGATTACGACGGCACCATCGGTAATTTATCACGTGACGACGACTTCAGGCGAAGTAATTCACGTCGATAACCCATCGAAGATGCCAGAGCAACAAAAGGTTGATTCAATCGAAGAACCATACGTCAAGGCGGCTGTCATGACACCAAACGACTACGTAGGTGCAATCATGGAACTTTGCCAGAAGAAACGCGGAACGTTCATCGATATGCAATACATCGATACGACTCGCGTCAAAATCACGTACGAGATTCCGCTCAGTGAAATCGTCTATGATTTCTTCGATCAGTTGAAATCGAGCACGAAAGGCTACGCGTCTCTCGATTATGAGTTGATCGGCTACCGTCAATCGCGTCTCGTGAAGATGGATATCTTGCTCAATAACGAAGTCGTCGATGCCCTCAGCTTCATCGTTCACCGTGACTTCGCGTACGAACGTGGGAAGGTCATTGTTGAGAAGCTTAAAGCTCTCATTCCACGGATGCAGTTCGAAGTTCCAGTCCAAGCGGCCGTTGGAACTAAAATCGTCGCACGTTCTACGATTAAAGCACTTCGTAAAAACGTTTTGGCTAAATGTTATGGGGGAGATATCTCACGTAAACGGAAACTCCTCGAGAAACAAAAAGAAGGTAAGAAGCGCATGAAGATGGTCGGGTCCGTCGAAGTCCCGCAAGAAGCGTTTATGTCTGTTCTCTCTATGGACGAAGAATAATGAGTTTGAGTCGCCCTGATTTTCGAATCAGGGCGATTTTGTATTTCAGGCAGGAAATGCCCTTTCATATAAGGAAGAGTAAACCCTTAGACAGACTATAGAGGAGGAAACACCGTGTCGACGTATACATACTCTGCGGGTCCTGGCATGCTACCGACAGAAGTGATGCAAGAGATTCAACAGCATCTTTTGACGTTTGAGTATGAAGGCGTTTCGATTATCGAAACGAGTCATCGCTCAGCGTCTTTCGAACGTGTGGTCGACTCTCTTGAATTGAGATTGAGAAGACTCATGCATATCCCTGAGAATTACGCTGTGCTTTGGCTACAAGGCGGTGCGACGTTACAATTTTCAATGATTCCGATGAATTTACGGAAGCGGAATCGATTCGCTTATGTGGATACGGGCATCTGGTCTAAAAAAGCGATGGAAGATGCGAAACACTTTGGAGAGGTCGATGTCATTCACCCATTGGTAGATGCGACGGGAAAGATGTCGTTTGAATCGAGCCTTGTCCAAGAGGTGGACTATCTCCATGTGACACTGAACAACACGATTGAAGGGACTCGATTTACACATATCCCCGAAATCGATGTCCCGCTGATTGCAGATGCTTCCTCGAACATTCTAGCCGAGCAAATCGATGTGGAGCGCTTCGGGGTGATTTATGCCGGAGCCCAAAAGAATATCGGACCTGCAGGACTGACGGTCGTCATCATCCGTCGGGATTTGATTCAGTCGCTTGAGTTGCCGAGTTATCTTCAGTATGTGTCACATGTCGATACGTTATTCAATACACCATCGACCTTCAGCATGTATGTAGCAGAGCGTGTATTGAAGTGGGTGGAAGACCGCGGAGGCGTCGAAGCGATGGAACGATTGAATCATCAGAAAAGTGACAAGGTCTATTCCTATCTTGAAGAGTCGACCTGCTTTTCTCCAATTGTTTCGGGGGAATGTCGTTCATTGACGAACATCCCATTTACAACGGGAGATCAAGAGATGGATCGGCGATTTGAACGATACGCTTTAGAACGTGGATTGCTCGAACTCGGTGGTCATCGTTCGGTAGGGGGCTTACGTGCAAGTCTGTATAACGCGATGCCGCTAGAAGGGGCAGAACGCCTCGTCGACGTCATGAGAGCATTCGAGGAGGAAACCAATGTATCACATCAAAACATTTAATCAAATCGCTGCCGCTGGTCTGAAACGATTTGAGCCAAGCGAGTACGTCATCAATGCATCGGATCAAGCCGATGCTTGGGTACTGAGAAGTCATCAAGTCCACGAAGAGGATATCCCTCCCTATCTTCTCGCCATCGCTAGAGCAGGGGCCGGTGTCAACAACCTTCCGCTCGATCAACTTGCGAAGCGAGGAATCGTCGCGTTTCATACACCTGGTGCGAATGCGAATGCGGTGAAAGAACTCGTCCTTGCGAGCATGATCCTCTCGGTACGACCCATTGTGAAAGGACTCAATTGGGTGAATGAACAGACTATCGCATCGCAATCGCAATTAGAAGAAGCGATGGAAGTGCAAAAACGACAATTCCTCGGAGCGGAGTTGCGAGGCAAAAAAGTAGGGATTATCGGTCTAGGAGCCATCGGTGCGTCGCTAGCCAACGATCTTCTCCAGCTTGGGGTCGATGTTATCGGATACGATCCCCATCTCTCGGTTGATGCCGCCTGGAATATTTCGAAACACGTCACGCGTGCCAAACATTTAAGTGAGGTACTGGGAAATGTTGACTTATTGTCGATTCATATGCCTTTGACTGAGGAGACTCGATTCAGCATTGACCAGAGTTGGTTCGAACGGATGAAACCGGGGATGACTGTTTTGAACTTTGCGCGAGGAGAGCTCGTGAAAGATGATGACTTATTGAAGGCGTTGCATCATCATGTGGGACTGTATGTGACCGACTTCCCCCGTCACACGTTGATTGGTCATCCGCAAGTCATGGCACTGCCTCACCTCGGTGCATCGACTAAAGAATCGGAAGTTAATTGTGCCATTCAAGCAGTGGAGACGCTGAAGTTGTATCTCGAGACAGGGAATATTCGTTCGTCTGCTAATTTTCCGAACGTCGAGCTTCCTTACACCGGTAAACGCCGTCTTGGAATCTTGCATCGAAACGTCCCGAACATGGTCGGTCAAATCACGGGAGAACTTGCCTCACATGGATTGAATATCGATAACATGGTCAATCGTAGCCGCGGGGAGATGGCGTATACGTTAATTGATTTAGACAACAGTGAGCATGAACCGTTATCGATTCATGCGCTGTATGAAATACAGGGCGTCATTCGCGTCCGGGAATTTTAAGGAGGATCTTATGGTCGTATTTAAACCGTTCAGCCCTTATATGCCAGCGCATCCGGAACGTGTCGCCGCAGACCCGTACGATGTCGTATCGATTGAAGAGGCGCAAGCCGTCATTTCAGAAAATCCGGATTCTTTTTTAGTAGTTGATAAGCCGGAAGCACTTCAATCCGACCTTTCGCTTGAGAAGTGGGGGGAACTGGCGCGTCATAAGCTAGAACGTCTCTATGAGAAGGAGTTGACGGAACGTCCGAATGGATTTTACGTCTATCGATTGACATCGGGACAACGTCAGCAAACCGGTTTAGTCGCCACCTTTTCAGTCGCGGATTATGAAGCCGGTCGAATCAAGATTCACGAACATACACGGGAGGAGAAGGAGCGGGAGCGTGTCGAGCATGTCCGGGCAACACGAGCGCACACCGGTCCCATTCTCCTCAGTCATCCTCCGCATGCAAACTTGAAGCAAATCTTACATGCTGCGACAGACGGAGAGCCGTTTTTCTCGTTCACGGATGAACGAGGTGTCATGCATGAAGGATTCATGGTTCCAAACCGTGAACTCGCTCGTGTCATGATGATTGGCGCAACCATCCCGGCGATCTACATTGCGGATGGACATCACCGTGCGAAAGCGGCAACGGTCGTTTCCGGGATGGGTGGGGATCGTTCTCAAAAGAATGAACGTACACACTTCTTAGGTGTCCTCTTCCCGAGTGACGAATTGACGATTTTGCCGTATCATCGCGTGCTGACAGCGATTAGTCCAGAAGAGGTAGAGAATATGTTAGACGGACTCTCGTTTTCATACATGATCAATGAGGAGGATGGTCTTGTCCTGCCGAAAGAACATGGCGTCTTCGGAGTCGCCTATCGAGGGAAATATTATCAGTTGACGAAACGGCAAGAGGACAAGGCGCTAGACGTTGCCATCTTACAACGAGATATACTCACGCCGTACTTCAACGTCGAGGATATTCGTACAGACGCGAGAGTCGATTTTATCGGTGGGAACAAGACGGCCTCGGAGTTAGAGAAGCTGACTCAAGTACCAGACCGATTGCTTTTCACGTGCCATGAGACAACGATGTCACAACTGATGCGCGTGGCAGATGATGGTGGCCAGATGCCTCCAAAATCAACCTGGTTCGAGCCGAAATTGAAGAGTGGTTTATTCATTCATCGATTCGATTGATGGCGCAGGCTGGAAAGAACAGACGAAAAGCGTTATAAATGGAATGAGAAGAAAGGGGTGGCCGAAATTGGCTAAAGCCGTATATCTTCACATTCCATTTTGTGAACATATTTGTTATTACTGTGATTTCAACAAGGTGTTTTTAAAAAATCAGCCTGTTGATGATTATTTAGATGCATTAGAACGAGAGATGGTATTGACGCTCGAGGCGTTTCCGACAGATCGGATTGAAACCATTTTTATCGGAGGCGGGACACCGACCGCGCTCAATGAGGAGCAGATGGCGCGCCTGATGGATATGGTCCGCCAACACCTTCTGCCACTCGCGTCAGATGACCTCGAATATTCTGTCGAAGCGAACCCGAACTTTGTGAGTGCGGAAAAGCTCGATACGATGAAAGCAGGTGGCGTCAACCGGCTCAGTTTCGGTGTCCAGACGTTTGATGATGGTGGACTGGAGCGCATCGGCCGGACGCATCGAGCGGATGATGTGTTCGAGACGGTAAGCGAAGCGGCAAAACGCTTTGACAATATCTCGATTGACCTTATGTTTGGTCTTCCGGAACAAACACTTGAACAAATTGACCGTGATTTAGAGCTAGCGCTTCAATTACCGATTCAACATGTATCCTCTTATTCGTTGATTCTCGAACCGCATACCGTCTTTGCGATTCAAGATCGAAAAGGGAAGCTCCGTTTACCGGGAGAAGATGTCGAAGTCGAAATGTACTTGAAAGTGATGGAGACGCTTGAACGCCATGGTCTTCAACAATATGAGATCTCCAACTATGGCTTGCCTGGTCGGGAGAGCCGTCACAATCAAGTGTACTGGCGCAATGAAGAGTACTATGGATTCGGAGCCGGTGCGCATAGTTATTTAAACGGGACACGTCGCGCCAATATCGCTCCGATTCCTCACTATATTAAAGCAGAAGGCATCCCTGTGAAACGGGTGACCGAGCTGGAAGAAGTGGAAAAAATGGAAGAAGAGCTCTTCCTCGGCCTGCGTATGCGTTCCGGGGTCTCGCTTCAGACGTTTGAACAGAAGTATGGAGTGTCGCTCGATGATGTGTTCGGTCACGTCATCGAAGAGTTAGTGAAGAAGTCACTGATTGAACGAACGGGTACACATATCCGTCTAACGGCATCCGGTTTGCCACTCGCCAATGAAGCATTTGCAGCCTTTATTGGAGAAGCAAAACTTGAACATGCTGATTCATAAAAAAAATGGACAAGTCCTTCGTGAGGATTTGTCCATTTTTTTATTATAAGACGAGATCTCGATAGAGCGGTGTAAGGCGACCGAACGTGTCTTTGACTAATGCAAGGAACGCGTCTTCGTTTTGAAGAATCGATGCATCGGCAGGAAGTTGACGACCAATCAAGAAATCAGCCTTTTTAACATTGCCGAATCGTTCAAGTAGTGATTGAATGTCTTCGTTTGACGTATCCTCAACAAGAAACGCTTCTTTTTTCATATGGTCGCCCGCGATATGGAAATCAGAGAATGTTGATTTCAAATCGATTTGTTGCAGGTGTTTCGCGATTGCGTCTTTGTTCGGCATCTCATAGATGAACGCAAGCCAAATAAAGACACGATCGTCGAAAAGCCCAACTTGTAAGTGTGGATGTTTTTTGTACCCGCGTTTGTCGTGACAGATCGCCATCCACGTATCTTTAGGTGGGTTCACTGTCCGACGAGCGTGCTTCGCCACATGTAAATAAAGGGGGATGCCGACATCAGCCTCAAGCCCTGGCCCGACTTCGTCGTAAATCCGATGGAAGAGCGGTTGAATATTCGAACGGATGCCAGACATTCGTTCGTCGAGTCCTTCTTGTTTAAATACATTAAATTGTTTTGTTGTAAACATGTAATCACCTCACGTTCTATCATAACGAAATGAGTTTTTATTTTCATTTCGTAGGTTTGCCAACTTGAAAAAAGGTGAAAAAATCCGAGTGTATGAATTGACAAATAGTGAGAACGTGATAATATTTGAAGTGTGATTAGCACTCGTTAAATATGAGTGCTAATAAAGCGGGGTAACTTTTTCAGAGAGGAGTGATGTTGTGCTGACAAATCGACAATTGCTCATTCTTCGAGCCATCATTGATGATTACATCCAGACGGCTCAGCCGGTCGGTTCGCGGACGTTGTCGAAACGGGACGATTTGACGTTTAGTTCAGCAACGATTCGGAATGATATGGCCGATTTGGAAGACATGGGGCTGATTGAAAAACCGCATACTTCTGCAGGTCGTATCCCGTCAGAGGTCGGCTATCGATATTATGTGGACCATCTCGTCGAGAAACAAATTATCGACGAACGGGAGACCGGTCGACTAGAAGAACGGTTAAAACAATCTTCAAAAGAGTCTGAAATCCTGATTCGACAAGCTGCAGATCTCCTTTCTGATTTGACCAATTATACGACGGTCGCCCTCGGTCCAAATAGCCAAATGGAAACGTTGGCCCGTGTGGATTTTATGCCATTAGACGAGCGGCGTGGTGTTGTTCTCATCGTCACGGATCAAGGTCATGTCGAGCATCGTACTGTCATGTTTGAATCGCGTGTCGCTCCAGACGTCATCGAGGAAACGATTCGACTACTGAACGACCGCCTTGTCGGAACGCCAATCGGACAATTGAAAATCCGTATCGGCGAAGAAGTTGCCAAATTGCAACTTGCTCAGCGACAGCAGTACGAGAACATGATGCAACTGATTCAATCAACGGTCGGAATACAGACGCCATCCTCACTCTATTTGGGTGGCAAGAAGAAAATCTTCAACCAACCCGAGTTTCAGACGCTCGACACGTTACGTCCATTCCTAGAATGGATTGATGAGCAAGAACGATTGACACACTGGCTCGAATCGTTGCCAAATCGCGAGATTTATGTGAGCATTGGGAGCGAGAACGGAATTGTCGCCCTTCAAAATTGTAGTGTCATCACCTCGGATTATACACTAGACGGAAAAACATTCGGTACAATCGCTATGATTGGTCCAACGCGTATGAATTACCGTCATGGTGTCCAAATGATGGGACAAATTATCGAAGCGTTGCGACGAACGAAACTAGATGAGTGACGGAAAGGAGTTTTACTATGACAGCAGATCACCAAAACGGGCATGAACAAGATGACGTGCTTGAAGAAAAATCTGTAGACTCGACACAAACAGAAGAGAATGAGTCGACTGAATCAAATGAAGATGAGGTTTTAAATGCTGAGATTGTGGAAGAAAGTTCTGAGGGGACGGACTTACAAAAAGAAATCGAAGCATTGAAAGCGAGCGAGCTTCGGATTCGTGCCGACTTTGACAACTTCCGTCGTCGGACGAACGAAGAGAACGCCAAACGCGTCAAGTTTGCTTCACAGTCTGTCATTGAAAAATTGATTCCGCTTATTGACAACTTTGAGCGTGCACTTCAAGTAAACGCAACTTCGGAGGATGCGAAGCAGATTCAATCAGGAGTCGATATGATTCATCGTCAACTGCTTGACGTATTAAATGCTGAGCAAGTCGAAGTGATTGAAGCAGTCGGACAGCCGTTCGACCCGAATTTCCATCAAGCAGTCATGCAAGAACCGAGCGATGAGTTCGAGTCAGGTATCGTGACGATGGAGCTTCAAAAAGGATATACGATGCACGGTCGAGTCATTCGCCCGAGCATGGTAAAAGTTGCAGAATAATACTACTTAACGAGACGGAGGAATAAACGATGGGTAAAATTATCGGTATTGACTTAGGGACAACAAACTCATGTGTGGCAGTAATGGAAGGTGGCGAAGCAGTCGTCATCTCGAACGCAGAAGGTAACCGTACGACTCCTTCGGTTGTTGCATTCAAAGGAGAAGAGCGTCAAGTAGGTGAGGTCGCGAAACGTCAGGCCATCACGAACCCGAATACAATCCAATCAATTAAACGTCACATGGGAACGTCACATACAGTCGACGTAGACGGCAAAAAATTCACACCACAAGAAATCTCGGCAATCATTTTGCAAAAGTTGAAGAAAGATGCTGAAGACTACCTCGGTGAAACAGTCACGGAAGCCGTCATCACAGTTCCTGCATACTTCAACGACGCGGAGCGTCAAGCGACAAAAGATGCTGGTAAGATTGCTGGTCTTGATGTCAAGCGAATCATCAACGAGCCAACAGCTGCGGCACTCGCTTACGGTCTTGATAAAGGCGAAGACCACACGATTTTGATCTATGACCTCGGTGGTGGTACGTTTGACGTTTCAATCCTTGAGCTTGGCGACGGAGTATTCGAAGTTGTCGCAACAGCTGGTGACAACCGTCTCGGTGGAGATGACTTCGACCAAAAAGTCATCGACTACCTCGTTGCAGAATTCAAAAAAGAAAATGGCATCGACCTCGGGAAAGATAAGATGGCACTTCAACGTTTGAAAGATGCAGCTGAAAAAGCGAAGAAAGACCTTTCAGGTGTGACAAGTGCACACATCAGCCTTCCGTTTATCACAGCAGGTGAAGCAGGTCCACTCCACTTGGAGATGACACTCACACGTGCGAAATTTGAAGAATTGACGGCTGACCTTGTCGAACGCACAATGGAACCGACGCGCCGTGCTTTAAAAGATGCAGGACTTACACCATCTGACCTCGACAAGATCATTCTCGTCGGTGGTTCGACACGTATCCCTGCTGTTCAAAAAGCAATCCACGACTTCACGAAGAAAGAGCCGTTCAAAGGGGTAAACCCGGATGAAGTCGTTGCACTTGGTGCAGCAATTCAAGGTGGAGTTCTTGCTGGAGACGTGAAAGACGTCGTTCTTCTCGACGTGACTCCACTCTCACTTGGAATCGAGACAATGGGTGGCGTGATGACGAAACTCATCGATCGCAACACGACAATCCCGACATCGAAATCACAAGTGTTCTCGACTGCAGCCGATAACCAGCCTGCTGTTGACATCCACGTCCTTCAAGGGGAACGTCCGATGGCACCAGACAACAAGACACTTGGTCGCTTCCAATTGACGGACATCCCACCAGCACCACGTGGTGTGCCGCAAATCGAAGTGAAATTCGATATCGATGCAAACGGAATCGTTCACGTATCAGCGAAAGACCTCGGTACGAACAAAGAACAATCGATCACAATCCAATCATCTTCAGGTATCGATGAAGCGGAAATCGAGCGTATGGTGAAAGAAGCCGAAGCGAACGCAGAAGCAGATAACAAACGTAAAGAAGAAGCAGAACTTCGCAACGAAACAGACCAACTCGTCTTCGCGACAGACAAGGCAATCAAAGATCTTGGTGAGCAAGTAGAAGAGGCGGACAAAGAAAAAGCAGAAGCTGCGAAAGAAAAAGCGAAAACTGCTCTCGAAGGTTCAGACCTTGAGGCGATCCGTACAGCCAAAGACGAATTGTCAGCTGTCGTTCAAGAGTTGACGCAAAAAGTATATGCTAAGATGGCTGAACAGCAAGGTGCTGAAGGCGCAGAACCACAGGCGGAAGCGAAACAGGACGATAATGTCGTGGACGCAGAGTTTGAGGATCTCGACGACCGTAAATAAACAGCCGTTGTAAAGGAGAGCGCCAAAGCAGGTTTCTGCTTTGGCTCTTTCCATGTTAAGGTAGAATCGGTAAAATCGATACGTAGTTAGTGAGGATAGGAGCGAGAATAGTGGCGAAACGAGATTATTATGAAGTGCTCGGGCTCGACAAGTCGGCCTCAGCACAAGACATCAAGCGGGCATATCGAAAATTAGCCCGTCAATATCACCCGGACATCAACCAAGAAGCAGATGCTGCCGACAAGTTCAAAGAGATTGGTGAAGCGTATGAAGTACTCTCAGACGAACAGAAACGGGCCCAGTATGACCGATTCGGTTTCGAAGGGGCCAATCAGTTCGGCGGTGGAGGTGACTTCCAAGGCGGCTTCGGAGATATCTTTGACATGTTTTTTGGAGGCGGTGGGCGCCGTCAAGATCCGAATGCACCACGTCGCGGTGAAGACTACCAGTACGTCGTCGATCTCGACTTCATGGAAAGTGTCACAGGTAAAACAGAGACGATTGAACTCGAAATCGAAGTAGAATGTGACACGTGTATGGGAAGCGGAGCAAAACCGGGCACGAAACCGGAAACGTGTAACCGATGTGGCGGTAGCGGCGTCGAAACGGTCGAACAGAACACGATTCTCGGTCGTATGGTCAATCAGCGTCCATGTAGCCAGTGTCACGGAAGTGGTAAGACGATTAAAGAAAAATGTCCGACTTGCCATGGTTCAGGTCATGTGAAGAAGAAACAAACCGTCGAGGTCAAAATCCCAGCCGGTATCGATAACGGTCAACAGATTCGTCTCTCTGGTAAAGGTGGTCCAGGCGTGAACGGTGGTCCAGCAGGAGACTTATACGTCGTCGTTCGTGTCAGAGCACATGAAATCTTTGAACGTGTCGACCAACACATCGCAATGGATATGCCAATTACATTCGCCCAGGCTGCTCTCGGTGCGGAAATCGAAGTACCAACAGTTCACGGGAATGTGAGCTTGAAAGTACCTGCAGGGACACAAACCGGTTCGAAATTCCGTTTACGCGGTAAAGGAATGCCAAGTGTTCGTGGTGGTGCAAATGGTGACCAGTATGTCAGTGTCATCGTGATGACGCCGAAAAACATGACAGACCGTCAAAAAGAGTTACTGCGTGAATTTGAAGAAATTAGCGGAGAGTCCGGTGTCGAAGAGGAACATGGCATGTTCCAAAAAATGAAAAAATTCTTTAGTCACTAAAAGGAGTGTGTACGAACGATGAAATGGTCTGAAATTTGTGTCCACACGACACAACTTGCGGTAGAAGCAGTATCCAATTTACTACACGAAGTGGGGGCACAAGGTGTCGTCATCGAGGACGTGGAAGATTTCGACAGAATGATGGCGGAGGACCATTTCGGAGAAATTTGGGACGTTTCGGATCGTGAAACGTATCCAACTTCTGGCGTACACGTCAAAGCGTATGTCCCGGCCTCAGGTGATTTTCAAGATTTACTTTCGAATCTTAAAAAAGAAATCGAACGACTTCGCACGATGCTCGACATCGGATCTGGAGACGTCACGGTCGCTGAAATCGATGAAGAGGACTGGGCACACTCTTGGAAGCAGTATTATAAGCCGGTAAAGATTTCGCAACAACTAACCATCGTTCCTTTATGGGAAGAGTACACCCCGCAGCCGGAAGAGAATGTGATTTTGCTTGACCCGGGTATGGCGTTTGGCACAGGAACGCATCCGACGACAATGCTCTGCATTCAAGCGATTGAGAACTACATCCAGGAAGGTGACCGTGTCATTGATGTCGGTACAGGATCGGGTGTATTGTCGATTGCAGCAGCAAAACTTGGTGCAACGAAGGTAAAGGCACTAGACTTAGACTCGGTCGCAGTCGAAGCTGCTCGTCAAAACGTTGAGACGAACGGAGTGGGCGAACTCGTTCAAGTGGACACAGGTGATCTTCTGAAAGGTGTGGAAGGCGAGTACGATTTAGTCGTAGCGAACATTCTTGCTGACGTCATTCTCCTTTTCATCGAAGACGCCTATGCACGTACGAAGTCAGGTGGGCGCTTCATCACCTCTGGAATTATCGGAGAGAAGCGGGCTGAAGTGACGAATGCTTTGGTCGCTGCTGGATTTGAGATTGAAGAGACGCGCGTGATGGAAGACTGGGTCGCGATTATCGCCAAGAAGGGGTAAGTTATGCAACGTTATTTTTTGACAAAAGAAGCCTTTAAAGGCGAAACGGTGACCCTTCCTTCAGATGTGGTCCACCACATCGGTACAGTCTTACGACAAGGTCCTGGATATGAGATGGTCCTGTTGGATGGTACAGGTGTTGAGTATGCCTGTGTCGTGACATCGCTTGAGAAGAAGAGCGGGGAAGCGAAAGTCACGTCATCGCGACAGGCGACGACTGAGTTGCCAATCGAGGTGACTTTGGCGTATGCACTCCCGAAAGGGGACAAAGTCGAGCTCGTCGCCCAAAAAGCGACGGAGCTTGGCGTCCACCATCTGTTGCTGTTCGAATCAGCGCGCTCTGTCGCCAAATGGGATGGAAAAAAAGCTCCGAAAAAAGTGGAGCGGATTCAAAAGATTATGCAAGAAGCGGCTGAACAATCCTATCGTGCCGTTGTACCGACGTGTTCCTACATCTCTCCGAAAGAGATTCATCAGAAAATGGAGGGCTATGATGCCGTCATCATCGCGTATGAAGAGTCGGCAAAAGAAGGGGAACAGTCTGCTTTCGCACAACTGTTGACTCAACTGAAACCGAAACAACGCGTTCTCGTCATCACGGGACCTGAAGGTGGATTCGATATGAATGAAATCAATCAATGGACTCAGGCTGGAGCGACTGCATGTGCATTTGGACCACGCATTCTTCGGTCTGAAACGGCGCCGCTTTATGCATTATCTGCGATTTCTTTCGCGCTTGAACTCAACAAATGACATGAAAAACGGATGACCTGATTGAGGTCATCCGTTTTTTGTATCGCTTATTTTTTGTTAATTGTAATTACTTTTTTCGTGACGTTCCCGGCAAGGTCGGTCACTTCGAACGTGAAGGTATTCTTTCCTTTCGCTGTCACTGGAAGTGTGATTGTTCCCGTGCGTGAGAATGCACGCATCGCGTATGGTTCTTTCAACGTATAGTTCCATTTCAAGTCCCCGTTGACCCGAAGCTTGATTTCGTCGAAGTTATCCTTTACTTGAACTTTCACGTTTACAGACTTCTGTTTAGCCGATACGTTCTTCGGTACGTTTGTCACCGACAATGTTGCTTTCGTTGAGTCGACAAAGATTGGGCGGACGAAGTTCGTCACGTTCCCAGCAGTGTCTTCTGCGACAAAGCGGACTTTGTGGAAACCATCCTTATATGTGCGTGTCGTATTGAACGTATATTGTTTCGCTGACGCGTCATATTTGAGTGGTACGTCGACCCCGTCTACCGTGAACGATGCGATTTCAGAGGCATCCTTGATTTGACCGATCAATGGAACGATGGATGTACCGTAAGGAGACAAGGCGAGTGGTGCATCGACAAAGATACCAGGTTTGGCCGCATCATTTTCTGTTGAAACATTTCGAGTGATCACGTTCCCGGCATTGTCTGACACACGAACTGAAAGCTGATCTGTAGTCTCGAGCGGCTGTTCAAGTGTGAAGTTCGCTGAAGCTTTCGCTTCTTTTGCCACGACTTTCCCGTTGATGAGGAATTCGATACCGTTGATTCCAGCAAAGTCATCCGACGCTTTGACGCTTGCTACGTTGTCGTCCCAACGAAGCGTGAAGCGTGGGTCTGTGTAATCTACTTTGACAGGGATGCGCATCGTTTGAGCTTGTTTCTTCATGTAATCGATGCTTGCTTCGATTTCATAGTAATATGTGCCTTTTGGCGCCATCTTCCCATTCAATTTTCCGTCCCAAGCGTTATCCGCTGCGTAATAGTAATAATCTCCACTTCCACCATCGAAGTAGTTCTTTCTCAATTCGTCTTCCATCTTGAGGGTGCGAAGGACGTTCCCTTTCTCATCTACGACGCGATATTTGATGTCTTTCGCATTGCGTAATAGCGAGAAGACTGGAGTAGCCGTATCTTTCGACCCGTCTCCGTCCGGTGAAATGGCAACCGCTTCGCTAGCCACAGATTCATCTAGTTTTTCACCTAAGTAGTTTCCTTCTGCATCCACCAATCCAGAGACGCCATAGAATGCGCCTTCTCCATAGATCGTCTTGTCAAAGATCGGCGCTTTGCCCCAATCCCCTTCAAATCCGACGATTGGAACGACGAGAGATGGATGACCGTCTGTACCGCGCGGATCAGTCAAACGAAGGAATCCGTCGACGAAATAGCCGTTCTCAAAGACAGATTTAGCGGATACAGTGCCTTCCAATGTTTCAGGATTCAACACTTTTGCTTTCGAGACATCGATTGAAACGTTAATTTCCTTCTTCTGTTTTGCTTTCAACGTGACTTTACTTGTGTTTGATCCGTTAATTTTAATGATCGCTTGTTGAAGTGCTTGCGCTTCCATCGCATTTTGAACGATTCCGTCTTTGTTTTTGACAGCGAGATCCGTTTGCAACGATGCGGCTACATCATAAGTTAACGATTCAGTCGACGTGTTCTCGACGACGATCGTGAACGATGCTTTGCTCTTCGACAACTCTTTTAAAGCGACTTTTGCTTCTTTTGTCGACTTCTCATATGCGACAGCAGGAGAGGTGACGGCTGCATGCAATTGCATGAGACCTGCTCCGGCCCGACGTGGTGAGTATGGGAGTGATTGTTTCAATTCTTGGTTATACGGTCCGATATCTGTGACAGGCTTCGACGTGTTGAGTAACAAGTTTTTCGCCATCGTGACACGTGCTTTTCCACTCAATTTGAAGTCACGGTCCACACGCTCAAGGACGAGGGCCGCCCCTCCGGCAACGTGTGGTGCTGCCATCGATGTTCCGCTCATCAACCCATATTGGTTATCGTTGAACGTAGAGAAAATTTGGCCACCTGGAGCAGAAAGCTCTGGCTTGAAGTCAAGGTTCGGTGTGACGCCCCACGATGTGAAATCAGACATCGCACCGGCTGAACGGTTATTGACACTGATGCGGTCACCGGCAAACGTCACTTGAAGCGGACCGTCTGCTAACTTGTCTTTCAGTTCATTCCCGTCCTGGATGCTGAGTGAAGCCATCGGAATTTGAGGTTGATCGAGAGCCATCGAGACATAATCGCCGTGCCCGACCGCACCACGTACGATGACACCTGCTGCGCCTTGCGCTTCAGCTGTTTTTTGGATCTGCGAGTAGAAGTAACCGCCGTCGCGAACAGCAAGGACGAGTTTTCCTTTTACGTCCTTTCCTTCATAATTCTCCGGTTGTCCGTCTCCGACAGATACGATGTCGTATGTTCCTTCTTTGAAGGCAGGGCCGTCTTGTTTCTTCCATCCAATCTTCTCATCACCGACTCGGAATGCATCCAATTGAATTTGATCGTTCTCAAGAGAGGCGACCGATGTAGACGCTTGACTGACACTCGGTGCCCCAACGACGCCCGTATCTGGGTTTGAAGCAGTCGGCAAGTCAAATCCGTGACCGAAGTATGCAGAGTTCCCAGCAGAAATCGACATAAAGATGCCGTTGTCGACAGCACGTTGAACGGCTTGTTGCTCTGGAGAATCGGCATCGACGAAACCGGCTGTTGATCCGAGGCTCATGTTGATGACGTCAGCACCGAGTTTAATGGCATCATCAATTGCTTTGATGTAGATATCTCCATATGTAGACGCATAGTTCGGGTCGTTACTGAATACTTTCAATCCCAAAATTTGTGCTTCCGGTGCGACACCTTTGATCCCACCGTTTTCTAGGTCACCGTTTGCGGCAACTGTACCGGAAACGTGTTGTCCGTGCATTGAAGCGCCAGGTGAATCATCTTTGATGTCATCGTTCTCATCGTAGTAGTTATATGCGTATGGAACTTTCTCGTTGACGTATTCGCCTGGGAGACCGAACGATGTGATGGCTTGATTGACTTCTGATTGAGTCAACTCTGCCGTTTTAGCGTCAGTGATCTTATAATCCCGGTGCTCAGGGTCGATTCCAGAATCGATGACAGCGACGACAGTACCTTCTCCGGCAAATCCGTAATCTCCCCACGTTTGTTCGGCTTGAACCATGCCGTTACTCGTGATCATATCCGGTTTGACTTCAGGGCGCTCGTACTCGTTGACAATGTGAACGGTCGCCACTTCAGGCAATGCTTCGACTTTGGCGATTTCACTTGTAGATAAGAATGTAGAGAAGCCATTAAAGACGGTCGTGAACTCTTCAATCGGTGTAGCGGTTACGCCTTGTTTCTTCAAGGCAGACTTGGCGCGTTTTTGCTCCGATTGAACAGAGTGTTGTGCCTTGTTTTGCTCTGATTTCGACAATTCATTAAATTTCTTCCCTTTTTGAGCGGCTTCGGCAATGGCAGGATCCCCGACGAGCTCTACAACGACCCGAACTTTTTTCTGTTTTTTCTCAAGAACCAATTTCGGTTTAACGGAAGCTTCTGCTGAAACAGAAGTTGTTCCAGCTTGAATCAGTGCAGGTGACAAGGCGATACATGTGGCGAGTGAAGCGTTTAAATAGATTTTTTTTCGTGACAACGTATGAACCCCCTAAAATTTGTTATTACCTGTAAAAAATAAAGCATAGTCTTACATTGAGAATTATCATATCGCTATTCAGATAAAAAAGAGTGGATTTATTTGTAAAATAGGTAAGTGTTTTTGCACAAATTTTAATGTTCTGACAATTACTAAAGACCTAACACATAAGACCTATATCCAATTGCATATGATGCGTGAATCTAGCGAATGACTTGAAATGAATAAAAAAACCTGTTAATGTAACGTTAAAGTTAAATACCAATAAAACATATCAAATTAGTAAGAATTAAGATTGGGGTAGCGATATGAACTTACCATTCATGGACATCTTTAAGGATTGGGCAAAGGATTATGATACGACGGTCGAGGGGCATGATGAGCAATATCACGAAGTCTTCATCGGATATGAGCAAATGCTCGATGAGGTTGCCCTATATGTCGAAGGAAGGGTACTTGAGTTTGGTGTCGGAACAGGAAACTTGAGCAGTCGAATTATAAAAGGGCATCCGTTGATTGCGATTGAACCGTCGCCGGAAATGCGACAAATTGCTGTTAAAAAGTTGGGGATTGAAGTACTCGAAGGTGATTTTCTCCGATATCCGATATTATCACACGTGGATACTATCGTATCGTCATATGCTTTTCACCACTTGACAGATTCTGAAAAGGCCACGGCCATTGGTCGATATGTCGAAGACTGGGAACACCCGAAGTTCGTGTTGCTTGATACGATGTTTGAGTCACCAGCAGCTCGTCAGGACATCATCGATTGGGCGACTGCGAAAGGGTACTCGGACCTTGTCGAAGATTTAAATCGTGAATACTATCCATATACGTCAACGATTCGTTCCATGTTAGAAGAGAACGGATACAACGTGACGATGACGCAGAAAAACAAGTTTGTCTGGCTCGTAATAGCCACTAAATAACGAGGAGGAATTACTCATGAAAACATATAATGTTGAAAGTTTTAACTTGGATCATACGAAAGTACAGGCGCCGTTTGTCCGTTTAGCTGGTGTGAAAGAAGGGACGGCTGACACGATTTATAAATACGATATTCGTTTCATTCAACCGAACGAAGGACTCATGCCGATGCGCGCGGTTCATTCACTTGAGCATTTGATTGCCGAGAACAGTCGCAATCATTCTGAAGACATTGTCGATATCTCACCGATGGGTTGCCAGACAGGTTTCTATTGGACAATGCTCAATGATGGGAACTACGAACGAATGCTTGACCTCGTGGAAGCGACGTTGCGTGATGCGATGAACGCTGAGGAATTACCTGCGCAAAACCCTGTTCAATGTGGGAATGCGAACCATCATGATTTCGAAGGTGCCAAAAAATTAGCGGCAGACATGCTCGCAAAACGTGATGAATGGCATATCGTCTTCAAGGACGAAGCATAAGATGATTGTCCGTGACGTCTATGAACTCATCGGAGACACACCGCTTATTGAACTTCGAACGCTTCCTATACCAGCGAATGTCAAAGTGTACGGAAAGCTCGAGATGATGAATCCAGGTGGGAGTGTCAAAGACCGACTCGGGATGAATTTGATTGAACGGGCGATTGAGCGTGGCGATGTGGCACCTGGTGGAACGGTGATCGAACCGACAGCAGGCAATACGGGAATCGGGCTTGCGCTCGCTTGTCAGCGATTCGGAATTCGACTCATGACGGTCACTCCTGAAAAATTCAGTCAAGAGAAGCAGGCATTGATGCGACTGTTCGGAGCCACCGTCGTCAACACACCGACGGAACTCGGCATGAAAGGCGCGATCGCACATGCTATTGAGTTGGCCAAAGAACATGACGCCTATGTCCCAGAACAGTTCTCGAACCCAGATAACCCGGATGCTTACGTCGACATCCTTTCACATGAGTTGTTGAAAGATGTGCCACAAATTGATGTATTTGTAGCGGGAGCGGGATCAGGAGGCACGTTCACCGGTGTCGCCAAATCATTAAAGCCACTTGGGACGAAAACTGTCGTCGTGGAGCCGGTCGGTTCCATTATGAACGGCGGTGAACCAGGACCACATAAAACAGAAGGAATTGGCGTCGAAAAATGGCCACCATTTCTGGAGAAGTCTTACGTCGATGCGATTCATACCATCACAGATGAGGAAGCCTTCTATTACGTGGCACATCTAGCGAAACAGGAAGGCTTGCTCATCGGTAGTTCTTCAGGGGCTGCCATTGCAGCATGTGTAAAAGAAGCGAATCAATTAACGGAAGGCACGATTGTCACCATCTTGCCTGATAGTGCAGAACGATATTTAAGTCAAGGAATTGTCAAGGAGGCAGAACATGCGTACAAAGACAGCACTCATTCACGGCGGTAAAACGACGGACCCGTTGACAGGGGCCGTCACGCCACCGATTTATCAAACGAGCACGTATAAGCAAGACGGGATTGGTAACTTGCGGGAAGGGTACGAATACTCACGTTCAGCAAACCCGACACGGACGGCATTAGAGACATTGATTGCCGACATCGAAGGCGGTGTGCAAGGATTTGCATTCGGATCTGGGATGGCAGCCATCTCGACGGTGCTTATGTTATTGAAATCTGGAGACCACGTCATCGTCGGGTCTGATGTATATGGAGGAACGTACCGTGTATTCAATCGAGTATTTCAGTCACGAGGCTTGGAAGCAACTTTTGTCGATACATCCGATGAAACAGCGGTTCGGGATGCGCTTCAAGCGAACACGAAAATGATTTATGTCGAGACGCCGACAAATCCGCTCTTAAACGTGACGGACATTCGAGCGATGCGCAAGATTGCCGATGAAGCAGATGTGTTGCTCGTCGTGGACAATACGTTTATGACCCCTTACTTCCAAAATCCAATCGATCTTGGAGCAGACTACGTCCTTCACAGTGCCACAAAGTACTTAGGCGGACATAGTGACGTCGTAGCGGGACTTGTTGTCGCGCGAACGGAAGAGCAGGGCGAAGCTTTGGCGTTTCTTCAAAACTCAGTTGGCGCAGTTCTTGGACCACAAGATAGCTTCCTTGTTGTTCGGGGAATTAAGACGCTAGCTGTTCGGATGGAGGAGATTGAATCGAATGCACGTGCATTGGTTGAATTCCTTCAATCGAACGAGTCTGTATCACGCGTGCTCCACCCAAGTGTATCAAGTGAGGAAGCGAAGCGGATTCATTTATCACAGGCACGTGGATTCGGTGGGATGATCGCATTTGATGTCGGTTCAGCGGAAGCGGCAGAAATGATGGTCGCGAAGACGAAATACTTCACGCTCGCAGAAAGTTTAGGAGCGGTCGAGAGTTTGATCAGTGTCCCGGCACGCATGACACATGCGTCGATTCCAGCCGAACGCAGAGCGGAACTTGGCATCACCGATGGGCTCGTCCGTATTTCGGTCGGACTTGAGGACATTGATGACTTGATCGAAGACTTGGCACAAGCATTAACAGCAATTGAACAAGTGAAACAATAAACGGTCAGGGCGCGATTTCGCGCCTTTTTTTCATGAAACAAAAGTCTTGTATCGGGAGTCTTTCATCGACTAAACTGTCTTTAACTTGTAAGAGAGCGGGTGAACGTGTGAATAAGGGAGTATGGACGACAATCGGGGCGTACGTCATGTGGGGCGTCCTTCCGATTTATTGGAAATTTTTGCAAGAAGTACCGAGCGGTCAAATTTTAGCACATCGAATCGTTTGGTCATTTTTATTTATTCTGCTCGTTCTGAGATGGACAAATCAGTGGAAAGAGTTCGGTTACGCACTTCGACATCCGGCTACACGAAACGCATTCATGTTGAACGGATTCATCGTTAGTGCCAACTGGTTTGTATACATATGGGCTGTCAATCACGGATATATCATTGAAGCTTCTCTCGGGTACTACATCAATCCTCTCGTCAGTATGGTGTTAGGGGTGCTCGTCTTTCGGGAATCATTAAATCGAGTCCAATGGATGGCCGTTGGGATTGCATCAATTGGCGTCCTCGTCTTGACGTTAGGATACGGCACGTTCCCGTGGATTTCATTCGTCTTGGCGAGTACTTTCGGATTCTATGGAATGGTGAAGAAACGACGCCCTCTTGCTTCTACGGTCAGCCTAGGAATTGAAACGCTGGCGGTGGTCCCGGTGGCATTGCTCTTCCTAGGAAATCAAGTTGTCACCGACAATATTGCGTATAACATGTCGCCTGTCATTTGGATCGCCCTTCTTGGAACGGGCGTGGTCACGGCGTTACCTCTTCTCCTGTTTGGGTACGGGGCACAACATATCCCGTTCACGCTTGTCGGGTTTCTTCAATTTATCGCACCGACACTTAGCTTGATTATCGGGGTCGTCATGTACCATGAACCGTTCACGGCATACCATGTCTTTGCCTTCACCTGCATTTGGCTCGCTATTTTCTTCTTTAGTTGGAACAGTTGGGTCGTCGCTCGTAAACGTCGTCAGTTGATTTAGATTTGAAAGCTGTTACATCTCATCAAAACATGGTAATATGTTAGATGTCAGACTTATTTGTCAGAGGAGGAAATGAATCATGGAATTAGCCCGTTATATCGACCACACAGCTTTAAAGGCTGAAACAACAAAAGATCAAATTACAACACTTTGTGCAGAAGCGCTCGAATACAAATTCGCAAGCGTTTGTGTCAACCCGACATGGGTCAAATATGCAGCAGAACAACTCAAGTCAGATGATGATGTCAAAGTATGTACAGTCATCGGTTTCCCACTTGGTGCAAACACACCTGAGGTAAAAGCATTTGAAACAAAAGATGCGATTGCCAATGGAGCAGATGAAGTAGACATGGTCATCAACATCGCAGCACTCAAAGATGCTGACTACGATCTCGTAGAACGTGACATCCGTGCGGTTGTCGAAGCGGCAAACGGTACACTCGTCAAAGTCATCTTCGAAACATGCATGCTTACAAAAGAAGAAATCAAAAAAGCTGCCGAACTTTCAGTGAAAGCTGGAGCAGACTTCGTCAAAACATCGACTGGTTTCTCGACTGGTGGCGCGACAGTTGAAGACATTCGCCTCATGCGTGAGACGGTCGGACCTGACATCGGCGTAAAAGCTTCAGGTGGCGTCCGTGACTTCGAAGGTGCGAAAGCGATGATCGATGCTGGTGCGACACGTATCGGTGCTTCAGCAGGTATCGCGATTGTCACTGGTGGACGTTCAGACAGCGACTATTAATAAGTGGTTGACCACACGACTTAATTTCACTATAATATGATATGACGTGTGAAACACGTTTCCTTAGTCGTGTAATTCGGAGGGAGGGAAAACTAGTGGAAACTCGTGTCCGTAAAAACGAATCGCTTGAAGACGCTCTTCGTCGTTTCAAACGCGGTGTTTCGAAAGATGGCACACTTGCCGAAGTTCGTAAACGTCGTCACTACGAAAAGCCAAGCGTAAAACGTAAATTGAAATCAGAAGCTGCGCGTAAGCGTAAGAAATTCTGATTCCAGTTTCATTTGTAGAGAGGGTGTTGGCTCATGAGTCTTCAAGAACGCTTGACGGACGACATGAAGCAAGCCATGCGCGCGAAACAAAAGGATCGTCTTACGACAATCCGGATGGTCAAAGCGTCGCTCCAAAATGAGGCTATCAAACTAGGTCGTCAAGATCTTACCGAGGAAGAGGAACTCACGGTGCTCAACCGAGAGATGAAACAGCGCAGAGACTCCCTCCGAGAATTCGAAAGCGCTGGTCGTGAAGACCTTGCTTCCAAAGTAGCAGAAGAGATTGTCGTCCTAGAAGCCTATATGCCTGAACAACTTTCAGAAGATGAAGTGACCGCCATCGTCCAAGCAGCAATTGCTCAAACGAATGCAGCCGCTCCATCAGATATGGGTAAGGTGATGGGCGTCGTCATGCCGCAAGTCAAAGGCAAGGCAGACGGTGGTCTTGTGAACCGAATCGTCAAACAACAATTGACGAATTGATGAAAAAAGCAGTTACTTTTCGGGAAACCGAAAGTTTCTGCTTTTTTTGCGTATTCTGAAACCACATTCAATCTTGTTTCGTATACACTAGAGATAGGAGATAGCTTTGAATTTGGAAGGGGGTAGCAAGACGATGACATTTGGTCTCGGAGTGATTCTGACAGTCTTTTTTGTCGGAGTCGTCCTTCTTGGAATTGAAGTGTTCGTAGCAGGGTTTGGATTGTTCGGTTTGCTTGGGATCGGAGCCGTCGTTGCGAGTTTGATTATGGCTGGTGCGACGATCGGTCAACTGTGGCTATCGATTGGTCTCGCGGCAGCGGTGCTAACAGGTCTCGGCTTTTGGGCATACCGCCGCTTGAGTACGAATCGTCCGCTCATTTATAAAGGGTTGATTTTGACGGATTCGACATCGACTGAAAAAGGCTACTTGTCCCACGAAGATCGAAAACAACTTCTCGGCAAAGTGGGAGTCACCTTGACACCACTTCGCCCAGCAGGTACTGCCGAAATCGACGGAGAACGACTTGATGTCGTGACGGAAGGTGGCTATCTCGATCAGCAGACAAAAATTCAGGTTTATAAAGTGGATTCTGGACGGATTGTCGTTCGAAGCTTTGTAGAACCGAAGGAGGATGTAACAGAATGACACCAGAATTACTGACAACGTTACTCATTACAGGTGGAGGATTGATTGCACTTGCCGTATTCTTCACGTTCGTACCGGTCGGACTATGGATCAGTTCGTTTGCAGCGGGCGTCCACGTCTCGATCTTCACATTGATTGGAATGCGCCTTCGTCGCGTTATTCCCTCGAAAATCGTGAACCCGTTGATTAAAGCGGTTAAAGCAGGAATTGAATTAAACACGAACCAACTTGAAAGTCACTTCTTGGCTGGTGGTAACGTAGACCGCGTTGTGAACGCATTGATTGCGGCGCACCGTGCGAATATTGAATTGTCATTCGAACGGGCTGCTGCCATCGATTTGGCAGGACGTAACGTGCTCGAGGCTGTACAGATGTCAGTTAACCCGAAAGTCATTGAAACGCCATTTATTGCGGGTGTCGCGATGGATGGGATTGAAGTGAAGGCGAAAGCACGTATTACCGTACGTGCGAATATCGATCGTCTCGTCGGTGGTGCGGGGGAAGAAACGATTATCGCCCGTGTCGGTGAAGGGGTCGTGTCGACAATCGGTTCACAAAACAACCACAAGCACGTACTAGAGAATCCGGATATGATTTCACGGACTGTCCTCACAAAAGGTTTAGATTCAGGAACAGCGTTTGAGATTCTTTCGATCGATATTGCCGACATCGATATCGGTAAGAACATCGGCGCGGTCTTGCAGACGGACCAAGCAGAAGCAGATAAGAAAATCGCTCAAGCGAAGGCGGAAGAACGTCGCGCGATGGCGATTGCGCGCGAACAAGAAATGAAATCTTCAGTAGAAGAAATGCGTGCGAAAGTTGTCGGTGCCGAAGCGGAAGTCCCACTCGCGATGGCAGAAGCGTTACGAAACGGAAAGCTTGGTGTCATGGATTACGTGAACTACTTGAACGTTCAAGCGGATACAGAAATGCGAAAAGCGATTGGGGCACCTGTCGATTCTGAATCAGATAATGAGTGATTGATATGGATGGACTATGGGTACTCTTGTTAGCCGCCTTCGGAATTGCCTCGGCAGTGATGAAACGGCTCGAAAAATCATCGTCCTCTGGAGACCGTCCTCAAAGCAGTGAACTGAAACGCTATTTGGATTCGGTAGGGGACGTCATGAAAGAGATTGAAACGGCATTCGATGACTCGGAAAAAAAACCGGCACCACAAAAGGTGAGGCGTCGAGTCGCTCGAACGGTAGAAGAACGACCGGCTCCACGTGAACGTCAAGTCGAGATGCCGAAAGTGAGCGCGCAATTCGAACAAGCGGTTAAAATTCCACCGATTCAAAAGGAAAAGAAACCGAGACAACTGAACGTTTCACAAAAGCGAATGCGGGAAGCTGTCATTTGGAGTGAGGTATTACAACCTCCTATCTCGAAACGGAAGAAGTGAACGGAAGGCAGTGACGTCATGTTACTGCCTTTTGCGCGTGGAAATTACGCGGTCTTTCTTTCACGATAGGCGTGATAGTGCTAAAGTAAAAGAGGAATAACCGATTTTAATGAGGGGGCAATGCATCCATTGATTATGACTGATAAAATACCATTCGTCATGGAACATGCGAACGAAGCACAAGCTTTACTCGGACCGAAAGATGAAGTGTTCCAGGCGATTGAAACAGAATTGAAAGTGGCACTCATCCCAAGGGGTGAGGAGTTGATTATTCAAGCCGATACACTTGAGGCTCTTGAATTAACGAAACAAGTGATCATCACCTTGCAGACGTTAGTGAAAAAAGGTGCACGTCTAAATGAAAGTGATGCCATTAGCGTCATCCAGCACATTCAAGTCGGAAAGGGAGATGAACTGCTCGAACATTATGAACGAGTTGTTTTTACGACGAATAAGGGGAAACCGATTCGTGCCAAGACAGTAGGTCAAAGCCGGTATGTTCGTGCGATTGAACGACGTGATCTCGTCTTTGGTATCGGACCAGCCGGAACAGGAAAGACGTACCTAGCTGTCGTACTTGCGGCGCGTGCCTTAAAAGAAGGGCAAGTCAAACGGATCATCTTGACGCGTCCTGCCGTTGAAGCGGGAGAGAACCTTGGATTTTTACCGGGAGATTTAAAAGAGAAAGTGGACCCATATCTCCGCCCATTATACGACGCCCTATTTGATGTGTATGGCGTGGAACAGACGAACCGTTTGTTAGAACGGGGCACGATTGAAGTGGCTCCGCTCGCTTATATGCGTGGACGCACGTTAGAAGATGCGTTCGTCATCTTGGATGAGGCCCAGAATACAACAAAAGAACAGATGAAGATGTTTTTGACGCGACTCGGTTTTGGATCGAAAATGGTGGTCACAGGGGATTTGACCCAAGTCGATTTACCGAAAGGCAAGGCATCGGGGTTACAGGAAGCGTTACGCCTGTTAGAAGGCGTGGATGGTATTCATTTTGAACACTTCAGTGCGTCTGACGTCGTCCGTCATCCGCTCGTTAAGAAAATCATCAACGCCTATAGTACGGACCTCACTTAAATGTACGTGTGAGGTCACCAGATCGTGAAAGGGGGGGCACGAATGCAGCAAGCTAAAAACTGGACAGTCGCGACCATCTCGTTGATTTTCTTTCTCTTATTAGGCGCCATTCTATACTTTACCGTGCGCCCATCCATCATCAGTGTGGAACCGCTTGGGATTGCCGAACAGGATATTCGGTCTCCGATCACGGTTGAGGACCGTGTTGCGACCGAACGATTGAAACAAGAAGTGACAAATGGTGTCGGCAGTCAATTCTCCTTGAGAAAAGAATTTGCAGACCAACAAATCGCTAAAGTCGAGCAGTTGTTCGCAGCATTCGACCAAACGGATGAGGAGACTGAACTGGCAGATATTAAAAACCGTCTAAATTCTACAGAGGCGAACGGTGTATTAGCTGATGAAGAGTTGAATTCGTTGCTTGAAGCGAGTGAAGATACCCGACAAACGGTAGAAGATGTCACAGTCACTGCGTTACAACAAGTGATGGACGACCGGATTGAAACGAGTAATGAAGCGGTCGCTGCGGCTCGAGACCGAGCAGCAGCGATTATCGATCAATCGCCGCTCTCGTTTGAGTTCCGCGCCATTTCGAAAACGTTAAGCGATGAACTCATCGTACCGAACTATGTATTTGACTCTGAGGCGACCCGTCAAAAAGAACAAGAGGCCGTCGATGCTGTCGATCCTGTCATCATTCAAGAAGGACAGTTACTCGTCAGTCAAGGTGAGGTGGTGACTCGAGAGATATATCGGAAATTAGAGCTATCTGGAGCCATCGATCCGAATCGTTCCCTTGCACCATTATTCGGGTCATTCTTGCTCAGCGCATTGTTGACCGGTGGGTTTCTATTCATGCTCATCCGCTCGAAAATCAAAGACCTGTTACTGAGTCCGAAAATCTTAGTGACGGTCTATGGCTTGCTACTTTTACAACTCGGCATCTTTTTTGGTGTCGGATACATCGGTGTCGATTTTACGACATATGCCTATATTTTAGCGCCGACAGCGTTCGTCGTATTGCTTCTACGCATCTTGATCGATGAACGAGTTGCGCTCGCCTCGGCCTTCATTACGATGATTGCCGGGAGTGTCGTTGTCACATTCGGACAGAGCACGAATTTCATGACGCTCGTGTATGTGGCGACGGGTAGTTTTCTAGCTGTCTTTTTAGTTGAACCGAAAATTCAGCGGAAGCGACTATTCTTATCAGGGGTGTTGCTCGGTTTCGTCAACATCATCATGGTCATCGCGTTACTCTTACTTCGGAACGTGCAAGTTTCCTGGGAAATGGCGATGTATCTTTCTGGATTTGCCGTCATTAGCGCCTTGCTCTCCATTGTCTTGACGTTTGGCTTCCTGCCATTTTTGGAACCGTGGTTTGGCGTCTTGTCTTCTGGTCGACTTGTGGAATTGATGAGTCCGACGCATCCGCTGCTGCGGAAACTTTTAATGGAGGCACCTGGTACGTATCATCATAGTATGATGGTGGCGAACTTGGCAGAGTCCGCATGTGAGGCGATTGGCGCAGATGGTCTTCTCGCACGTGTCGCAAGCTATTATCACGATCTTGGGAAGACGGAGCGTCCCCTTCATTTCATTGAAAATCAACAAGGTGGCGGGAATCCTCATGATCGCTTGACGCCTGAAGAATCGGCAGACATTATTATGGCTCATCCTTATGACGGAGCGGATCTGTTGCGACGTTATAAGTTACCGAAAGAAATCATCGATATAGCAGAGCAGCATCACGGAACGTCTTTATTGAAATATTTCTACGTTAAAGCGAAGGAAGATCCTGATAAAGAGGTGTTAGAGTCTCGTTTCCGCTATCCAGGTCCAAAGCCACAATCGCGCGAGGCTGCCGTTGTCATGATCGTCGATTCAATCGAAGCGGCTGTCCGCTCGCAGAAACAACCGACGCCAGAAAAAATCCGAATGCTCGTTCGAACAATCATTCGCGACAAGTTGGCGGATGGGCAGTTCGAAGAATGTGAATTGACGACGAAAGAAATTTGGCGCGTCGGAGAGAGTGCGTGTGAGACGCTGACCGGCTTGTTCCACGAACGAATCGAATACCCAGAATTAAAGAAAGAGGGAGAATTACATGCAAATCATCTCGAACGATGAACATGAATTGTTAACTACATCTCAAATCGAGCTCGTCGAGTCGATTTTACAACATGCCGCCCAACTAGAAGAGGTGGAAGAGCCGAGCGAATTGTCGGTCACGTATTTAACAAATGCGGAAATCCATGAAGTGAACCGAGAATGGCGAGGCAAAGATGCCCCGACCGATGTCATCAGTTTCGCATTTGATGAGATGGGGGATGACGAGATGGATTTCATGCTCGATGAAGATGAGCCACATCTTCTCGGTGACCTCGTCATCTCGGTAGAACGATGCCGAGAACAGGCAGCTGACTATGGTCATTCGTTTGAGCGGGAGCTCGGCTTTTTAGCAATTCATGGATTCCTCCATCTACTTGGGTATGATCATATGACACCTGAGGAAGAAGCGGAGATGACGGCAAGGCAAGAAGAAGTGCTCACTCATTTTGAGTTGAAGCGAGGCAACGTGTGAGACCGTTCCGTGTGGCATGTGAGGGAATCCTCCATGCCGTTCGTTCGGAACGGAACATGCGACTCCATCTCCTGTCGGCTTTTCTCGTATTCGTCTTTTCAATCTGGTTACAGCCGACAAGACTCGAGATCGTCATCTTGTTCGGGTGGGTGATTGCCGTTATTAGCATGGAAATGATGAATACGGCAATCGAACGAACGGTTAATCTCGTGACAGAAGACGTCCATCCACTCGCGAAGCAAGCGAAAGATGTTGCCGCAGGAGCTGTTTTAGTCGCTTCACTTGGTGCTGCCGTAACGGCGCTCATAATATTCGGTCCACGTCTATGGAACATGCTATACTAATAGTTCTGAAATAGAGAAAGCAGGTGCATTATGTATCAAGAAGATTTTAAATCCGGATTCGTCTCGATTATCGGACGACCGAACGTCGGGAAATCGACATTCTTAAACCGTGTGATCGGACAAAAGATTGCCATCATGTCGGATAAACCACAAACGACACGAAATAAGGTGCAAGGTGTGTACACAACCGATGATTCCCAAATCATCTTCATCGATACACCAGGGATTCATAAACCGAAACACCGTCTTGGCGACTTCATGATGAAAGTGGCGACGAACGCATTACGCGAAGTTGATGCGATTCTCTTCATGGTGAACGTGACGGAACCGCGTGGAGCTGGCGACGACTTTATTATTGAGAAACTCAAAGGGCTCGACACACCGATTATTCTCGTCATGAACAAGATCGATTTAATCCATCCGGATGAACTTCCGAAAGTGATTGAACAATATACGAACGAATTGGATTTCGCGGCGTACGTCCCGATTTCGGCGCTACAAGGCAACAACGTCGAACCGCTCTTAGGTGAGATCAAGAAATTGTTGCCTGAAGGACCGATGTATTATCCGGCCGATCAAGTGACGGACCACCCGGAGCGTTTCATTATCTCAGAGATGATTCGTGAGAAAGTGTTGCATAAGACACGTGATGAAGTCCCTCATTCGATTGCTGTAGCCATCGAATCGATCAAGAAACGTGAGAACTCTGAGATGATTGATGTCGAAGCCGTGATCATGGTGGAGCGTGATTCGCAAAAAGGAATCATCATCGGAAAAAAAGGGGCTATGCTTCGTGAAATCGGAACAGACGCGCGCCATGATATCGAAGCGCTTCTCGGGACTAAAGTTTATTTGAACCTATGGGTAAAAGTGCAGAAAGACTGGCGTAACAAGATGGGTCAGCTTCGTGACCTCGGTTTCCGCGACGACGAGTATTGAGCCATGTTACAAAAAGTCACGGGAATCGTCGTTCGTACCGTTAATTATGGGGAATCGAATAAAGTCGTGACATTGTTTACAGAGGAACTTGGCAAAGTCGCGATCATGGCACGGGGTGCAAAGAAACCGGGTAGCCGGTTTCACGCCTCGAGTCAGCCGTTTGTGGAAGGTGTCTATATCTTTCCGTCTAGCCGAGGACTCGCTCAGTTAAAATCATCTGACGTCATGACGTCTTATCCTGAAATCCGAAAAGATGTCGAACGGATGGCATATGCGATGTATTGGTTAGAACTTGTTGATCGGTCTGTCGAGGATCGTGTCCAAAATCGTCCATTGTTTCGAATATTACGGGATGCCTTGCAGGCACTGAATGCGGGCATGGACGCAGATGTCATCACGCACTATGTTGAATTACGTATTTTGCATCTATTAGGCGTCGCCCCAGTCTTGACGGGATGCGTGCGCTGTGGAGATGTGACGGATCCCATGTACTTCTCTGTCGCGTCCGGTGGCTTTTTATGTGCGCGACATCCAGAAGAAGGTGTGATTCGGCTGTCCGAACGATTGGCGAAACTACTTTATTTGATGAGTAAGCACGAATTGTCAGAGTTTCGGAACGTTCCGCTATCGGATGAGTCCAGAGTCCTTTTGCGCCAGCTCTTTGATGCTTATATGGAATCGTATAGTGGACTACGATTGAAGACGAAGCGGGTGCTCGATCAAATGATTCGACTTCATCTGAATGAGGATTGACTTTTTATAGTGAATTCGATACGATGATGTACGATTAGACAAATGAAATAGCGTGCGCGATGAAGGAAAAAAGTAACTCTTCCTGTCATGAATGAAGCGAGTCCGGGGCGGTGTGAGCCGGGTATCATGAGAAGAGCGAATGGCGATTCCAGAGCGCCCACATCTTTTAAGAGTGGTCCCATTATTGGGGCAAGTAGGGTGGAACCGCGGGAATCAATCCCGTCCCTATGTGCTAGGCACATAGGGGCGTTTTTTGTCGTTTCAATACTATTGGAGGTGTCATTAATGAAGCACATGACAGTGCAAGAAATCATTCTCACGCTACAAAACTTTTGGGCGTCAAAAGGTTGTTTGACGATGCAGGCGTACGATGTGGAAAAAGGGGCCGGGACGATGAACCCGATGACATTCCTCAGAAGCCTTGGGCCAGAACCGTGGAACGTCTGTTATACCGAACCGTCACGCCGTCCAGCTGACGGTCGTTACGGAGAAAACCCGAACCGTCTTTACCAGCACCATCAGTTTCAGGTGATCATGAAGCCGTCACCAAACAACATTCAAGAGTTGTACTTGGAGAGTCTTGAATTGATTGGCATCAATCCGCTTGAGCATGACATCCGTTTCGTCGAAGATAACTGGGAAAACCCGACGTTCGGAGCAGCAGGTCTCGGTTGGGAAGTTTGGTTGAACGGAATGGAAATCACGCAGTTCACATACTTCCAACAAGTCGGTGGAATCGAGTGTGACCCGATTGCCGTGGAAATCACATACGGACTTGAACGCCTCGCGTCATACATTCAAGAAGTAGAAAGTGTATTCGATCTTGTCTGGACAGACGGATTCAAATACGGTGACATTTTCTATCAACCAGAATTTGAACATTCGAAATATACGTTCGAATTGTCTGACGTCGACATGTTATTTACGTTATTTGATACGTATGAGAAAGAAGCGAAGCGTGCGCTTGAAGAAAACCTTGTCTTCCCTGCATACGATTACATTCTAAAATGTTCGCACACGTTCAACTTGTTGGACGCAAAAGGCGCCATTTCTGTGACGGAACGTACCGGCTTCATCCAGCGTGTCCGGAACATGTCACGTGCGTGTGCCGCTAAATTTATTGAAGAACGGGAACGCCTTGGATTCCCACTTTTGAAACAAGAGAAAGCAGGTGACTTGAATGCGTGACCTTCTGTTAGAGATTGGATTAGAGGAACTGCCGGCTCAATATGTCTTGCGTTCAGAGAAACAGTTGGCGGAACGTGTTGACGCGTTCTTAAAAGAGGCGCGTGTTGATTTTGGCTCAATCGAAGTGTACTCGACACCACGTCGTTTGGCTGTCATCGTTCGTGATGTGGCTGAAACGCAACAGGATTTGGCAGAAACTCTTCGTGGACCTGCCAAAAAGATTGCACAAGATGCGGAAGGTAACTGGTCGAAGGCGGCACAAGGTTTTGCACGTGGCCGCGGATTGACAGTAGAAGATCTCTATTTCGCAGAAGAAAAAGGAGTCGAGTATGTCTTCGCGGAACGTCATGAAAAGGGACAAGAGACGCTCTCGCTATTGAACGGTCTTGAAGATGTGGTCCGTAGCTTGACGTTCCCGAAAAACATGAAATGGGGAACGAGCAGCCTACGGTATATGCGTCCGATTCGTTGGTTGATCGCACTCTTTGGTCAAGACATCATCGACTTCACAATCGAAGGCGTGAAAACGAATAACGTGACGCGTGGGCATCGTTTCCTCAGTAAAGGGGACGTGGTCATCTCATCACCTACCGAATATGTCCAGACATTAGAGTCTGCTTTTGTCATGGCGAACTACGAGATGCGTAAAGCTGAAATCGAACGTCAAATTCAAGAGCTTGCAACGAAACAAGGATGGACGATTCCACTCGACGCCGACTTGCTTGAGGAAGTGACAAACTTAGTCGAATGGCCGACCGCTCTCTTTGGGGAATTTGATGAAGCGTACCTTGACTTGCCTGAGGAAGTGTTGATCACAACGATGAAAGAGCATCAACGTTATTTCCCGGTCTATCTCGACGGAACATTGAAAAACTATTTTGTGACGGTACGAAACGGGAATGCCGAGCATCTTGAAAATGTGGCGCGCGGTAACGAGAAAGTCATCCGGGCCCGTCTTGCGGATGCCGTGTTCTTCTATGAGGAAGACAAAAAGACGAAAATCGATGATCAGCTCGGACGTCTCGATCGCGTCGTCTTCCATGAAAAATTGGGAACGACTGGTGCGAAAGCGCGTCGTGTGACGAAAATCGCTCAGGAACTTGCACCGTTGTTCGAGGCAGACCTTGAAAAAGTAAGCCGTGCCGGTGCCATTCATAAATTTGATCTCGTGAGCCAGATGGTATACGAGTTCACAGAACTTCAAGGAATCATGGGTGAGAAATATGCACTCCAACAAGGTGAAGACAAGGAAGTGGCAGCGGCAATCCGTGAGCATTACATGCCACGCTTTGCTGGGGACGCTTCTCCAGAGACGGCAACGGGTGCCGTTCTTGCCCTTGCCGACAAATTAGACTCGATTGCAGCATTCTTTGGCATCGGGATGATTCCGAGCGGTTCACAAGACCCGTTCGCGCTTCGTCGCCAGGCCCAAGGTGTCGTTCAGATTCTTGGAGATTGGAAGATTGATCTCTCAATCGACACGTTGCTTTCAAAAGTTGTCGAATTACAACTGGAAGCAGGACTCTATGAAGCCGATAAAGAACAAGTTAAGGCACAACTAGATGAGTTCTTCAAATTGCGCTTGAAATATCGCCTGCAAGAACAGCAGGTTCGTTATGATGTGATTGACGCCGTATTGACGACCTCATTGACGGTTGTGCGACTCGATGCTCGCGCAGACGCGATTCAAGAATTTGTATCGACGGATGCGAAGGCGTTGATTGAGCAATTGTCGCGTGTCGTTAACATTTCGAAAAAAGGTGAAGCGGGAGATGTCGATCCTTCCTTGTTTGAGAACGATCATGAGATTGCATTGCATGATGCGATTGAACAGACCGCTCCTGCAACAGCCGAAGCTGTCGAGATGGGAGATTACAAGAAAGCGCTCGACCTTCTACAACAACTCGAATCACCGATTATGATGTACTTCGAACATACAATGGTTATGAGTGATGACGAGGCGGTCCGCCAAAACCGTCTCCATGAAATGAACCGACTTGCAACGACGATTAAGCGTGTCGCAGATTTCAACGCGCTCGTACTCTAAACAAACTAGAGGGGGTTGGCTATGCAACTGAATGAACGCCAACAAAAAATCGTCGAGATCGTGAAGGAGAACGGGCCGATCACAGGGGAACAAATCGCACAAGAGCTCTCATTGACACGCGCGACCCTGCGGCCTGACCTCGCTATTTTGACGATGACAGGCATACTTGAAGCTAGACCTCGTGTCGGCTACACGTTCGTTGGCAAACGGAATTCGTCGATGCTACGAGAAAAGTTAGATTCGCTGACCGTAGGGGACTTCATGTCTTCTGCGAAAGTCGTAAGGGATGAGATGACGGTATATGATGCGATTGTCACGTTGTTCTTAGAAGATGTCGGCTCATTGTTCGTTGTCGGACGTGACCGGGAGTTAGTCGGAGTTTTATCTCGTAAAGACCTCCTTCGTGCGGCCATCGGAAATCAAGACTTAGACCAGTTACCCGTCAACGTCATCATGACCCGCATGCCGAACATTACAGTATGTGAGAAAACAGAAACGTTGATTCGAGCTGGGATGAAATTGATTGAGAAACAAATCGATGCCATGCCCGTCGTAGAAGAAAAAGATGGGAAATTGATTGTACTCGGCCGTATGACGAAGACCAATATGACGAAGGTGCTCATTGCGTTAGCGAACGATGAGTCGATCTGAGGAGGAAATCGAATTGACTACGAAACAACTCGTGTTCGTTGTAAGTGACTCGGTCGGAGAGACGTGCGAACTCGTCGTCCGCGCAGCGAGTATCCAATTCCACGAGAATGCGATCGAAACCCTTCGCATCCCGTTCGTCGAAGATGAGCAGACGATTATGGATGTCGTCACGCAAGCGAAAGCACAACAGGCCATCATTGCGTTCACGCTCGTTAATGAGGAACATCGCGCCCTTCTCATGCGGCTTGGTGAAGCTCATCAAGTGAAAACGGTTGATTTGCTCGGAGATTTGCTCGATGTATTATCTAGCCAATTGAAAGAAGCGCCACGTGAAAAGCCGGGACTCATCTATCGATTGGATGATGATTACTTCCGAAAAATCGAGGCGATGGAGTTTGCCGTCAAGTATGACGATGGTCGGGACCCACGTGGCCTGAAAAAAGCTGATATCGTGTTGGTCGGTGTTTCTCGAACGTCAAAGACGCCGCTATCTCAATATTTGGCACTGAAACGATACAAAGTCGCGAACGTGCCACTCGTTCCAGAATCGAGACCGCCTGAGGAATTGTTTGATTTGCCTGCTGAACGATGTGTCGGGTTGATCATCTCCCCGGAAAAGCTGATTTCAATCCGGATGGAACGTCTCAAATCGCTAGGTTTGAAGCCGGAAGCAGATTATGCGCAGCTAGAGCGAATCAATCGTGAACTCGAGTATGCGCGTGGTATTTATAAACGAATCGGTTGCGATGTCATCGATGTGACGAACAAAGCAGTTGAAGAAACGGCAGGGATCATCTTGCGTCATCTTGAACAGTCTAAAGATGATTGAATGAGTAAGTGTTTCAATTAGTAATCATTGCTTCAAGAGGGTATAATAGAGTATTGACAGTACAGTGAAACGGAACGTGATGAGCGTTCCGTTTCGTTGCGAGATTGGAAACAGGGAGTGGTCAACATGCCACGAATACCAGATGAAGTCATCGCAGAAGTGAAACAAGCGACCGATATCGTAGAATTGATTGGCGAACGTGTCGAATTAAAGAAACAAGGACACCGCCTTGTCGGATTATGTCCGTTTCATTCCGAAAACTCACCTTCTTTCTCCGTTTCACCTGAAAAAGGGATGTATCACTGTTTCGGTTGTGGTGCCGGCGGAAATGTATTTACGTTCGTGATGGAAACCGAGGGATTGTCGTTTCCTGAGACGGTCGAACGCTTGGCAACACGGGCGAATATTTCGGTAGACGGGATCCAAGGGGACGAGGAACTGACGCGAGAACAGGTATGGCGCAAACAGATGCGTGATGCGCATCGCCTTGTCGCTGACTTGTATCATGAAGTGTTGATGAAAACAGAAGCTGGAGAAGTGGGCTTAACGTATTTACGGGATCGTGATCTGGCTGAAGAGACGATTGCGCAATACAAGATCGGTTTTGCCCCAGACCAACGACGCTTTACTGTCGAGCTGTTGGAGCGGCGCGGGTTTGATTTAGAAGTAATGGTTGAGGCAGGTTTGATTTCAAAGTCGAAGTCCGGTGAATATTTTGACCGATTTGAAGGACGGGTCGTCTTTCCGATTGCGGATCGAGACGGCACCATCGTTGGCTTCAGTGGACGAGCGATTGATGACCGACAACCAAAATATGTGAATACGGCTGAGACGCCACTCTTCAATAAGAGCGAGTTATTGTTCGGCTTCTCTCAAGCCCGGGCGACGATGCGTAAGAAAAAGCGTGTCTTCCTCGTTGAAGGGAACGTTGACGTTTTACAAGTCGCGCAAGCGGGCACACAAGAAGTTGTGGCATCGCTCGGAACCGCGTTCTCTCCTCAACATGCGAGGGCACTATCTCGAATCGTGGATGAAGTCATTATCTGTTATGACGGAGACCACGCGGGACAAGAAGCGACACAAAAAGTCATTCGCCTCTTAGAAGCGTCTCCACTCGATGTACAAGTTTTGCCACTACCGGAAAAGACGGACCCAGATGATTATATCCGTCAGCATGGGGCAACTCACTGGCAACAGTTTATTGAAACTGAGCAGTTGAGTGTTCTCGATTTTATGAATCGCATGTACCGGCGAGGAAAAAACTTGAACCGAGAAGGAGAACGGATTCGCTTTATTGAATCTATGCTTGAAGAGATCGGGAAGACAAATGATTCGATTCGAAGAGATTTATATGTGAAGAAACTGTCGGATGAGTTTGAGATTCCGCTAGAGACGCTCCGTTCGAGAATTCCTCGTCCGACGTCAAGTGAATCAACTCCCACCCGTGCGATGGAACCTGTAGAGCCGGTACGGAAGCGTTCGAGTAAAACAGGTGAGCCTCGTTGGATGAAAGCCGAGAAGTACTTGTTGCGTGCGATGTTGACGGGACCGGAGCAGGTCCGTTTCGTACGCGACCGTTTAGGGCTTCGTTATCAAGATGAAACCCATCGTATGTTAGGGTCAGCATTGTATGAAATCGTATCCGATACGATGACACAGGATGAGTTTGATCAAATCACGCTTTCGTTCATGGAGCGTTATTGCGATCAACGCCCTGATTATGCGATGCGTTTTGCAGAGATCCGTCTGATGGCTGGACCGGATGAACTGTCTGAAGAGGTTTTAGACGAATACATTCGGGTGATAAACAGTTATGAGGAGCAACGTCAAATCGAGCGTGCAAAAAGGGAAATCGCTCAAGACGCCGAAAGTATTGTAGACCAGGCGTCCAAGCTACAAGAATTGATTGCCCGTAGTCGTCGTCTTCGAGAACGATGATCGTGGATGAAGTTTGGAAGGAGTTGAACTGCTAGATGGCAGAGAAGAAGAAAGAGGATTTATTTAACGCCATAGAGGAACTTGAAAAGTTAGGTAAGAAAAAAGGCGTCGTCTCAATGCAAGCAATCCAAGATCGCCTTAGTCACTTCGAGGTGGATTCGGATTTCATCGATAACTTCATCGAAGATTTAGAGGCTAAAGACATCCGTGTCACAGAAGATGCTGCTGACGCAGAAGAAACACCTGCGAAAAAAGAGGATGAAGAAGTCGATTTGAACGACTTATCAGTACCTCCTGGAATCAAAATCAACGACCCGGTTCGGATGTATTTGAAAGAAATCGGACGTGTCGACCTTCTCAGTGCGAAAGATGAGACGGAGCTCGCTAAACGAATCGAGCAAGGGGACGAAGAAGCGAAAAAACGTCTCGCAGAAGCGAACCTACGTCTCGTAGTGTCGATTGCGAAGCGTTATGTCGGTCGTGGGATGCTCTTCCTTGATTTGATTCAAGAAGGGAACATGGGACTCATTAAAGCGGTCGAAAAATTCGACTACATGAAAGGGTTCAAATTCTCGACGTATGCGACGTGGTGGATTCGCCAAGCCATCACACGTGCGATTGCTGACCAAGCCCGTACGATTCGTATTCCTGTACACATGGTGGAAACAATCAACAAATTGATTCGTGTCCAACGTCAATTGCTTCAAGACCTCGGTCGCGAACCTTCTCCGGAAGAGATTGCCAAAGAGATGGAACTCACACCTGAGAAAGTCCGTGAAATTCTAAAGATTGCCCAAGAACCTGTTTCTTTAGAGACACCGATTGGGGAAGAAGACGATTCACATCTCGGTGACTTCATCGAAGACCAAGATGCGATGGCTCCTCAAGATGCGGCAGCCTATGAATTGTTGAAAGAGCAATTAGAAGACGTGTTGGATACGTTGACAGACCGTGAAGAGAACGTCCTTCGCCTGCGTTTCGGACTAGACGATGGCCGCACACGCACACTCGAAGAAGTTGGTAAAGTATTCGGTGTCACACGTGAGCGGATTCGTCAAATCGAGGCGAAAGCCCTTCGTAAATTGCGTCACCCGAGCCGTTCCAAACGCTTGAAAGACTTCCTCGATTAATTTCATATTTGAATAAAGTGTGAAGTTTTAGAAGAAAGGAAGGAAAATGAGTGATTTTCCTTCCTTCTTTATTATTTTTTGAGTAAAATAGTGTTGGATAGAAATTTGGAATGAACATGAGGGGGAACTACAATGCGTAATCCATTGTTACCGTTTGCGGCAATCGCAATCGTCGCAATTATTGCCATGGTATCATTATCGTATTTTGGGGTGAATCAGGCGCAACAAGCGGCTGAAGGTCCAGCAGTCACTGAAATGAACCCAGAAGAGTTGTATGCTGCGAAGGGTTGCACAGGTTGCCACGGCGGAAACCTTGAAGGTGGCGTCGGTCCAGCACTTACTGGTGTCGGCGATCGTCTCTCACCAGAAGAAATCGCAAACATCATCGTCAACGGTCAAGGTGCGATGCCAGCAGGTCTTGCATCCGCTGAAGAAGCAGAAGTGCTTGCGAACTGGTTGATTGAACAATAAGAGGTGACGCACTCCGTGATGGGGTGCGTTTTTTTGTTGTCGAACTGTAGAGAATTCGATACGCTAGGGAAGAAGTAGAACAAAGGAGTTGTCTGTATGCAAGAACGTGTCATGTTAGACCGACGATTGAAGCAGGTCGTCGATTATATCCCAAAAGGAAGTGTGCTCGCCGATATCGGTTCGGATCATGCATATGTCCCATGCTATGCCTTTCAGCAAGGAATCATTTCAAAAGGAATCGCGGGTGAAGTGAACGTTGGACCGATGGAAGCTGCGAGAGCACAAGTCGATTTGATTGGGGCCAGTGATGCCATTGATGTACGCCTCGGCGATGGTCTTGCTGTCTTACAGCCCAATGAAGCGACGTGTATCTCGATCTGCGGGATGGGCGGCAGTTTGATTCGCTCGATTCTCGAAGCGGGTCAAGATAAGCTCGGTGCGGTCGAACGACTCGTCCTTCAACCGAACGTTGATGGGCAACACGTACGAAGCTGGCTGCTTGAACATGGATATGTCCTTGTCGAAGAGGCAATTGTAGAAGAAAATGATAAAGTCTACGAAATCCTAGTCGGAGAAAAAGGTAGTGAGACCATCTATAGCGACGCGTCGGACGAGCGGATGTGGCAGTTGTTATTCGGCCCATATCTTATTCAAGAGCGACCGGAACCATTTAAACTCAAATGGAGTCGTGAAGCCGATAAGCTCGATTATGTGCTTGGACAGATGGCAGCTGGCATTCAATCGGATGCCTTGATTCAAAAACAAGTGGAATTCAAACGGATGCGTGACAAAATGAGAGAGGTGAGTCAGTAATGGCGAACGGCAATCAAGTGATTCAATTGTTTGAAGAATTTGCACCGAAACATTTGGCGGTTGAAGGGGATAAAATCGGCTTACAGATTGGATCGCTCAACAAAGAAGTCAAACGGGTCATGGTCACGCTTGATGTGCTCGAATCGGTTGTGGATGAAGCGATTGAGAAACAGATTGATTTGATCATCGCGCATCATCCACCCATCTTTAGTCCGTTAGCTCAAGTCAATGACCGCTCCACGGCTGGGAAGATTACGATGAAATGTATTCAGCACGATATCGCGGTCTATGTCGCTCATACAAATTTAGACGTATGCAGCGGTGGTGTGAACGATTGGATGAGTGAGGCGATCGGTCTCCGCGATACGAAAGTACTCGTCCCGACCTATGAAGAGCCGGTCTATAAACTATCTGTATTCGTTCCATCCACGCATGCGCAAGACGTATCCCGTGCTCTAGGAAAAGCGGGTGCGGGACATATCGGTGACTATGCGGACTGTCAGTTCCGTGTATCCGGAACGGGACAATTCACTCCGCTCGCAGGGACAGATCCCTTCATCGGTCGCCCGCATGAAACGGAACAAGTTGACGAAGTGAAAATCGAAACGGTCGTTCGGGAGAGTCAGAAAAAGCGTGTACTAAAAGCAATGAAAGACGCCCATCCTTATGAGGAAGTGGCGTATGACCTCATGCGCGATGAAATCGAGGGTCATGTATTTGGGCTAGGGCGAATCGGTCGACTTGAACAGGCCATGACACTTGAACAGTTTGCCGAACACGTGAAAACAAGCTTTGGGGTTGAGGGCGTGCGAGTCGTCGGAGACCCGAGACGTTCGATTGAAAAAGTTGCCGTATTAGGTGGAGACGGGAATAAATATGTGTCTACTGCGCATTTCAAAGGTGCAGATGCATATGTGACGGGTGATTTATATTTCCACGTGGCTCATGATGCGATGGCCCTTGGGCTTGCAGTCGTAGACCCAGGGCATCATGTCGAGAGTATCATGAAACAAGGTGTAATCGATGTGCTCAGCAAAAAGTTTGAAAAAGCGAAAATTAATGTCGACTTGATTCAATCTGTTGCCAACACGAACCCGTTTCAATTCAAGTAAATCCTAAAAATCCCCCATCCTCTGAGAGAATGGGGGATTCCTTCACTTACGCAAAGCTTTCACTTTCGGTAAGATGCTCCGAAGTTCAAGAAATGGCGTTTTATCGTGCGTGCTTAAATCGTCTGGGTCATACTGCGACAAAAAGTCGATGACTTTTTTTGTGATCGGTGTAGGAGTAGAGGCGCCCGACGTCACAGCGACGGTCTCGACTCCCTCGAGCCAATTCAAGTCAAGTTCACTCAAGTCACCTATTCGATATGCATTCGTTCCGGCAATCTCTTTTGAAACTTGTGCTAAACGATTGGAGTTGTTAGATTTAGGATCTCCGACGACAATCAACAATTCGCAGTCTCCCGCTTGTTCAGCGACGGCTTCTTGACGAACTTGCGTCGCGTTACAGATTTCATTATGCACTTCCACGTGAGGATAACGGGCTTGAATCGTTTCAATTAATGCGGAAACGTCCCATTGACTCATCGTCGTCTGGTTCGTCACCAAAATTTTTCGTTCGAACAAGCGACTCGGCAACTGATCGATTTCATGTTCATATTGAATCAAATGAACATGGTCTGGTGCAACACCAATTGCACCCTCCGGTTCCGGATGCCCGTGTTTTCCGATATAGATGACATCATATCCTTCTGCCGTTTTCTCACGAATCAAATCGTGTGTGACTAAGACGTCAGGACAAGAGGCATCTACAATCGTCAATCCTTTCTCGATGGCACGTTTCCGGACGAGTGGTGAAATGCCGTGCGCCGTGAAGACGACCGTTCCTCGATCGATGGTTTCGAGCGCTTGCATGCGGTCTTCTCCATCAACGGTTTTGACACCGAGATCCTCAAACGCCTGCGTGACGTGACGGTTATGGACAATCATTCCAAGTATATGAATCGGGCGTGGCAAATCTGGATTTGCGACGGCCTCATTTGCGAGCTTCATGGCATCGACGACACCATAACAATATCCGCGTGGGCTAATTTTTTTAACTTTCATATGAAGACGAAGGCTCCTTTCGAAGTGCTTTCATACGTATTAGTCTAACATTGTTTCGAAAATACGAAAAGATTTGCGTGTATTCATGCTATAATTTTTAGGTTAGAGAGGAGGGACGCCGTGAATCGCATGAAACCATTGCGTGAACTAAGAAAATCGTACTTTTTCCAAATTACGTTCATCATCATCATTATTTTAGCACTTGTCATTTCATCACTTGCCTTCTCTGCTGACCGCGTCACGGTGTCTCGAGCAGAAGAATTGGCGAAAGAGCAATTTGATTACGCCATCGATGACAGTATTGAGAATGTGGAGTCCCGACTTGGGAAATTGTATGAGGATTTAGTTTACTTAGGCGCTTACGTTGGAAATGAGCCATGGATTGAAGAACGGATCCGAACAGGATATTTGAATCAACGCACGAGTTTTACGTCCATCTTTTATTATGATGTCAATCAAGACTCATTTAAATGGTACTCGGAGCGACAAGTCGCCTCTTCTGTCTTGAAACGCGATCCGAAGTTTACGGAAGTATTGACTGCAAGTGGAAAAGAACTATATATGAGTGACCCTGTGATGATCAGTGGGGATATGGGAACTTTCCTATACGTTCCGGTCATCGAAGAGAACCGACCAATCGGTATTTTTGGGGGAAGCATTAGTGTCTTGAACTCTGACTTGTATCGTCGTTCGTTGGAATCTGCGAATGATGACATGATTCTATACTTGTTAGATGAGCAAGGCGAAGTGTTGACGACTTCGTTCAACTTGGTCACAGATGCAGAGCGTCGGATATCGCGTGAAGTCATCGACGAAGCATTAGATCGAAGCGAACGGACAATCTTGAGTACGGATGAAGATACGGTAATGTTTGAACCGGATGCACGAGTCAGTGGATGGAGCATGCTCGCAAAACATCAAAATGACTCCGTCTATGAAACGGTCTACGACACGCGTTGGCAGTATTTGATGATTGCGCTCGTTACATTCTTCCTGAGCATTCTCGTTGGATTGTTGCTTTCCCGGACGTTAACGAATCCGCTTGTCGAGCTGGTCAATCAAATTAAACAACAACAATCGCTCGGAACGATCTCGTTGGAAAGAACCGGTTCGAAAGAAGTGGAGACGCTACTCGACACGTATAACGATTATGCACAACGGATGGAAACGTCACGACGTGAACAGTTGAGTCAGCAACAGTTGATTTTGCATCAAGAAAAATTAGCCTCACTCGGTCAATTGGCCGCGGGAATTGCCCATGAAATTCGAAATCCTCTAACTCCCGTCCACATCACGTTACAAATGGTGCGCGAGGGTCAAGGTAGCTCAGATATGGTGGATGTCGCCATCAAAGAACTGGAGCGGGCGAATGATTTGATTTCAACGATGTTGACGCTCGCCAAACCAGATCAGGCTGGTAAAAACGAAGATTGGATCAACATGTTAGACTTTGCGAAACGACTTGAATTTTTAATGGATGCCGAATGTTATAAACGACCTACGAAATGGGAATTACTTGTACCGAACGACATGCCGCCATTTTATGCATCCTTTGATATGCTCGTTCAAATCATCTACAACCTCTTCAAAAATGCGGTCGATGCCGTCGAATCAAAAGGGGCTGAAGGTAGTGTCGTCGTGACGGTCCTCTTTACGGAGCAGGAATATCGCTTCTTGATTGAGGATAACGGGATTGGCATGAGTGAGGAACAACTCAAGACAGTTGGTTCCGCCTTCAATACGACGAAGGAAAGTGGGAATGGTCTAGGGATCTATATGATTCAAGAGTACTTGAAGAGCGTTAACGGTGCGATGGAGATTGATAGTGTGATGAAAAAGGGGACCGCGATTTTAATCAAAATCCCAAGGAGACAACCGTCATGAAAGGACTAAAACATTATTGGCTTTGGTTACCGGTCGTGTGGGCCATGACGATCCTCCTCATCACCTCGATTCAACTCCCAGAGCAAAAAACGAATGAAAAAGAAGTCGGATTCGTGTTTGTCAGTGATAAACATGAGCATGCGAATAAACTACTGGACTCGTTCGTGCATACAGCAAACCAAAAAGGGTTCATCCCGATTCCGACCACGAGTGAAGACTCGCGTGTCCTTGAAAAAGAAAAACTAGATTCATTGATTGACCGGGGTGTCGAGGCCATCTTTTTGACGACTCTCGATGACACGTTCATTCAACCCTCATTAGAACGCGCAAAACGAAAAAACATTCCGATTATTGCGATTGACCGCATGATTGATCATCCGAGTGTGCTCACATCCGTCGTTTCCGACAATGTCGATATCGGTCGGATGGCGGCCGAACAAATTGCTGCCAAGTATAGTGAGCTCGAACGTCCGATTCGCGTGGTCGAAGTGAGGGGGACGCCGAAAGTTCGCTCCACGATGGACCGAAGTCTTGGTATTCGAGAGTACGAAAAGCAACATGGCGACGATTTTCAGATCATTGCATCCATCACCGGGAACTATGACACATTCCAAGCTGAAATCGAGATGTCACGTTGGTTAGAAGAAGAGATTCCGTTTGATGCAATCTTTTCACATAATGATGATAATACGTTTGGTGTCGTCCGGGCTTTAGAAAGTCATGGTTTGACGGACAAGACGATCGTGTCGGTCGACGGGATTTCAGATATCTATCCGCTCATTCAAAATGGGAAGGTCAATGCCACTGTCGTGCAGTCACCGAACGAGATGATGGAAGTCGGCTTCAAAGCACTCGAACAACATTTAAATGGAAAGAAAATTGCCAAACACTATTATTCATCGAGTTATTTATATGAAGGTGTGGCAAAAGATTGATTGACAAATCATTTGATTCCGCTATGCTAGGAAAAGTGGAAAGAAACAGGAGGTGTATCGATTGAACAGCTTCCAACAGTTCAAATTGCTACCGTTTATGGTTGATGCGTTAACAGAAAAGCGCATTACGAAACCGACCGATATACAAGCCCGGATTATTCCGGCTGCCTTGAATGGTCGAGATATTATTGGGAAATCACAGACAGGAACGGGTAAAACACTTGCGTTCTTGTTACCGATCGTTGAAGCGATCAACCCAGAAGATGCTTCAGTTCAAGCAATCGTCGTCGCACCGACACGCGAACTCGCTTGGCAGATTCATGAAGAATTGAAATCGATTCTTATTAAAAACCCAGAATACATCAAATCGAGTTTGATTGTCGGAGGGACAGACCGCGAACGTCAGATCGATAAGATGAAAAATCCGCCACAGTTAATCATCGGGACACCGGGACGAATCCTTGATCTCATGAAAGCACAGGCGTTATTCCCGCACAAAGTGACACACTTTGTCGTCGATGAAGCCGATCAAATGCTCGATATGGGATTCTTGCCCGAGGTCGACCGCATCGCACAGGCGCTTCCTGAAAAACTGCAAACGATGGTCTTCTCAGCGACGATTCCTGAGAACCTTGAACCGTTCTTGAAGAAGTACCTTCATGACCCACGCTTTGCAGAGGCGAGCCCAGAACATCGCGTCGCACCAAAAATCAAGCACCACGTGATTCCAGTACGTCACCGTGACCGTAAAGAATTGACTGTCGAAATTGCGAAAGCAATCAATCCATTCGTTTGTCTCGTGTTCACCAATACGAAACAAGAGGCAGATGAGTTGGAGACGTCGTTCCGCGAAGCAGGTCTAAACGTCGGTACGTTGCATGGTGACATGCAGGCACGTCGCCGCAAACAAGCCATCAAGGACATCAATGATGCGAAATATCAGTATGTGATTGCTACGGATTTAGCGGCTCGCGGTATCGATATTTCAGGAGTCTCTCACGTCATCAACCACGGGATTCCGAAAGACCTTGATTTCTATACGCACCGTGTCGGTCGTACGGGACGTGCGGGCGCATCAGGTGAGGCGTACACACTATATGAGGACCATGAGAATGGACCGATCAACAGACTTGAAGAACGTGGGTTCGAATTCACTCATGTGGACTTGCGCAACGGTTCGATTCAACCGATCAAGACACGTCGTCGTCGCCAAACAGACCGTAAGATGAAGGTCTCACACACGGCTCATAGTCGGATGGCCGGTGAAATCAAGAAGGCGAAGAAGAAAGTCAAGCCTGGCTATAAGAAGAAATTCAAGTATAAGTTGAAAGAGACGGCATCACGTGAGCATATGCAACAGCAACGCTCGGATCGCCGTGCAGCACGTAAGAAAAATAAACGATAATGTTTGGGAGAATCGACTTCTTGGAGTCGGTTCTTCTTTTTGTGTACACTAGAGAGAGAAGATGATGAAGGGAAGATGAGGATGTTAAAAATAGGTTCACACGTTTCGGTATCAGGTAAAAAGATGTTGTTAGCAGGGAGTGAAGAGGCTGTCTCTTACGGGGCGAATACGATGATGGTGTATACAGGTGCGCCCCAAAACACACGCCGTAAACCCATTGAAGATTTAAATATTGAGGCAGCACTCAAACATATGGCCGCACATGACATCGAAGAGATTGTTGTTCACGCTCCATATATCATCAATCTCGGGAATACGACGAAACCTGAGACGTTTGAATTGGCCGTCTCTTTCTTAACTCAGGAATTAAAGCGGGCAGAAGCACTCCAAGTGGCTCGCCACGTCGTTCTTCACCCGGGCGCTCATGTCGGAGCGGGAGAAGAAATCGGTCTCGCTCGAATCATCGAAGGCTTGAATGAAGTGTTGACGGGTGATGAAAATGTGAAGATTGCATTGGAGACGATGGCAGGGAAAGGAAGCGAACTTGGTAAGACGTTTGAAGAGCTTGCAACGATCATTGATGGCGTGACGCACAATGATCGACTCTCAGTTTGCTTTGATACGTGTCACGTCCACGATGCCGGATATGACTTAGTCGGTGATTTAGACGGCGTCATCGAACAATTCGATCGAATCGTCGGACTCGACCGTCTCGGAGTCATTCATGTAAATGATTCGAAGAACGTGCGCGGTGCGAAAAAAGACCGTCATGAAAACATTGGCTACGGAGAGATCGGGTTTGATACATTGAATCGTGTCATTCATCACGAGGCATTTGCGCATCTACCGAAAATCCTAGAGACGCCATATATCCCGATTAGCGAAAAAACGAAAGTCGCTCCATATAAACAAGAGATTGAAATGTTCCGTGTCAATCAATTTGATGCCGAATGGCGTGAACGATTCGCGCTCGCTCATCAATAAACGATGAACGTCCTACAAGTCGATCCAAAGCGATATGATGTCTGGAACGCATTCCCGACTTATTTTCTTGAACAAAGTCCGGTTTATGTAAACGGGTCCGTGACGACACCGACAGCATTTATCGAAGTGATCGGGCATGGCATCGTGGCGGAAGCAGAGGTTTTACTTGAAGAGATGATTGGGCGACCAGACGATCCGTATTGGCTAGGAGAGAAACAGGAAGTGGTACAACTGTATTCCTTAGTCGATCTGTTGCAACTACATTTTCATCATCCATTATTGCAAGTGGGGATGTATGAGGTAGATGAACCGTACGAATCGATTCGAAAAAAATGGAATGACGGCTATTATGTACCATCGTCTAAATGGACGAAAGAGTCATATGAGGCGCACTTGTTTCGAGAAAAACTCTTAGCACCAAAGTCTCATGTGACGACTTGTGCGAGCTGTCATGTAGACCTAGCTGAACGATTTGGGAAAGAGGCGTATCACTTGATTGAGTATCACTTGACAGAGGAACGTGGCATCTGGGTTTGTCCGACCTGTCATAAAGCCATTCATACACTAGACTAAATAATAAAAGATGCCCTTTTTTCGAGGGCATCTTTTATTAGAATGGCCAGTTCGCTACAGCAAATTGATAAACCTTCATTCCGAGGAACACCCCGAAAATCCCAACAACTCCTGGTAATACCGGTGGGGCAGGGAGTGGCAGTTTGAGGGCAGTGAAGATGGCACCACAAATCAAGCCGGCGAGTAATGATAGTAAAATCTCCTGCATAAATAATTCCTCCATCTCTAAATGAAAGCGCTTCATAATAACTGAATCGAATTTATTATACAACGAGTTTCTCTATTTGAGAAGTCTAACATCAGTCATCTGTCATTTTCTCATTCTCTGCCCGAAGGCGGAGAACTTCACGTTCCGCCCAATTTGACGGTTCTCGTTCGAATACGCTAGGTATATTGTTCCAGCGACCACCTGTGTACTGATGGATGATAATTTGGGATTGAATCTCTTCCTGGTTGCTCTCACGTTTCACATACACATAGCGGCCGTCAGAACGTTGTCTTCTTGCTTTCACATTATCGACGAGTTGAAGGGCCATCATATCTTTGATATACGTTTTATGTGATGCGTTCAAGATGGGGAAGAGTATCTCGATCCGTTTTTTCATATTTCGTGTCATCCAGTCCGCAGAGGAACAGTACAAGTCTTCTTTTCCGTTTTGGTAAAAATAAAAGATTCGGGAATGTTCGAGATATCGATCGATGATCGAGATAACTTTGATGTTTTCAGAGACCCCTTTAATTCCCGGCCGTAAGCAACAAATTCCTCGGACAATCAAATCGATTTTCACCCCCGCGGACGAAGCATCGTATAATTTTGTAATGATAGCCCGGTCCGTGATCGAGTTCATCTTTGCGACGATGCGACCGTTTCCATACTTTTCATGTAGCTTGATTTCATCATCGATTTTATTCAAAAAGAAGTCTTTCATGTCGTCAGGCGACGTTTCGAACTGATGCCAAGATGGTCGTTCTCCATAACCGGATAACCAGTTGAAAAAGTTCGTTGCATCTTCTGCGAGTTCTTCATTTGTTGTGAGAAGCCCAATGTCTGTGTACAGCTTGGCAGTCGAATCATTATAGTTACCTGTACCAAGATGAATGAATCGTTGCAACACACCACCTTCTAGAATGCGAACGACGAGGGTGATCTTTGAGTGTGTCTTCAGTTCTTTATAACCGTAGATGACGTGAGCTCCAGCCTTCTCAAGTTGCTTCGCCCATTGAATGTTTTTCTCTTCATCGAAACGTGCTTTTAGCTCGACGAGGACGGTGACTTGTTTTCCGCTCTCGGCTGCATCGGTTAATGCTTTGATAATGGGAGAGTCCCCGGAGACACGATAAAGTGTCTGCTTGATTGCCAAAACGTTCGGATCTTTAGCAGCTTGAACGATAAATCGAACGATCGGATCGAATGAATGATAGGGGTGATGTAGCAGGTAATCTTGTTTAGCGATACTTTGGAATAAATCTTTGCCCGATTCAAGACCTTCTGGGATAAATGGAATCAACGTTTCATTGATCATGTCATCATATTCCATCCCGATTTGATTGTAGATCCCAAACAGGAAGGTCAAATCGATTGGACCGTCGACAATAAATATATCTCGGTCATGTAAGTCAAGGACGTCCTGTAACATGAACAACAGTTCTTTTCGTAGCGATCGCTGCTGTACTTCGAGTCGGATGGCAACCCCGTATCGTCTCTTCTTCAATTCTTTCTCAATTTGTTTCAAGACGTCACGACTACCTTCTTCGTGAAACGGCATGTCTGCGTTCCGCGTAATTCGGAATGGCATCGTGGACTCGACGACAAATCCTTTGAAGAGTGAGTCGATGAATTGAATGATCAAATCCTCAAGTAAAATCAAATCGGTATGTTCTTCATCATCGGTAGGCAGTTCCAGATACCGCGGAAGAACGGATGGCACTTGAACGAGGGCGAGTCGTTTCTTTCCTTCGCCATTCGAGGCAATCTCAACGGCAATGTTCAGTGACTTTGATAAGAGCATGGGAAACGGACGATAGGCATCGACTGCAATAGGCGTCAGGACAGGGAATACATGCGTTCGAAAATACTCTTTCACGAAGTCTTGTTGAGTTTTGTTCAAATGTTTCGTCCGTAAGAAGCGGACGTGCTGATTCGATAACTGTTTTGTAATTTTTTTATATGTCGCATATTGTGTCTCGACGAGTTCTTGCGCTCGCATCGAAATGGACTTGATCTGCTGTTTTGGAGTGAGGCCCGTCTTATCTTCCGGACGGTTGAAACCGGCAAGGACCTCATCTTTCAATCCACCGACTCGTACCATATAAAATTCATCAAGGTTTGAACTGAAAATCGCCAAAAATTTCAATCGTTCCATCAATGGATTTCGTTCATCCATCGCCTCTTCGAGAACACGTTCGTTAAAGTCGAGCCAGCTGAGTTCACGGTTGTTAAAATGTTCATTCGTGTATTCGGACATGGTTACTCCTCCTCGCTCAAGACAATCTCAATCGATTGATCAATTGCGCGTTCTAAATGCTTTTTATGGCGGGTGCTCCGCTGCAACTCAAAACGTGCGGAACCATTCGTATCTAGCGTAAGTGTAAGGCCATCCTTTGTGCTAGCAACATGGACGTCTGTCACAATCTGACGTTCCGTCAAGTCGAGGGCATCGACGAGTTTCACAATCGATCCGAGTAGCTCCAAACTTTTCAATAACTTTTGATCAAACCATTTCGGGAAAGCTTCGATATGTTGTTCCAACACTCGTTTTGATTTGAAGGATGTGACGAGGGCAAGAGCGAGTCGGTCCTCGTTGTTCAATCCTTTGAAATCGTTTGTGGTGATCAAATGGAACGTGTGGTCACTCTTATTGTTATGGTCGATATATTCACCGACATAAGCAAGGCGACAGGCACCTTCAAGGAGACCTGGCTCAAATGGTTTCGGTTTAATCGCTTTTACTTCAATTAATCCGGTATACAACTGTCGAGCCAATCGGATGAGATGTTGATGACGAGTCGGGTTCACGTCATATTGTTTTTCAAAATGACGAAAACTTTCTTCTTTCACATCGGCAAAACGAATTTTATCATGCTCATGTAAATAGTTTTCATAGAATAGTCCTTCGCGGAGTCCATTGTTACTCATCGTGAACTCGGGCACTTTCAAATATTTAGCGAGTTCGCCGATTGCTGTCACGGCAGGCGCGATGATGTCGACCCGGTCTTTTGATAGCCCATCCAAACGCCCGAGTTGTTTACTCGACATTCCGACGAGTTCATCTATGACGTCCTCCAATTGTTCAGCAGAAATCGTATACTGATGGATTCCTTCAAGCGGGAAGTTCGATATGGTCTGTTCGACCCGGACTAAGTTACGAGCCGTCCCGCCGACACCGACAAGAGGGACACCGTGTGGTTCGAGCCATTCAATTTCCTTGAATGCCTTCTTTAAGTATGCGGTCAACGCTTTCCGCTCGTCTTTCGTCATCGTCTCATCTTTCATGAATTCTTTCGTTAACGTCACGGCACCGAAAGGAAAACTATGATAGAAGACGAGTTCGCGGTTCTGAAAATATGTGACTTCCATTGATCCCCCACCAATATCGACGGAATATCCATCTTCCACATAGGTAGAGTTGACGATGGCCGAATATCCGTAAAAGGCTTCTTCGTAATCGCTCAATAGGCGGATGGTCATCCCTGTAGATTGTTTGACGTTCTGCAAAATCTCATCTGAATTATTCGCATTTCGAATGGCTGCCGTCGCCACAGGGAGTATATCGGTTACGTGATGATGGTCGTTCAACTCTTTAAAGTGACGTAACGTATCGATGAGCGAAGCGATTCCTTCTTCAGTCATTTCATTCGCATCACTAATATGGCTGGACAATCGCGCGACTTCTTTCACATTTAACCGTTCGAAGTATTGTCCTTCCTCGTTCACTTCGAAGATGACGTTGCGAATCGAGTTGGATCCGATATCAATAACTGCCAGTTTCTTTTCCATAAAACCATCCCCTTCATAATACTAGTGTAATCGACAAGGTTTTGAACGAACATACGATTTACGTTAATTTTAACAAAATCAGGCGAGAATTCTCCCTCCTCTAAGCGTCTCGGGGCGTAGCCCAGCGTAGGCGGGAGATGAATCGCCCGGTCCAAAAGTCTTATATCCCTATGACAGATGTTACGAACAAAAGTTCGTGATTCCGTTAGATTCTCCCTCCCTCTCCGCGGGTATCGGATGAGGAAGACATATCACGATCTGCTGGAGGGAGGAGGGACGGACATGCTGAAAGGCTACAAATATAGGCTTCACCCGACGCCTGCACAGGCCGAGTTCCTCATCAAGACGATCGGCTGCGCCCGGTTCATCTACAACAAGCTGCTCGAGGACCGCATCGCCATCCGCGAGGAGGCGAAAGCGGGGATCGTGACGAGACGGAAACCGGCGACACCCGCATCCTACAAGCCCTTGTTCCCGTTCCTCGCCGAGTCGGACAGCCTCGCGCTCGCGAACGCGAAGCTGAACCTCGACACCGCGTTCGCGAAGTTCTTCGCCGGGACGGGCAAGTTCTTCATCTCCCTCCTTGTCAAACAGGACGATGAACCATGGATCCCAGCCGAGAACAAGGTCGGGATCGATCTCGGTTTGGAACACTTCGCCGTCATGACGAACGATGCGATGGTCTCGGAGAAGATCGAAAACCCACGTTTCCTTCGTAAGTCCGAAGAAAAAGTCAAGAAGGCACAGCGCGCGCTGTCACGCAAGAAGATCGGGAGTAAGAATCGTGAAAAAGCAAAATTACTTCTGGCAAAGAAACACGAAAAGATCGCCAACCAACGGAAGGACTTCCTTCACAAACTGTCGAGACGGATCGTTGACGAGAACCAAGTCATCGTCGTGGAGACATTGAAGTCGAAGGACATGATGAAGAACCACAAGGTAGCGAAGTCCATCGGGGATGTCAGTTGGTACGAGTTCGTCCGACAGCTAGAATACAAATGCAAGTTCTACGGACGGACGCTCATCAAGGCAGACCCATGGTACGCATCGACGCAGATCTGTTCCACTTGCGGAGTAAAAGGCGAGAAGAAAAAATTAGATGTCCGCGAATGGACGTGTGCTTGTGGCGCGCAACATGATCGAGATATCAATGCGAGCATCAACCTATTGATGTTGGCCGACTAACAACTATTCAGGGCAGGGACTGCCCGACGAGCTTGGTAAATAATCGTGGCTAATAAAAGTACGATCTTCCCAAGAAGCTCCCACTTCAAGGTGTGAAGCAAATAAGTGGCGAGTAGTTCACCATTTGGCTAGGTGAAACCGGTCTTACTTGAAGGTATGCGTGATATTCTGTATAATACAAACGCCTAGAAAGTAGAAATGATTACGATTTAACATATGAGAGAAGGGATTAGATGACTACATCTGTCGTCAAATTAAACGAGGTGTCTTACTTCTATGATGGGACACCAGCCTTACAAAACGTATCGATTGATATTCGACAAGGGGACTTTGTCGCAATCGTTGGAGAAAACGGTTCTGGGAAGTCGACTTTGATTCGAACCATTCTTGGATTACTGAACCCGCAACAAGGGTCAGTCGAATTGTTCGGCAAGCCCATTTCGCAGTTTAAAGACAAGTCTCGTATCAGTTACGTTTCCCAAAAAGCGGCTTCCTTTAACTCGGGATTCCCGGTTACCGTCGAAGAAGTTGTTGCGATGGGCAGATACGGACGTCTCGGTTTATTCAAACGTTTAAAAATGGAAGATCAGGCAGCGATTCAAAATGCGTTACAAACGGTCAACATGTGGCAGTTTCGTCATCGGAAAATTGGAGATCTGTCCGGTGGACAACAACAGCGTGTCTTTATCGCTCGAGCGATGGTCAACCAACCTGATCTATTGATTCTCGATGAGCCGACCGTCGGTGTGGACCAAAAACACTTACAAGATTTTTATGAAGTCTTGCATATGCTTCGTGAACATACGACTTGTACGTTCGTCCTCGTCACCCACGATTTAAACGTGGTGACCGATCTTGTCACGAAAGTCGTCCATCTCGACCGCGGACGATTAGCATGCAATTGTGGACTGAGAGAATATAGCGAGCTCGGAGAACTCGCATCGTCCATCAAACCTTATCCTGTCAAAGTTCTTGTTCACGAGGGAACGACATGATCACAGATCTTTGGACATATAGTTTTTTACGTTATGCGTTCATTGCAGCACTTGTGATCGGGTTTACCGCACCGCTCATCGGTTCATTCATTGTAGTGAGACGGATGAGCTTGATTGCCGATGCATTGTCACACATGACGCTTGCCGGAATTTCGTTCAGTTTATTTCTCGGACAATATATCGCTCTATTCGCTGACCTGAACCCCCTGTATATGGGAACGCTGATCTCTGTATTGGCTGCGTTAGGACTCAATTGGCTTCGAGGTAAATATGTGCACTTCCAGGAACTATCCATTCCGATTATGATGTCCGCAGGAATGGGACTTAGTGCCATCTTTATCTCGCTATCACGAGGATTCTCGGTCGACTTGTCCACACTCTTGTTTGGATCGATTTCAGCTGTGAGTCAATCTGACATCACATTGATCGTCAGTGTGGCCGTCTTGACGCTCTTTGTGATTCTTATTTTCTATAAGCAGTTGCTGTTCTTGTCATTTGATGAAGAACAGGCAAAAGTGTCAGGATTACCGAGTACGATGCTTCACCTTTTATTCATGTTCATCGTAGCGCTTGTGATTGCCGTCAGCATGCGAATTGTTGGAACACTTCTCGTATCTAGTTTGATTACGTTACCCGTCGCAGCGGCGCTACGCTTTACTTCGAGTTTCAAACAGACCATTATGTGGTCCATCATCTTCGGAGAGGTCGCGACAATCGGTGGGCTTGTCCTTGCGTATGATCTCGATCTCGCTCCGGGCGGTGTTATCGTATTGATAGCAGTCGGTATTTTAGCAGCCGTCATGGCGCTCGAGAAAGTCATGAGTTTTAAGAAAAAGGAGGTACAACATGAATGAGGCTGAACAATTGAATCGTCTTCGTGCATCTTCTTTAAAAGTGACGCCGAAACGTCTTGAAATGTATGCTTATCTCTCTGAAGAAGACCGATATATCAGTGCGAAGGAAGTACTCGAGTACATGCGAGACAAACATCCGACGATGAGTTTTGATACGGTGTATCGAAATTTGAAGTCGTTTGCGGAGGAAGGATTACTTGAAGCGACGGAACTCGATGGTGAGAAATCCTTTCGAGTCACCTGCAGTGCGGCACATCACCATCATCATTTGATTTGTCGGAGCTGTGGAAAGACGAAACTGCTCGATTTATGTCCGATGCGCTTCGTAGAGGCGCTCGACCCTGAATTTGAAGTGGTCGATCATAAATTTGAGATATATGGGTATTGTAAAGAATGTAAGCAAAAGGGATTGATTTGATTCAATCCCTTTTTTGTATCGAAGGGGGAGGTTAGATGATCTATACAGCTGCTGAGATTAAGCAGATCGATCGCACAGCGATTCAAAATGGGATGCCCGAAGAGGTGTTGATGGAGCGAGCGGCCTCGGCGATTGTGCCTCACATTCGAATCGATTCGCAGTCTACCATTTTGGTGATTTGTGGCACAGGCAACAACGGTGGGGACGGTTGGGTCGTCGCTCGAGAGCTTGCTATGAAAGGGCATGAGGTCAGCGTGTGGTCACCGTTAGGGAAAAGTCAAACGGAGGCGGCTGCAATCCATGCTTCCTATGCATCTTCATTCCTTCGCCTTGTGGAACGGCCAATCCAAACAGATATCATCATTGATGCCTTGTTTGGCGTTGGGTTGTCCGGTCCCGTGACTGGTCAAGCGCGGGAAGTGATTGAATGGGTGAATCGTCAATCGACGCCTGTCATTTCGATTGATGTACCATCAGGCATACCGAGTGATCATGCTCGAGACTTTTATGATATAGCGATACGGGCGACGTATACGTATTCGTTACACGGTTTCAAACGTTCGACATTCTTAAATCGGACTGCTCCATTCTATGGCAAAGTGGAACGGATTGATATCGGACTCCGACATACATCCGATTGGAAGGTGTTGACCGAAACTGATTTCGATCGATCTCTTTTGGAGCGCGACCATTTCAGTCATAAGACGACATATGGACACGGGATGCTTATCGGGGGGAGTCGTCATTTTCTCGGTGCGCCATTCTTGGGTGGTCGTGCTGCAACTCGTTCTGGTATCGGCTTATTACGTCTCTCCATTCCACGTGAAGCGATCCCGCTTATCTCAACACTGCCTGAAGCGATGTATCAGCAACACACCGATGTGGTGGAACAACCGTACGATGCACTTGCCATCGGTCCCGGTATGGTCGAAGGGGAAGCGTTGAATCTCATTTGGCAATACGCAAAACAGCAGTCTTGTCCTGTCATCTTGGACGCTGGGGCACTATCGACGAAACGATTGGAAACCCGGGGGCCGCTTACGCTGACACCGCATCCAGGTGAATTTTCAAGATTGACCGGAAAATCGGTTGAAGAGATCGAGGCAGATCGGTTTTCCATCGCTTGTGAGTTCGCGAAGCAACACCGAGTCCATTTGATTTTAAAAGGAACGTATACGATCATCGTTACACCTGACGGAACAGGTGCCGTCAATACCGTTGAAGCATCGGCGTTAGCGAAAGGTGGAAGTGGGGACGTGTTGACCGGAATCCTACTTGCGCTATGGGCTAGAAGAAAAAAGCCTTCGGCACCGAACGAGCAAGCGGTGCTATGGCATGCGCTCGCTGCCAAGTCGATTAGCCAGAGTATACACCCCGCAAGTGCACTCGCAAGCGATATAATCGAAGAGCTCGGACGAATTTAAAAGGCAAGCCCGATTGTGTCGGGCTTGCCTTTTAACGTTGCTGTAGAACGATTTGTTTCTCCAATTGCGCGACATGGTGATGCGCCTCACGCCATGTCGAAATGCGAGTTACGCCTTCAGGTAACGTCTTACGATTATAGGGTGCGTCGAATAGGAGTACTGGAATTGACGTTTCTTCATGAATCGAGATGGCATTCTCATACCGGTCTTCCATAAACAGTTCGAGTGACAAGTCTTTGACGACATTGATTTTATCGTGAGAACCGGTCATGACCAACGAATCAAGCGGCAAACGATGCTGTTTGATCCATTCTTCGGTAACCGGTCGAACCGCCTCACTTCGGGCGGTGACGTAATGCAGGTGATGTTGCTGCTTTAATTCCCATAACACATCCAACACATCAGAGTGCGGAAGTGAACGACGGTAAATCGCTTCTTCATGCCCCTCTTCAATCATAAACTTCCAAAATTCATGTTGCTCCATCGTCGTATACGTGTGCAACTCGTACTCGGTCGCACGATGATAGTCAATCGAATAGCCGAGTGATTCATTCATATATAAAAAACAACTTTTAGGATCTGTAACGGTTCCATCCAAATCAATGCCGATTCGCATCTCATCACTCCTCCTCACATGCCCTCTATTCTATCAAAAACCCGTACGGTTGCAACCGTACGGGCATGAGATTCATTAATTTGATTGGTTTGCGAGTTCTTGTTCTTCGCGCTCACGTTCAGCCATTTTTTCAGCAGCGATCGCATCGATTTCTTTTTTCAATTCTTCGACCATCGTCGCCTCAGGCACTTTACGGATGATCTTTCCGTGACGGAAGAGAAGTCCTTCGTTACGTGCGCCTGCGATTCCAATGTCCGCTTCACGAGCCTCACCAGGACCGTTTACCGCACATCCGAGAACGGCAACTTTAATGTTGACGTTGATGTTTTGGATGTATTCTTCTACCTCTTTTGCAATCGAAATCAAATCGATTTCAATTCGTCCACATGTTGGACAAGAGATCAAAGTCGCGGCATTTGCTGCAAGTCCAAATGACTTGAGCACTTCTTTCGCAACTTTTACTTCCTCAACCGGGTCGTCTGAAAGTGAAACTCGAACTGTTGAACCGATTCCAAGAGAGAGAATTGCACCGAGTCCTGCAGCCGATTTAAGTGAACCGGAGAAGAGTGGACCTGACTCTGTGATGCCGACGTGAAGAGGATAATCAAACGTCTTCGCAGCGAGTGTGTAGGCTTCGAGTGCAAGGTTTACGTCTGAAGCTTTGAGCGAGATGATCGTGTTATAGAAGCCGAGATCCTCGAGAATCTTCACGTGGTGCATCGCACTCTCGACCATACCTTGCGCGGTCGGATATCCATACTTTTCAAGGAATTGTTTTTCTAATGAGCCGGCGTTAACACCGATTCGAATTGGAATCCCTTTTGCTTTCGCCGCATTGACGACGGCCTCTACTTTCTCACGACGACCGATGTTACCCGGGTTAATCCGGATTTTATCGACGCCACTTTCAATGGCTTTTAAAGCAAGCTTGTAGTCGAAGTGGATGTCGACGACGAGCGGGATATTGATGCGGCTCTTAATTTCTGCAAGTGCGTCAGCTGCACGTTCGTCTGGACAAGCCACGCGAACGACTTGGCAACCAGCTTCCTCAAGACGCTTGATTTCGGCGACTGTCGCCTCGACGTCATGCGTTTTCGTAGTGGTCATAGATTGAATAATGACTTCGTTCGATCCTCCGATAATCAAGTTACCGACGCGGACCGGACGTGTTAATGAACGATGCAAAATTTCTGACATATACGTAATCTCCTTCTTTTGGAAAGAATCCAATCGATTTAAGATGATAGGGTTTCTTCATTATCATAACGAAAAGAATGTGAAAAAGCATCTAGGATGCGTGACGGATGTGTGCTCTTTACAAACTCTAACGCTATCTTAACATCTACTTCATAATTTTCCACCGTCTCAAGACCGATATATAGGCGAGATTAGAAAAAGAGGTGGCTTAACGTGAAGATGAATTTCAAGCGCAATCAAATGAAGGGTACGGGACGAAACGCTCGACTAAATCGTCATTTTAAAATAGGGCACCGCCTCCAATGGACGCTCATGCCAATCATATTACTTGTCTTTATCGTGACGTTTAGCTGGTTCGCCCTAAAGTCTGAACAACTATTGTCCGCAGAAATCGAGCAGCGCCTTATGCGAGAAGTTACGGTCATGCGAGAATCGGTGAAGACGTCGTACAGTGCATATGTAGCAAACGAGAAGCAACTCAACCGGTCATTAAAATCTACTTATATGCAACAAGCTTCTATTCTATCGGGAGATGATTTTGAAGCAGCGCAATTTTTAGTACGTGGAGAGTCTGTTGAGCAATTGAGTGGGTCAAAAGGAATGAAAACAGAGCAGATTGTAGGGAAAGTTTCACAAACGACAACATCTGAAGTAGAAGAGACAGATGGTTTACTAATGGCATCGGTCTCGATCCCTGAGCTAAAAGCAGATTACGTTCTCGTTGTCACGAAAAAATCTGCGCTTGGTCCAATGACTGAACTGCGAAAATATATCACGTTCATTTTATTCATTGCGATGATTGGGATGGCCATCCTCTTTTCGCGATTGATTCATCGTGAAGTCAAACCGTTGAGTGTATTGGCCCATTCATTGCGCCGTGCCGTTGAAACGCGTCGTTTCGATGACGTGGCACTTGGAGCGAAATCCAAAGAAATCCATATACTCGAAACCGAGTTCAACACGTTCATTCAATTATGGAATCAGTCCATGGATATGATGGGGAAGACAGCGAGTGCATTTCATCAAAGTCTTCCAATCTTCCAACAAGAACTGATGAACAGCCATCATCAGGTTGAACAATTCCGTGAAGTTGCGGTTACGGTAGAACATACGAGTCATTCATATCAGTCGGTGACAAGCGATTCTACATTCAAAATGAGAGAAGTGACACAACAAATAGAAATGCTGGAACATCAAATTTCGAGTGTGGACGACCGTGGCAATCGACTGAAATCCATATTACATGAAGAACTTGAAACGTTCTATTCTGTGAAAGAGGCGAGTGATTATGTTGAGCAACAAGTGGAGAGTATTCAACAAAAGCTTGAAGAGAGTGAGTCGAACTCTTCAAAAGCGGATGAGGCGCTAAAGAGTATCCTATCGGTGTCGACAGCTACGAAGATGTTGTCGCTTAACGCATCGATTGAGGCAGCCCGCGCAGGAGAACATGGTAAAGGATTTGCTGTTGTTGCCAATGAAGTTGGGAAGTTAGCAAAAATGACGAATGAAGCGACACTCCTCGCGGTAGATGCAATCGAAGCATTGAACGAAGAACGAAAGGACCTGTTGTTTGAAGTCAATGACTTTATCAAAGAAGTGCATCTATTAAAAGATGCTGTTTATCGAGTAGAGATTGGAATCGGAACAATCGACCATGAAATCAAAGTTCAGTTAGATGAGTTTCAGTCCATCTCGGATCAAACGTCACATACGGGGAGACAGCTCTTGCAATTAATCGAATCGAATGAGCGGTTGCGAGAAATCAGTTCGTTACTCGAACGAAAGTTATTCGAGCTGAACGACGGTGTCGAACGATGGTCCAATGTGCAGTCTGCCTTACAGTCTGCAGGTACTGACTTGAGTGACCAAAGTGAAGCATTGAATCAGACGCTCGAGGAACTTTCTCCGGCATAAAAATAACGACAAGCGTTTACGAAGACGCTTGTCGTTATTTTTTTTTTGGCACTTTCGTTAAAGGGTAGGTGATATATCCGAGTCCAATGATGAAACCAATCCATATAAGAGACGGGTTCATGTGGTACAACACCACTAATATAACGGTAGGGACGAATGTCATCGCCACGGCATATGGCCAAGCTTGACGGTAGGCCCACATGTTTTTCGAGTAGACTTTTGTAACCAACTGAACGTATAAAGCCATGATGGCGACCCAAAGTAAATAGAAAAAGAAAATGGCGAATCCGTGTAAGAATAGCCACATCGGAACGAAAAAATCAGGACGAATCACAATAAAGTCCAAGACAGTGATCAGAAGCGTCAACACGAGAGTGGCTCCCATATAGGCATGGAGCGGGGCTAAACGAAGACGCAATACTTGCTTAGATGGGAAAAGACTTGTTCGAAGGAACTTCAAAATAGTGGACAACATACTAAAAACTCCAATCTGTTATATTACAGAAGTCAATAAGATGCATGAAATGGTACAGTGTTTTAATAAAACTTTTACATTAAACGTGTTTACATGATACTACCGATGAAGGCATAATGAGTAGGGCATTAAAAACCAAGCAAATCCAACCAATTCTTAATTAAAAGGAGTACAAAAATCGTGGAATACAATTTGCAAGAAATGTTATTCATGTTTTTTGGAGGTCTAGGGATCTTCCTCTTCGGGATCAAATCGATGGGAGACGGACTCCAAAAGTCTGCAGGGAATCGCCTGCGAGACATCCTTGATAAGTATACAACGAATCCATTCCTTGGGGTACTCGCCGGGATTATCGTTACTGTATTGATTCAATCATCTTCAGGTACAACCGTCATTACGGTCGGACTTGTTAGCGCCGGGTTCATGACACTCCGTCAAGCAATCGGGGTCATCATGGGGGCGAACATCGGGACGACGGTGACGGCGTTCATCATCGGATTCGATGTTGGTGCATATGCGCTTCCAATCATTGCAATCGGTGCA